>DASZPV010000001.1:0-1602 GCA_035549875.1 Caulobacterales bacterium
AGCTTCCTGACGCTGGCGAAGGAGACGTTCGAGAAGCACCAGCAGGCCGCCGCCGGCGGGGTGAAGGAACTCGTCGCGCCGGTGCAGGACCAGTTCAACAAGCTCAGCGAAACCATCGCCGCGCTCGACAAATCCCGCACCGAAGACAAATCCGCGCTTACCGAACAGATGCGCGCCATCGGCGAGGCGATGGACCAGACCCGAAACGTCACCGGCAAGCTCGCCAACGCCCTGCGCGCCGGCCCGAAGACGCGCGGCCGCTGGGGCGAAGAGACGCTGAAAAACGTGCTGGAGCTTTCGGGCCTTTCATCGAAGATCGATTTCTTCGCCGAGCAAAGCGCGAATGACGGCGAGGGCGGGCGCGTGCGGCCGGACGTGTTGATCAAGCTGCCGGGCGGGCGCTGCATCGTTGTCGATTCGAAAGTGGCGCTGTCGGGCTATCTCGATGCGATGGAAGCCACGGATGACGCGGCGCGCGAACTTCTGATGAAGAAGCACGCGCAGGAATTGCGCAACCACATGAAATCCCTCGCCTCCAAGGAATATTGGCGGCACATCCCGGACACGGCCGATTTCGTGATCATGTTCGTGCCGGGGGATAATTTTCTCGCCGCCGCGTTCGAGCAGGATCAGACGCTCTATTCGGACGGCTTCCGCGACAAGGTTGTGGTCATCGGCCCATCGAATCTGTTTGCGTTAGCCAAAACCATCGCGTTTGGCTGGCGCCAGGAAGAAATCCAAAAAAACGCCGAGGAAATCGCCACGCTTGGCCGCGAATTGCATTCGCGCCTCCTGCCGCTGAGCAAACATCTGGCCTCGCTCGGCGATACGATCGGCAAATCCGTCGCGCACTACAATGCGTTCGTGTCCTCGTTCGATAGCCGCGTCATGGTCGCCGCGAAGAAATTCCGCGAACTCGGCGCCGCCGAAGGCGCCGATCCGCAGGAAGCCCAGCAGATCGAAGCCGCGCCGCGCTTGCCTGCGCCGCAGGCGGAGCTTGATTTGGGATTGCCGAGCGCGCCGGCAAGGCTGAGGCGGGGATAAAATTCCTTCTCCCCTTGTGGGAGCAGGTGGCCCCCGAAATCCGCAAGCGGATTTCGGGCTTGCTTAAAACGGCGCCTAGGGAAAAAGCCGCACGGCCTCGATCTCAGTTTCGCCATCGACCACAACGCCTTGGTCGATTTCGTCGATGTCAAACGAACCCTCGCCCTCTTCATCCATGATCACTACCGGCAGGCTCTCCGGCAAGCTCTTGAGCGCGGCGATCAGTTCAGAGACAGTCATGAAAAATACTCCCTAAGTCTCAAGAACGAGGCGATATACCGATTCGATGTCACGCATTTGACGCGGGTGTGCAGCAAGGTCATCGGTTTCTAAAACCATTGTCGTTCGTCAAACTCGATAAAGAACTGGCGGACGCTCAGCCAATTCTTCGGCGCCGAGCGGGAACGTCCGCGACTAGCGCCATCCCTCCCCTCAACGGGGAGGGTGGCGAAGGCGAAGCCTGAGCCGGGTGGGGTGCTGCCGTGAGTTTCGCGATGTGCCTCCAGCGGCTCAACCCAACCTCACAGCCACACCCCACCCCCGCCGCTGGCGCGGCGT
>DASZPV010000002.1:0-4839 GCA_035549875.1 Caulobacterales bacterium
AAGCGATTGCAGCGCGGCTTCACCAAACTCCGCGCCCTGCCCGCGCCGCGCCGGATGTGGCTGCGCATCGACGCGGCGACGCCAATCCTGGCGAACGGCGTCAACTCTTCTTAAGTATCGACAAATATCGCCGCCTATACCGCGCGCCGCGCCCAAACGCGGCGGCGCCCCCGCATGCGTGCGCTAGATTTTCCCCGTCGCGATCTGCTCCACCGCCACGCGATAAAATCCCAGCACCGACTCCCCCTCATTCCGCCCGTCCGCGAATTGCTTGGCGACTTTCGCGAACGGAAAGCACATCGCGTTATTGGCAAAGCGCACGCCCGGCCCCTGCTCGCTCTGCATCCATGCGCCGCCCGCGCGCGCGATGATCGCTTCGCCGAGGAAGGAGCCCAGCACGGAAACCAGCGCGCCGGGATCGCTTCCGCGCTGGCGCTCGATAAAGCCCTCCACCCACGCGACGGATTTTTCGTTGAGGCCGAAATCGCTCATGCCGCTCGTCCCGCCGAGTTCGCTGACCGCCATCTCCGCGTTGGCGCGAATGGCGGCGAGGAGTTCAGGGGAGAGGGGCGCGTCGCTCATGCGCCGAGTTTAGCCCTTCTCCCGCATGCGGGAGAAGGTGCCTGAGCGAAGCAAGGGCGGACGAGGGCGGACGCGCGCTGCGCTTGCCGAACGGGCCCTCATCCGTCTCGCGGCTCGCGCCGCGATAAACCCTCTCCCGCACGCGGGAGAAGGCTCTATCGCACCCGCGACGGCGCGGTTTTCGGCGGCGGAGCTTCACTGGCGGCTTCAAACATCGGGTTGGGATCCCAGTCGCCAACAAACGCGGCGTCAGCCAGATAATCCGGGATGCGGCAGCTCATCGCCTCTTTGCCGGATGCGGCCACGATCTGCCGGTCCGGCGCCATCGCGCGCAGCATGTCGGCGTCGATATCGCCGATCAGATCGGCGCCCTCGCGCGCCATCAGATGATTGGCGATCCCGAACATCTGGAACACGCCGGCATTGTTGAAGATCGTTTGCCAGTCCTTCGGATAGAGCCGCTGCAACTGGCTCAAATCCTGAAAGAACGGCCACACCTGCAAACCATAGCCGCGCATCAGCGTCATCGCCTGGCGCAGCGGACCGAACTCGCCGAGTTGGGCTGCCTCATCGAGCAGAAACAGGGTCGAGCGTTTCGGCCGGCGCTTGCGTCCCATCACCGTCAAGAGCAGCGTGCCGACCCAGAGGCGCAACAGCGCGGAGTGGCTTTCCAGCTTGTCCGGCGGGATCACGATATAGATCGTCAGCGGCGCGCCTTCGCGCACGGCGGAAAGATCGATCGTCGAGCGCGACAGCGAGCGCAGCGCCGAATCCGAGTTCACCACCTTCAGATAGCTCTGCGTCGTCGAAAGAATCCCCGAGCGCGTCTGCTCCGTGATCGGCAGGAAGCTCGATATGTTCTGCTTGCTGAGCCGGTTCATGTGCTCGTTATTCTCAAGCAAGGACGCGAGATTATAAACCGCATCATCGCTCATCAGGATTTCGCGCACCTTGCCGAAATGGCGCTCGCTCGGGATCGAAGTCTCCGCCACCGCCGCGATCACGCCGGCCATCAGCGAGCGGCCCCAATTGTCCCAGAACGGCTCCTTGTGAAAACCCGCATCGCCCGCCAGCAGGCTGGCCAGCATTTCCGCGTCCGCATCCAAAAGCGCGCCGGGGCGGCGGAACAGATCGAACGGGTTCAGCGAATCCGTGCGCTTGGACACCGCGCCGAACGGATCGAGCAGATAGACCTGCTGGCCCATCTCGCGCCGGCGCCGCGCCGTCACATGCCAGGTCTCGCCCTTGGGATCGATCACGATCGCCGAGCCCTCGAAGCGCAGCAGGTTCGGGATGATCACGCCGCGGCCCTTGCCGGCGCCGGTCGGCGCGATGGTGAGCAGATGGCGGTCCTGGCCATAGAGGACCGGCTCTTCCTCTGCCGTTACGGCAAAAGGCGCATGCGGCGCCGAAAAACCCATGCCGGCCCGCGCGCGTTCTTTCTCGCGCCAGCCGAGCAAAAGATCGAGCGAGCCCGGCTTCAGGGCGCCGACAGGTTTAGAGCGGTTCGCAGAGGCGCCTCTGGCGGACATGCGGCTTGCTCCCGCGCGGCGAAGCCGACCCATTTCGATTCGCCTGCGCGCATTGATTTGGCGCGCCGATTGCGTTTGCTTTTTGGCCGATTGCGGCAGGCCTGCGGCGCGCGATTTTTATCCGGCGCCGTGCGAAAGTTTTTTGAGCCACGGCGACAAGGCGGCCAAGGCAATTCCAATTATAATCGCGCCGACGCCAATCTGCTGAAATACGCCGACATAAGTCGTCAGGGCCGCGTGCGGATCGAGAACCTGGCCGCCAACGGTCTGCTGCGCCGTCAACTTCGCGATCTGCGCGCCAAGCGCCTGCGCGGCCGAACTCGACAGGAACCACGTCGCCATCATCGTGGACAGCACGGCCGCCGGCGCCAATTTCGTCATCGCCGAAAGCCCTACCGGCGAAAGGCAAAGTTCGCCGGTCGTATGCAACAGATACAGTAAGGCAAGAAACACGAGCGGCACCCGCGCCTGCGCATCGGCATAGGACGCGCCCCACACCAGAACCAGAAAGCCCGCGCCCACCTGCATCAGCGCCAGCGCGAACTTCATAACATCGTTCGGCTCCCTCTTACCCCTCGCCAGCCACACCCAGCCCGCCGCAAACAGCGGCGCGAGCAGGAGGATGTAACCGGAATTGAAGCTCTGAACCTGACCCGACGTGATCGTCCAGAAGCCGTTCGAGGGCAGCGCGGTGTTTCGCTCGCCGAACTGGTTGAGCGCCGAGCCGGCAAGTTCAAACAACGTCCAGAACACGACCGACGCGGCGATCAGGACCAACGCCAGCGCGATGCGTTGCGCCTCCACCGCCGTGCATTTGCGCGCCATGTACACGGCGAAATAAGCCAGCACCCCGATCGATGCGAACGCCAGCAGCCAGTTCACGAACGGCTCGCGCTGCACCAGCAGATACACCAGCCCCACGCCGAGGATCGCAAGGATATACGTCAGCCACTCGCGATCGATCGGGCCGATCACTTTTTTCTTGAGCGCCTCGGGATCGGGCGGTTCGCCATGGCCCTCCAACAGGGGCTTGCCGCGCACGAACACGATGAAGCCCGCAAGCATGCCCACGCCGGCGAGGCCAAAGCCCCACGCCCAGCCATAGGCCAGCCCGAGGCCGGCGCATAAGATCGAAGCCCAGAACGCGCCGAGATTGATGCCGTAATAGTAGAGCGTAAATCCTGAATCGCGCCGCGGATCATGCTCCTTGTAAAGTTGGCCTACGATCGAGGAGATGTTGGCCTTCAGAAAGCCCACGCCCATGATGATCAGCGAAAGCGCGAGGTAGAAGATCGATTTGTAAAGCGGGATGACGCCGCTGACGCTCATCTCGTAGGAGCCCTTCGGCAGCACGGCCGGCAATGGCGCGCCGGCAGGCAGACCCGCGATGGCAAGGCCGCCATCGGGCGCGGGACCGAATTTGTAGAGTCCGTCGCCGATCTTGATGTGAACCGTACGCTGGTCTTGCCGCCCTTCGGCGACGAAATCGTAGGTCTGCCCCTGATAGGTCAGGTGCTGCGTGGCGGGCTTCTGCTCGATCGCCATCGCCAGATGGCCCGCCACCAGCAGCAGCGCGCCAAACGCAATCGCCTTACGCGTGCCGAGCAGCTTGTCCGCAAGGAAGCCGCCGATCAACGGCATCAGATAAACCAGCGACGTGTAGGCCCCGTATTGCCCCTGCGCGAGCGTGTCGCCGAACAGGAAGTGCTGCGTCATGTAAGTGATCAGGATGCCGCGCATCCCGTAATAGGAAAACCGCTCCCACATCTCCGCGAAGAACAGCACGAACAGCCCACGCGGATGATTTCGCAATTGCAGCAGAACCGGCGGAATGGTCAGCGCCGTGACGCCAACCCCCACCAACGTAACGATATTCCACATGCGGTCCGCGCCTTTGCTGCTTCCCCGAATGCAGCATGGCCCGGCGCGGCGGGCAAGGCGGTCCTAATCCAAAGCCTCAAACTGCCTTTTGGCGAAGCTGACCAATTCAGGAACGTGCTCAGCGACCGTCTTTACCAGGCGGTCAGTCTGTATTGCGTCATACCGTGTCGATATACATTTCCGGCGCTCATGATTTCGCGCCACGGCAGGTCAGGATTGTTCGCCTCAGGCAGACGCCGGACCGCCTCGGACACACATTGCAAGGAATAGATGGTAGCCATCCATGACTTGCGATCTGCCAGAAGACCTGCGGCGTCGCGCCCCTCGACAAAGGCGATCGAGGCTTCACCATATGAAACAATATCGTCAAGCGCCGCCTTAGCCGATCGCGCCGCCATCAGAACGCAAACACAGCATCTCGCTCGGCTTGCTCGTGCACGTGCGGCCGCAGCGCCCGGAATTCAGCGACAAAAGGCGTCGGCGATTTCGTTGTAAACGCCGGCCAGCTCCCAGATGCCGACGCTGGCGTCCGGGCTGATCTCGACAAACACATCGACATCGCTGCCGGCCGTCGCCTCGCCGCGCGCGACCGACCCGAACACGGCGGCGCGCACAACCCCCCGCCGTTCCAGAGCGGCGCGGGCCCCACGCAATCGCGCCAAGGCTTCTTCAAGCGTCATGGCCGCAATGGTAGCAGAATTCGGCTAGAGCAGATTCACCTTAATCCAGGTCATAGCCTGCTGCGGCGAAGAAGTTTGCGCACTCGGTGTTTGTGAAGGCGGTGATCGCTTCGGCGACGGCGTCCCAAAGACCATCGACAGTTCGCTCGGCGGCTTTGCGCAGG
>DASZPV010000003.1:0-23356 GCA_035549875.1 Caulobacterales bacterium
CGGCCTCGCGCGCCGCGCCGATCAAAGCTGCGATAAGATCGTCCTCAGCGTCATGCTCGACGCGCAGGAACAGTTTCGCCTCGGCGAGCGAGAGCGGTTCGCTCGCCGGAGGCGTTACGATGGTGATGGACATAAACACTCCTTGCTCCCCCGTTCACGGGGGAGCTGTCGAGCGCAGCGAGACTGAGGTGGAGCCTAGCGCCGCAGGGTATTCCCCCTCCGGCGCTTCGCTGCGCGAAGCGGCCACCTCCCCCGCAAGCGGGGGAGGATTAATTACGACGCCGCGAACTTCATCAGCTTGACGGCGTCGAAATTCTGCACGCCGCCGCCAACGCGCTTGGTGACATAGAACAGGACGTAGGGCTTGGCGGAGTAAGGATCACGCAACACGCGCACGCCGGCGCGGTCGACGATCAGGTAGAAGCGCGAAAAATCGCCGAACGCGATCGAATGCGAATTCGCCGCGATGTCAGGCATGTCTTCCAGTTCCGTTACCGGATAACCCAGCACGGTGCTAGCCGCGCCGGCGTCGGAGGGCTGCCAGATGTAATTATCGTTTGCATCCTTCAGCTTGCGCACGGCGGCCAACGTCTTGCGGTTCATCGCAAAACGCGCGTTCTGGCGGAACTCGGCGCGCGGCGTGTAGATGAGGTCGATCAATTTCTCGACCGGATTGCTGCTGGCGAACGCGCCCGCCGCGCCGGAGGCGAGATAGCCGACCTTGCCCCACACATGGCTTGTCTCAGCAACGATATTCGCCGCCAGCAGAAATCCGGTCGGCTTATCGGCGCCATCGCCGCTAACGAACGCCGCGCGCTCCTGCCCGGCGAACGCATCCTCCACCTCGCCGGCGATCCACTCTTCTATGTTGACGTAGGAATCGTCGAGCAGCGTCTGCGTCGCGGCGAGATTGGCGTAAAGTTCGGCGGTGGGAAATTCGAGCATCGACAGCGTCGGCGTCGAAGTCTGCGTGCGCGAACCGGTTTCGCTGACCCAGCCGGTTCCGGCCGCGGTGATCGAGATCGGTTTCTTGAACACATTGCCGCCGGTGGTGCGCACCGTCGCGATCTCGCGCATCGGGGAGACCGCGCGCAGCCGCGCTTCGATCAGGCGATCCAGCTCCGGCGGCGCCGTATAGCCGCCGTCGGCATCCGAACCCACGGAAAGCGCCTTGGCTTCAATCGCGGCCAGGCCGCTTTCATCGCCCTTGCGCAAATAGGAATTCCACGCTGCCTTGCGCTCCGACAAAATCGGCGCTTCCGGCGCCATCGCCGGGCGGCGCTGGGCCAGCGCGATGCGTTCGGCCTGCTGCTTGCACTCGGCCACCGCCCGATCGAGCCGATCGACCTTTTCTTCCAGCAGCGGATCGGCGCGGCCGGCCGCTATGCGGTCGAGGCGCTCGTTATTGCTGGCCTTGAATTCCTCGAACACGCGCATCAGTGCGTCCTGCTCGCCGCTGGCGGCGAGCATCTTGGTCTCTTTCTTCACTTCATGCTCCTTGTGGCAATGGCGCGGGCGAACCCGCTCGGGTCAGCCGCGCTTGCGGCAACATCGGGAAGTCCACGAGGGAGACTTCGACGATTTCAATTTCCGTCAGCTCGCGGCCCTGCTGGCGCCGGCGCGCCGCGCGCGTAACGAAGCCGATGGACAGCCCATCGACGCCGCGCGCGATCAGCCGCCGCGCCAGAGCCGCGCCGGGCAGCGAAAAATCCAGATGACCGCGGACATAAAGCCCGCGGCCATCTTCCTTCAGGTCAAGCCAGCGGCCAGCGACGAGCTTTGGATCGTGACGCACGAACATCGGTATGCCGCCGCGCAGCATCGCAATGCTGGCGCGGAAGGCGCCGGCGCGCACAACGTCTCCTGAGAGATCGGCCACGCCGAATAGCGAGGCATAGCCCTCCAGTTCCAGCGGCGATGGGCTCGCCGCCAGGGCAAAACTCATTTCCGGTCCAGCCGCCGTTCGATGCGGTCAAGCGATTGCTGCGCCAGCGTCATCTGCGTTTCGAGCCGGGCGATGCGCTCGGCCACCGGCTGCTGCGCCCGCAGCCGCGCTTCGAGTTCATTGAGCCGTGCGGACGCGCCGCCCGCCCAGATCAGCGCGCTGGCGGTTTGCAGCGCCAGCGCCGAAAACAGCGCCGCCGCGACCCGCAAATCCAGTTTCATCATCCGTGTTCCACGCCGGCCATGCGGCGTTTTTCTTCCGTGTCCAGAAAGCTTGTCGTCTCCAGCCGGGCCCAGAGCGCATCGCGTTCGGCGGCGAGCGCGGGAATGGAGTCGAGATCGACGCTGATCGACGCGCGTTCTTCCCAACGGTCCCCGATCCAGTTTTCCATCGCGCGCGCCGCCTTTTCCACCAGCGGCAGGATCGTCTGGCGCCAAAACGCCAGATTGGCCTCGCGGTAATTCGAGTATGTATTGTCGCCGGGAATACCCAGCAGCATCGGCGGCACGCCGAACGCGAGCGCAATATCGCGCGCGGCGGCGTAACGCGCCTGGATAAAATCCATGTCCGACGGCGAAAGGCTCATCGGCTTCCAGTCGAGCCCGCCTTCCAGCAGCAGCGGCCTTCCCGCATTCGCCGCGCCCATGTGCGCCTCCTCCAACTCAGCCCGCAGCCGCGCGAACTGATCTTCACTTAAACGGTCCGCGCCATTGGTGCCGGAATAGACCAGCGCGCCAGAAGGCCGTGCGGCATTGTCGATCAGCGCCTTGTTCCAGGCGCCGCCGGCATTGTGTATGTCGATCGCAAAGGCGGCGGCCTCCATCGGCGATTGGCCGTACCAATCGTCCGCCGGGGCGAACAATTTCAGATGCAGGATCGGCGAGCGATCGTTGAGCGGATCGCGCTCATAGCGCGTCACCTGACCGCCGGCGCGATGCTCCCAGCCGATCGGCCAGCCGCGCGCGCCGGGGATGACGCTCATGCGATCCGGCCGCAGCACATAAAGCGCGCGCGGGGCTTCTTCGGCAAAACTCACCGCTTCCAGGAAGGCATTGCCGCCGACCTGCAGGTGCCCGAAAAACGCTTCGAGCAATTCATGGCCGGTCTGCTCGGGGTTCGGCGCTTCCAGCAGCGCGGCGAGCGCATGATCCTCCGGCGCAACGCGCAGCCGCACGCTGGCCGCCGCCTCCGCGATCAGGCGCACGCAGCGATAGGCGATGGCGTTGCGGCCATAGCCTTCGCGCGCGAACGCCAGATAATCGCGCGACGACCATGTCGGCCGCCCCAGCGCGTGCCAGGCGATATAACCCTGCGGCGCAGTTTTGCGATCGCGCAGGCCAAGCCTGCGCAGCCAATTCAGCATTCCACTTTTCCTTTATTGCGCTAGAGGCTGCTCACGCGCGGACGTCCCGCGGCGATCAGCAATTCCGTCAGCGCCCAGACCAGCGCATCCAGCCGATCCGGGCTGCCGGAAAAACCCGGCGCGCCGAACGAACACATTTCATCTTCCAGCGCGGCGAACACTCCGGCGTGGACAACGCGCCCCTGCTCGTAGAGCGCGGCGATAGGCTCGGCGCGGGCGCGCTTGCCTGTATGAGCACGCATCAGGCGCACGACCATGTCGGGCGCGGCCTGGTTCAGCACCGTGCGCACTATCTCCCCGCCATTGTTCGCCTCGGCGACGATCAGGCTGGTATCCAGCGAACGCGCGAGATTGGCTGCGCGCTGCGCCCAGCCCAGCGGCGTCAGCCCCTGGGCGCTGGCGTCGGCGAGCACCACCGCACGCAAGTCCTTGGCCGCGCCATAACAACCGGCCGCCACGATGCCGCACGCATCGCCATCGATCCCCGCGGGCGGATCGACCGCGACGACGATATGATCGAGCGGCGGCCACACGCTGACGCGCCGCGCCTCGATATCGGGGCGGCGCCAGAGCGCGCCGTCCGGATTCTCGATGATCTCGCCCTCCAATTCCTGGCGCCCGTAAGACGTGCCGCCCCAGCGCGCCGCCATCGCTTCAACGAAGCCCGGCGCCAGATTCATCGCATTGCGTTTCGTCGATCCGCGCGTGACGACGGTCGTCTCCAAACCGATCAGACGCTTCAGCGCGCCGATCGGTTTGGGCGTCGTGGTCACCACAGCCCGAGGGTCGGCGCCCAGCCGAAGCCCGAGCGCCAGCAGCGCCCAGGTTTCTTCCGGCTTTTCCCACGCGCAGAACTCATCGGCCCACGCGGCATCAAATTGCGGCCCGCGCAGCCCTTCCGGATCGGCGGCCGACAGCGCGTGCGCCTCCGCTCCGTTCGGCCAGATCAGCCGCCGGCGCGACGCTTCATAAAACGGCGGCGAGCGGCTCAGAGACCGCAGGCCGCTCGGCCCATCGATCATCACCTCTCGCACGTCGTGGAACGTCGGCCCGATCAGCGCGATGCGGCGCTTGCCGCGCGCCTCGACCTGTTCGCGCACCCATTCGGCGCCGGCGCGCGTCTTGCCCGCGCCGCGGCCGCCGAGAAACACCCAGAGGCGCCAGGGTTCCGGCGGCGGGGTTTGTTCTTCGCGGCGCCAGAACGGCCACGACCGAAAAACCCTGCCCAACTCAGCCGGGCTCAGCGCCTCCTTCAAATAATGGATCAAGACCTTCTTCTCGTCGAAAGCGATCGATTCGAATTTCAAGCTCCCGAAGGAAAGCCTCTCCATCCTGTTCCGTTTCCTCAGCCTTCAATGCCGCCATGGCCGCGGCGCGCCATTGCTCGACCTCGGCCGCCGCTTTCGCGATGGCGGAGAGCGCCTTGGCGCGCCGCTCGGCGTCCTGCGCCTCGCCGGCAGCCAATGCAGCTTCCGCCTCGGCCAAAGCCGCCCGCCAACGCGATTCGCGGTCGGCCAGGTCGGCGGCGATATCGGCCGCGAAGGCCGCGCCGTTGTTTAGGTCCGCTTTTTTGGACATGCGGCATAATACGCCCGCCGCCGGCTCGGTCGGATTACATTCACATTCGGGACCCTAAAGCACTTGTGCGCGTTAGCTTTTCTCGCGTGTTCAATGGTGGAAATCGGTTCACTTTTGCTGCATGTCGATGACTGGCGACAGATTTTGGCCATGCCCGTAAGGCAAGCGGCGCGGATTCGGAGTGCGTCGTGAACGATTTCAATGATCGCATCGGCTGGGCGAGAGAAAAGGCCCAGGCGGCGAAAGCCCGCATGGATGAGCTTTTGGAGCACCGCTCCAAGGTGACCATCGGCATGGCCGCCGGAATCGGCGGCGGGATCGCGGCGCTGGTGGTGCTTTGCGTCTGGCTGTGGCTGTTCATCGGCCTGCCGCAAGTGCCGGGCGCCGAGGCGCTCTGGGCCATGAACCGCCAGCCGGGCGTTACGTTCGTCTCGGCCAAAGGCCAGGTTCTTGGCGTGCGCGGCGCCTATTACGGCCAGGGAGTACGCCTTGGCGAGTTGCCGCGTTATGTGCCCGAGGCGTTCCTGGCGATCGAAGACCAGCGGTTCTACGAACATAGCGGCGTCGATCGCCAAGCCGTTCTGCGGGCGGCGCTTTCGAATCTGCTCAGCCTCCACACCCGCCAGGGCGGATCGACGATTACCCAGCAGCTTTGCAAGAACCTGTTCCTGACGCCCGAACAAACGATCCGGCGCAAATTGCAGGAAATGATCCTGGCCAAGCGCGTCGAAGACAAGCTGAGCAAGGATGAGATCCTCGAACTCTATCTCAACCGCATCTACATGGGCGAGCGCGCCTATGGCATCGATGCGGCTTCGCGCATCTATTTCGGCAAACCCGCGACCGCGCTGACGTTGTCCGAGGCGGCCATGCTCGCCGGCCTTCCCAAAGCGCCCTCGGCCTATGCGCCCACACGCGCCTTCGCCAAGGCGCAGGAACGCCAACGCACCGTCCTGCAAGCCATGGTCGATTCCGGCGCGCTGACGAAGACCGACGCGCAGGCCGCCGCCGGCGAGCGCATCAAGATCGCGAAGGCGACGTCGCGTGAAAGCGACATGGGCTACGTGTTCGACATCGCAACCGACGAAGCGCGCAAGCTGGTCGCCAATGCGCCGCCGGATCTGGTCGTGCACATCACCGTCGATCCGGACATCCAGTCCGCCGCCGCCCGCGCCGTGCAGACGATGCTGCCGAAGCCCGGCAAGGATAAGAAACAGATGCAGGCCGCGGTCGTCACGCTCGACACCGATGGCGGCATCAAGGCGATGGTCGGCGGGCTTTCGCACGCGGACAGCAAGTTCAACCGCGCCACCCAGGCGCGCCGCCAGCCCGGCTCCTCGTTCAAGACCTTCGTTTACGCGGCCGCTTTCGAAGCCGGCATCGTCGATCCCGATTCCGTGCGCTACGACGAGCCTGTCACCATCGCCAACTGGCAGCCGAAGAATTATTACGGCGATTACCGCGGCGCGGTGAACCTGCGCACCGCCTTCGCGCTGTCGATCAACACCGTCGCCGCCATCGTCGGCCATGAAGTCGGCGAGCAGCGCGTCGTCGCCCTGGCGCACCGCTTCGGCATCGAATCCCCGCTCGATCCAGTGCCGTCTCTGGCCCTCGGTTCTTCGGCGGTTTCCCCGCTGGAGATGACGCAGGCCTACTCAACGTTCATGCGCGAAGGCCGCTATCTGCCCGCCTACCTTGTGCAGGCGGTGGAAAACGCGCGCGGCGACGTGCTGTATCAACGCCCGCCCATCGAGCCCAAGCAGGTCTATGACACCGACCTTGCCCATCAGATGATCGGCATGCTTGGCCGCGTGGTGGTTGCCGGCACCGGCACCGGCGCACGCCTTGCCGACCGCGACACCGCCGGCAAAACCGGCACGAGTTCGGATTGGCGCGACGCCTGGTTCATCGGCTTCACCACGGATTTCACCACCGGCGTGTGGGTCGGCTATGACGACAATTCCGAGATGGCGCACGTCAGCGGCGCGACCATCCCAAGTTCGATCTTCAAGAACGTGATGACGGTCGCCAGCCGCGGCATGCCGGCCAAACCGCTGCCCGGTTATTATCTGCCGCCCCGCCCGGAAAGCGATTTCCAGCGGGCGACGTTCTACGATGCGCTCAGCGCCGCCTTCGGCTTCGGCGACAAGAGCGGCAGCGAGCCGGCCGACATCACGCAGTAAGCACGTCCATGGCTGGCCAGATTCTCGCGCAACTGAAAAACGCGCGCGTCGTGCTGGGCGGAGCGCCGCTGTTCAGCGGCGTCGATCTGGCCGTCGCCAAGGGCGACCGCGCCGCCCTTGTCGGCGCCAACGGCGCCGGCAAATCCACGCTGATGCGCATTCTCTCCGGCGATATCGAAGCCGATGGCGGCGAACGCACCATCGCCTCTGGCGCATCCTTCGCGTTTGTCCCGCAAGAGCCGGACGTCGAAGGCCACGCGACGCTGACCGACTATGTGATGGCGGCGGGCGCCGCGCGCTATGAGGCGCAAGCCGCGCTGCAATCCTTCGACCTCGATCCGGACCGCATCCCGCTTGGCCTTTCCGGCGGCGAAACCCGCAGAGCCGCCTTGGCGCGCGCGTTCGCGGGTACGCCCGACATCCTGCTGATGGACGAGCCGACGAACCACCTCGACATCGTCGCCATCGAAGCGCTGGAGGATCGCCTCAACGCGTTTCGCGGCGCCGCCTTGATCGTCAGCCATGACCGTCGCTTTCTGGAGCGCGTCTCCACCGCAACGCTCTGGCTGCGCAATGGAACCGTACGCCGGCTCGACAAAAGCTACGGCCATTTCGAGGACTGGGCCGAGCAGATCGAAGCCGAAGAGGAAAAGCAACTCGCGCGGATCGAAACCCAATTGCGTAGCGAAGAGCACTGGTACGCGCGCGGCGTGACGGCGCGGCGCACGCGCAATGAAGGGCGCAAACGGCGGCTGGAGGAAATGCGCGCCGAACGCCGCCGCCGTAAAAGCCTCGGCACGGGCAAGGCCGCGATTGAAGCGGGTAAATCCGAGGAATCCGGCCGCCTGGTCATCGAGACGAACGCAATCTCGCGCACGTTCCCCGGCATGGATCGGCCGCTCATCAGGGACGTTTCGATCCGCATCATGCGCGGCGACCGTGTTGGCATTGTCGGCCCGAACGGCGCCGGAAAATCCACGCTGCTCGCGATGCTGCTGGGCCAGGCGGCGCCCGATTCCGGCAATATCCGCCGCGGCGCGGCGCTTGATCTGGCTTATGTCGATCAGCAGCGCTCCATCGTCGATCCGCGCAAGACGATCTGGGATGCGCTGACGCCGAACGGCGGCGATCACGTCTCCGTACGCGGACGATCCCGCCACGTCGCGGCCTACGCCAAGGATTTCCTGTTCAAGCCCGATCAATTGCGCCAGCCCGCTTCGGCGCTGTCAGGCGGAGAGCGCAACCGGCTGGCTCTCGCCCTGGCGCTCGCGCGGCCCGCCAACCTTTTAGTGCTCGACGAACCGACCAACGATCTGGACATGGACACGCTCGACGCGCTCGAAGAAGCGCTCGCGGCCTATGACGGCACGGTGATTGTCGTCAGCCATGACCGCGCCTTCCTCGACGGCGTGGCGACGCAGATCCTCGGCGCGCTCGGCGATGGGCGCTGGGCCGAGACGTTCGGGGGCGTCGCCGATTTCGAGCGCGAGCATGGCCGTTTCCGCGCCGTCCGCGCGCCGCCCCCACGGCCCGCGGCTGCCCCGGCAGCGCGGCCCGAACGCGCCGCGGCAAAGCTCACCTACAAGGACGAACGCCGGCTCGCCGAAATCGAGACCCTCCTGCCGGCGCTCGCCGCCGAAATCGAGACGCTGGAAGCCGAACTGGCGGATTCGGCTCTGTTCGCGCGCGATCCGGCGCGATTCGCCGCGGCCAGCGCGCGGCTGGAAGCGGCGCGGCGCGAACGCGAGACAGCCGAGACCGACTGGCTCACCCTTGAGGACAAGAAAGAGATGTTGACGCGCCGTTAACCCTCCCCACCGACCATTTGCCTCGTGAGCTTTTCGAGTCGCCTTGCGCTGGCCGCCGCCACCGTGACCGCCGCCGCGGGAGCGATTGCGGCAGGGCCGCCGGAAACCGGTTTCGACCGGCCGGGCGGCGTCTATTCCAACGTTCCCGCCAAGGACCCCGCCGCCTGCGCCATCGCCTGCGCGCAGGACCGCATCTGCATGGCATGGACGTTTCGGGCGACCGAATTCGTCGGCTGCTCGCTGAAAGCGGTTGTCCCCGGCGCGGTGCCGGATCATCAGGCGGTTTCGGGAATTGCCGACCGCGCCGCCGAATTCCTGCCCCTCGTCAGCATCGCCCCGCCGGCGCCGGCCTCGGTTGAAGCCGCCCCGCCAGCGCCCGTCGCCAATCTGGCGGCTGCGAAACCGCAATCAAGCCCGCCGGCGAAAGTCGCCCCGAAAGAGGACGCGCCCGAATTGCTCGGCGCGCCGGCCTCGCTGCCGGGCGCCGTTGGCGATATCGCTCCCGCCGGCTTTCATCCGGCCGCATTCATTCGCGGCCCGTTGCCCAATCCCCGGCCGATTCTGGAAATCGCCGCGCCGCAACCATTCCACACAATCGCGCCGCTTGCCGCGCCAGTCCTGCGCGCGACCATCCGGCAACAGGCGCCGGTTGTTCAGACCGCCGCACTTATCCTGCCGCCTGAGCCCGATCCGCTTGCCGCGCCGGCCGCGCTGACGGCTAGGCTGGCGAGCGTAAACCGCTTGGTTTATCGCGCCCCGCCGGTTCTCATCGGCCTCGCACCGGAATATACGCCCATCGTCGCGATTCAGACGCCAGTGGCGCATTTGACCGTGAGGCTGACGAGCCTAACCCGCATCGCTTATCGCGCGCCGCCCGTTCTCGTCCTCCCGGCGCCGGCATACAAATATGCGCCCATTGTCTCGATTGAAGCGCCGGCGCCGTTACGTACAATCACAGCAGTGACCGCCGCGGCGGCGGCGCTCCCGCTGCAAACGCCAAGATCAGCCCTGAACGATCGCATCGTGCTTGCCGTGCCCCGACCGGCCGAACAGCCTAGCCCAATGGTTTTACCGGCCGTGTACGCCGCGCTCGATCAAGCGATGCTGTCGCAAGCGTCCGCACCAGCCCCCCAGGGCGAAGAAGAATTGCTCGGCGCGCCATAGGCGCCGGAGGCACGATTTATTTACCCGGCATTGAGACTGTGGTGACCGAATCTCCCGCCGCAGGCTCCATGTCCGACGTTCCGTCTTCCTTCGCGAAACTGCTCGATCTCGCAAAATCGCCCAACAGCGAGCAGCGCCGTGAATTGCTGCGCCAGATCACCGACATGTTCTTCGCCACCAGCGGCTCGCGCAGCGAGCGCGAAGGCGCCCTGTTCGACGAAGTCATGCGCAGCGTCGCAGCAGAGATGCAGGATGGGGTGCTGATCGAACTGGCCGCGCGCTTCGCCGACGCAGACGACGCGCCGCGCCAATTGCTGCTCGATCTGGCCAATCACGCCTTGCCGGTGGCCGCGCCGTTGCTGAGCCGTTCCAAACTGCTCAGCGAGGAACACCTGCTCACCGTCGTACGCGAAAAAAGCCAGGGTCACATCCACGCCGTCGCCGGCCGCGCCAACGTCAGCGAGAAGCTCTCCAGCGCGATCGTACAGCACGGCGACGACACCGCGCTCGACCGGCTGATGCGCAATGAAGGCGCCAAGATTTCCCGCGACACGATGGAGACGGTGGTCGATCGCGCGCGCGTCAACAAGGCGCTGCACGAAGGCGTCGTCACGCGGCACGACTTGCCGCTCGACCTGCTAAACGAAATGTATTTCGCGGTCGAGCAGCGCCTGCGCGAAACAATCCTGGGCCGCAACGCCAGCGTCGACCCCGCCGAACTGGACGCGGCGCTGGAAAAAACCCGCGCACGCTTGCAGAAGGCCGCCGCGCAATCGAGCGAAGACACCCGCAGAGCCGAGCGCTTTATCGCCATCAAGAAAGCCAACGGCGAACTCACGCCCAGCCTGCTTATATCGCTCTACCGCGACAAACAGTTCACGCATTTCTTCTATGGTCTTGCGGAACTCACCGGCCTCGATTTCGACACCGCCCGCTCCGTCGTGCAGCGGCGCGATCTGGATGCGCTGGCGATGATCTGCCGCGCCGCCGAGATGGAGCGCCCGCTGTTTGTCACCATAGCCGTGCTCTGCTGCGGCGGCGGCGACAATGCGATGAACCGCGCCGAACATTTCGGCCGCATCTACAGCGACGTGCCGGTAGACGCCGCCAAGCGCGCGATGCGCTTCTACCAGGTGCGCAAAGGCGCCGAACAGGAAGCGGCGTAAGGTTATAAACCCCACCTCGCTGCAAGAGCCTGCCGCTCCAAAGACACGGTCGCTTCGCAACTCGGATCTGTCTGCCCGTTCGGATTGTATTTGGCTTTTAGCGCCGCCCGGTCGGCGCACATCGCCAGGTGAGCGTCCCGCAAGCGACGCAACAGCGCGTGATCAATTTTTGCTTCGGTGAAAGAACTCATGCGGCATCGACCTAAAATCGACGCCCATTGTCCGCTAGTTTTGACCCGGTCGGATTAGATCGCGCTTATCCCACAGCGCCTCCTACGCCCGCTCCTTCGTCGCGGTGAAGCGCACCTTCGGGTTTTTTTCCTGCACATACCCGATTTCCCACGCGCTTTTGCCGAGGAACACGGGCGCGCCGTCGATATCTTCGGCGCTTTGCGCTTTGTTCTTGTCGACGAAGGCTTCGACATCCTCACGGTCGCCTGAAATCCAGCGCGCGGCTTGATAGGGCGAAGACTCGAACATGCCTTCGATCTGGTATTCGGCCTTCAGCCGTTCCTCCAGCACTTCAAATTGCAGCGCGCCCACGGCGCCGACAACCATTTCCGCGCCGATGAGCGGGCGGAACAATTGCGTCACGCCCTCTTCCGCCAATCCTTCCAGCGCCCGGCGCAGATGCTTCTGCTTCAGCGGGTCAGAGACGCGCACGCGCTTCAGCAATTCCGGCGCGAAATTCGGAATGCCGGAGAACACGATGGCGCCGGACTCCGAAAGGCTGTCGCCAACGCGAAGCACGCCATGGTTGGGCACGCCGATCACATCGCCGGGAAACGCTTCGTCCGCGATCTCGCGATCCTGGGCCAGAAACATCATCGGATTATGCACATTCATCGATTTGCCGGTGGCGGTCTTCAGTGTCATCCCGCGCTGAAAACGGCCCGAGCAGACGCGGAAAAACGCCACGCGGTCGCGGTGTTTGGGATCCATATTCGCTTGAATCTTGAACACGAAGCCCGCGACTTCCCCGCCCGCCGCCGGCAGCACGGCTTCCTGCCCCGCATTGTGCATTTTCTGCGCGCGCGGCGCGGGCGCAAACCGCGCAAGGCCATCGAGCAATTCGGCGACGCCGAATTTGCGCAGGGCCGAGCCAAAGAACACCGGCGTCATATGGCCTTCGCGATAGGATTGAATGTCGAATTTCGGCAGCGCTTCTTTTGCAAGACCCGCCGTTTCGCGCGTCTCTTCCAGCAATTCCGCCGACATCGCGTTGACGATGGAATTGCTGGACATCGGAATGCGCTCGGCCTGCGCCGGCCCCACCTCGCCGGCCTCGGGCCGGTGAAACACGATGAACTCATCGCGCTGCAAATCCACCACGCCGCGAAACCGGTTGCCCGATCCTGCCGGCCACTGCACCGGCGACACATCCAGCGCCAGGCGCTCATGGATTTCATCGAGCAGCGCGAACGGGTCCTGCGCCTCGCGGTCCATCTTGTTGATGAAGGTGATGATCGGAATATCGCGCAGGCGGCAGACTTCAAACAATTTCAGCGTCTGCGGTTGGATGCCCTTGGCCGCATCGAGCACCATCACCGCGCTGTCGGCGGCGGTGAGCGTGCGGTAGGTATCCTCGGAGAAATCCTCGTGGCCGGGCGTATCGAGCAGGTTGAACACCAGCCCCTGGCTCTCGAACGTCATCACCGAGGCGGAAACCGAAATCCCGCGCTCGCGCTCGATCTTCATCCAGTCCGACCGCGTGCGCCGCGCTTCGCCGCGCGCGCGCACCGCGCCGGCCAGCCGGATCGCTCCCCCCGCCAGCAGCAGATTCTCTGTAAGAGTGGTTTTGCCGGCGTCGGGGTGGGAGATGATGGCGAAGGTGCGCCGGCGCGCCGCCTCGGCGCCTGCATCAGAATTGGTCATAGGCTAGGCGATAGCCGCGCTCGCGCCCGGCGGCTAGGCCTTGGGGCTAGGCCCGCGCTTCCACCTTCAGGGGCACATCCACCGCCACTTGCCCCCAGACGTCGCGATTGATCACGCCCGCCGTCAGCGGCCCGCGCTCCTGCAGGCGGTGCAGGTAAGCCACGGTCGTCAGCGGCATCGAGCCCAGGCGCACGGCCACATCGCGCGCGCTCGTGGCGTTCAGCGCGGTCACGAACAGGGCGGCGTTAGCCTCGGAGGCCAGCGCGATGGTGGCGCTCATGCGCCGCACGATCGCGGGATTGGCCGTGTCAAACGAGCCGGCCGAATAAAGCAGCCGCTGGCCGATCTGCACGGCCTTGTAGAGCGTAGGAGTCTGCCGACGCTCGCGCGCGGCCTCGGTCGCCAGGTCTTCGACCTCGGCGGCGATATCGAGCAATTGGTTATTGAGTAGAAAATACATTTCAGTTTCGCGTCTGATTTAAATACTCGCGAAACATTAAATTTTCGGCGTATTACTTAGGGAATAGCGGCATTTAACAAATCAGAAACCATCACGCTCGGTCGACTGGCTCGGTCAAGAAATGCCGCCCGTGCCGGTCTTCGATCTCGATCACCCATAAATCCGGATCGGTTTCGCCGCGTTTGCGTGCGTAAGCATCGACGGCGGCCTCTTCCTCGCCCAGCGCCCCTTTCGACAGATTGAGCCAGATGCGCTCGCCTTCGCCATCCTGCGCCGGCGCGAACAGTTTCGCCTTGCCGTTCATCATCGCCACTTTCACCAGCACCGCGCCGGCGTCGGAATCGCCGCGCCGCGCCACTGTGGCGAATGCGCCGGCGACCTGGGCGCGGCGGATCAGCGCCTGCGCCCAGATCCAGGTTTTCAATTCCTCAACGGCCACGGGGCTCCTTGGCGTTCACTTCGCCGCAACGGCTCGATGGTAAGCAATAGCTTTCGCCGGCCCCCATAGCAGTTATCGGCAGGTTAAGCTTCATGAGCCGTCCTTTCGCCGCCGCCGGCGTCTTTGTTGCGGGATTTCTCGGTCTGGCCGCGTACGCCAGCGCCACGCCCGTCTCCGACGCCGCCGCTGGACTGTTCGCCGAGCGCATCGCTTTGCTCGCCGCTGACCAGAAATGCGCGCTGCTGGCGGCGCCCGAGCGCGCAGCGCTGGCCGCCACCACCACCCAGGCCCGCGGCGCCGCCGCCCGCGACGGCTGGACCGATACGCGGTTGGACGAAGTTTCCGCGCGCGCCAGCGTGATGGGCCGCGCCCGCGCCTGCAATGACGGCGTGCTGGCGCAAGCCGCGCAAAGCGCCAAGGCCGGCTATCTTGGCTGGACCAAAACCTTCGCCATCGACCTGCCCGGGCCGACACGCGCCTGGCGCGTGCGCCGCACGCCCGATCTGGAAGGCTGGATGCTCTATCAGGATGTCGGCGCGGCGCGCTTCGGCCTGCGGTCGGTGGGCGATCAGGCGACGCTGCAATTATCCCTTCCCGGCGCCGCGGCGCCGGTTTCGGCGCAAGTCTTCGTCCGCGACCGCTCCCGCGCGCAACGCCCGTTCCTCGACGTGCCCGGCCTCGTCCCCGCCAGCGGCCTCGCCGCCGCCGCCCCGCCGCGCGCGATGGCCACAAGCTGGCTCGCCAGCGCCATCCGCATCGAGCGCATAAAAGACAAACCACCACGCACCCTGATCGTCCTGCCAGCGCAACTCTTCGCCGACATGGGCCGCCTCGACCCCCGCGAAAGCGCAGAGATCGTGCTCACGTACAGCGGCGGCCGCAGCGAACGCTACTACATCGAGATCGGCGACCTCGCCGTCGCGCAAGCGTTCCTTGCGGCGAAGCCGATTTAGCCGCACTGCTTCGCTGCTTAGCTCATCCTTCCGCGCGTAACGAATGAGACTCCATCCCTCCCCTCAACGGGGAGGGTCCGCCGCGTGAGCGGCGGGGGTGGGGTGCTGCCGTGCGTTTCGCGATTTGCCTCTTGTGGCCCAACCAAACCTCACAGCCACACCCCATCCCCCTCGCTCCGCTCGGGACCTTCCCCGTCGAGGGGAAGGATGGCGCGCGCGCCTGAAAGCCGAAAAATGCTCCACCGTTTACGGGGGAAGATTTAGTGGCGTAGCGTCCGCGCCGTTCTAAGCTAAGCAAACACCGCCATCTCCACCCTTACCAGCGCCCCGCCGCCCGGCGCGTCGTGGAAACTCAGCGTTCCGCCGTGCAATTCGGCGAACGCGCGCACGAGCGAGAGGCCAATGCCATAGCCTTCCGCGCTTGCCCCGCTCGCGCCGCGCTCGAACGCCGCGCCCAGGCGCGCGCGTTCCGCGGCAGGAATGCCGGGGCCGTTGTCCTGCACCTCCAGCCGCAATTTGCCATCATGCGCGTAAGCGCGGATCGTGACGCGTCCGCCCTCCGGCGTGAACTTGATCGCGTTGGCGACGAGGTTGATCAAAATCTGCCGCATCGCCGCGGCGTCGGCGTTCACCTGTAACGGCAGCGTCACCGGCTCCAGCGTCAGCACGATATTCTTGTTGCTCGCGCTTTGCTCGGTCAGCCGGAACACTTCATCGGCCAGCAGCGCGATATCGAATTCTTCGCGGCGCAGATCGAATTTTCCCGCTTCGATGCGCGAAAGATCAAGCAGGCGATTGACCAGTTCCAGCAGGTTCTGGCCGCTCTGATGAATCAGCTCGATATATTCGGCGTATTTCTCGTGCAGCGGGCCGAACAATTGTTGCCGCATCACGTCGGCAAAGCCGATGATGTGCGTCAGCGGCGTGCGCAATTCGTGGCTGAGTTCAGCAAGCCTGCGCCGGCCTGCGGCGGCGGCGTCGGTCGCTGGCGGCGGCGCTTCTGGAGACAATGTCGCGGGCGCGATCGTGATGATCGTCCCCCGCTTGCCCGCCGCCATCAGCGCGCCTGCGCCGATGATGCTCATCCCCGCGCCCAGCGCCGGCAGCACGCCGGCGGCCACTGGCTCAGGTCCGGTCAGCGCCGCAAGGCCAGCGACTCCGTACCCCAAAAGCGCGAAGAACGCCGCCTCGGCGCTTGGGCTCCCGCGCGCCGCGAGCGCCGGCGCCAGCGCGAACGCCGCCGCCATCGGCGAAGCAAAGCCGCCGGTGGCCGCGCTGGCCGCGCAGGCAAAGCCGGTCCAGGCAAAGCTGGTCCACGGCCCCCGCCAGCCGGGCGCGGCGCGCAGCGCCAGAGTCGCGGCCGCCGGGATTATCGCTAGGCCAACCGCACTAGCCGCGATGAGCTGCGAAACGCCCGTGCGCGCGGCCACGACTCCCAGCATGATGCTTGCAATGACCCAAAGCGCAGAAACCGCCGCTTCCGGCGATTCCGTAACGGCAGCCAGTATTCGCGCGGATTTTGCCGTGGCGCGCATGGGGCGAACAGCTCTGCTTAACAAATGCTAAATCTTCTTAACTTCTTGTGGCGGATAACCGACAACAGATTCGCCGCGTCCCAGAATTTTGAGATAGTGTACAGGCGAAATCAGGAGGCGAGGACATCATGAAGGCTCTATTGGCCGCCAGCGCGGCCTTGATGGCCCTGGGCGGATGGGCTGCCGCGGAAACCCCGCTATCGCCCGCAGCGCCGGCCGCATCGACGCCGGCCAAGCCGGCCGCGGCCAAGGCCCCGGTTAAAAAAGCGGCCAAGAAGCCCGCCCCCGTGGCCGAGGCAGCCGCTGCTGAACCGGTGCCGGTGATCCTTGAGCCTTTGACCGCCTCGCTCCAGGCCTATGCCGCTTTCCAGGCCGATATCGAAGCCGTCAACGGCGGTTCGATCCAGGACGCCAAGGACCTCGAACGCGCGCTGGATAAAGCCGCCAACCTCAACCGCGACCAGCTCACCCGCGGCTTCATCGCCTATGGCGCGATGACGGCGGCGCGTAACGAGCAGTTCGTCAGCGAAGTCCGCAAGGTCGCCGCCGCTTACGGCAAGGAACGCGTGGTCAAGGCGCTGCTGAACAACACCAACTACGCCGGCACGGTCGATGGTGGAGACAAAGCGACCGATTATGTCGTCCGCGCCGCCGACGCCGACGCTGAACGCGTGATGTCCGCCGGCGAGCGCGTAAAGCAACGCGCGCGAGAAATTCAGAGCGTGAAATGGGGCAAGGCGCTCTCGGGCCCCGCCGCGCCGCGGCTGGCGCGCCTCAAGGCCGCCGCGTCCAGCGCGTCAGCAAGGCCCCTTACGCCTGAACTGGTCGATCGCTTGAAGGTCGCGCCCGGCGCTGGCGATCCCGATCCCGTCGCTTTTGGCGGGCAGAGTTTCTGGACCAGCTTCACCGCCAAGGACCCGGCCAATGTCGCGGTGCTGACCGTGATGCCGGCGCAAGTCCAGGCCTACAATTGGAACACGACGTCTGGCGGCGCCAGCATTCGCGGCGCGATGCTGAGCCTTGCCGCGATGTACGCGCTCGACGCCACAATGGACCGGACGGAGGACACCGCCGGCCTGCTCAATAACCGGCTGACCAATACCTGCCTCCAGAGCGCGCAATTGCAGTATTACCAGTGCGTCGCCTCGGCCCATTTCAACTACGAAAACATGGCCTGTATCGGCGATGCCGGCCTCGGCGCGGTCGGCTACTGCCTCAAGGACGCGGCGCGATAAGGGTCTCTCTCGGCGCCCGCGCAGGCGGGGGCCGAGAATCCCAATCGTCGCACAATTTTATCGGACTTTGGCGATTGTGGACCGCGCTGACGCTCAAGGGGCCCCTTGCGGGGCCCCTTTTGTTTGCGCATGTGAGGGTCATGAGCGCATCCGAACCGGACCGCGCGGTCGATGAGATCGCAGACGAATTCGGCATGCTGTCCGATTGGGAGGAGCGCTACGCGCACGTGCTTGATCTCGGCCGCACCCTGGCGCCGCTTTCCGAGGCCGAACACAGCGACGCAAATAAGGTGCGCGGTTGCGCCAGTCAGGTCTGGCTGGTCACCGAAAACGGCTCTGCGCCCGGCCGCCTCGCCTTTCGCGGCGATTCCGACGCCCATATCGTGCGCGGCCTGATCGCCGTGCTGCTGCGGATATTTTCCGACCGGACGCCAGGCGACATTCTCACCGCTGACCCCAAGGCGATATTCGCCCGCCTTGGCCTTGCCGAAGCCCTTTCCCCGCAACGCTCCAATGGCCTGTTCTCGATGATCGAGCGCATACGCGCCGACGCGCGCGCCGCCGAGCACGTCGCGTGAGCGCGGCCAGCTCAGGCGCACGGCGGCGCGTTCTATGGCGCGTGCTGCGCAACAATTTCGCCGCTGGCGTCGCGATCGTGCTGCCGTTCGCGGTGACGTTCTGGCTGATTTATTCGTTCGTCTCCTTCGTCGATAAGCAGGTGACGCCGCTGTTGCCGATGGAATTGCAGCCTTACGCGCAGGCAATTCCCGGCGCGGGCGTTGTCATTGCGGTCGTCGGCATCACCCTGCTTGGCGCGATGGCGGCCAATCTGCTCGGCCGGTTTGTCGTGCAGACGTCCGAAACGCTGCTCGCGCGCGTGCCGCTGGTGCGGTCGATCTATGGCGGCAGCAAGCAAATCTTCAACCAGATTGCCGCGCCCGACCGCACGAGCTTTCAGGAAGCCGTGCTGGTGGAATATCCAAATCCGGGCGTCTGGACGATCGGCTTCATCACCACCGACAAAGTCGATCCCAGCCTCGCAGCGCTGGGGACGGACATCGTCGCCGTCTACATCCCGTTCGCGCCGATCCCGACCTCAGGCTTCCTGCTCTATCTGCCGCGCGCGAGCCTGCGCCCAACCGGCATGGGCCCCGACGATGCGCTGAAGCGGGTTATTTCACTGGGGCTGATCAAGGACGAAACGCCGAAGCCGCGGTGAGTCGGCTGCGGCCACTTGAGCGGGCAGCCTCTCGAATGATAACGCAGGCCGCACAGGGGGGGGCGTAGCATGATGGACTATCGATCCGCGGCGCTGGCGGCGCTTGTCATGCTCACAGGCGCATGCGGCCCCCGCGGCGGCGCTGCGCCGCCGTCTCAGGCCGCCGCGCCGCAGCCCCAGGCTGCATCCATCGAACCTGTGCAACTCGCCACATCCGCCGAGGCGCCGCCCGCGGTAAATGGGTTTTACGAATACAAGGGCATTTGTCCGGGCGAAGGGGGCTGCACAAATTTCAAGTGGCGGGCTGATGCGCAGATCGATGTTTACGAGCGGAGCGACGCGGCCTCGCCGGTCATCGCGAAACTGACGGTCGGAGACCGCGTCGTTGCGATCGACGGGCTGACCCGCATCGTGCCCCGGCGCGGCGTTGTGCGCATCGCCAATCAGGGGCTGGAGCCCGGCGATGTCGTCTACCTTCTCGATAGCGAAGGCGAAGGCGCGTTCACGCTCTGGCGGCGCGGCGAACAGCGCTCATGGACCTGGCCCTCCGAGCAAGAGCGCGAAGCCGACATCCAATGGGACCCGCAAGCGCCCGACGGCCCTGCGCTCGGCTGGTGGGTCAACGTGCGGCTGGCGGATGGCAAAACCGGCTGGGTCCGCAACCCGCGCGACTTCGGTTGCATGGGCGGACTCTCCGGCGACGAGGAAGGCTGCTGACGCGTCCCATGCTCCCCCGTTTACCGGGGGGCTGTCAGCGAAGCTGACAAAGGGGGGCAGCCGACGCCGTTGGCGATTAGCCCATCCCTCCCCTCAACGGGGAGGGTCCGCCGCGTAAGCGGCGGGGGTGGGGTGCTGCCGTGTGCTTCGCGATGTGCCTCTTGTGGCTTAGCCGAACCTCACAGCCACACCCCATCCCCCTCGCTCCGCTCGGGACCTTCCCCGTCGAGGGGAAGGATGGCGCTCATCGCGCTCGCGTGTTTTCTCCGCGCTCCAGCCGCGCCTAGCAGGCATGGGTCCGGACGAAGCGCAAGCGCCCAAGGCGCCGCGCCACGGGCCCGGTCGGCGCGCAGCCGCTAGCCGCGCCAATTGATCTGATCGAAGATAAGACGGAGCTTAAGGCCTCGGTGGGGGTTGATCTGCTCGACCCAGCCGATGCGCCCTTCGAGATGCAATTTGAAGTCTGGGTGGCTTGCACGATTTTGTGCAGCGGGATCGCCGCTTGTCTTGCAATTGTGGAGGATTGCCTTCAGCGCGTCGTAGTCTGTCCGCGCTGCGTTGACGTGTTTGTTCACGACGATACCGGTGACGCGCTGGGCCGAAGACGCGTGCATTACGCGTGTCTTGCTCGTATTGAGCGCAAACCCCTCCTCGCGCACAATCGTTTCGACCGTAGACAAAAATCCTGACATGGTTCGCGCGAAGGCGTGATCGCCCGAAAACGTGAGGTCATCGGCATAGCGCGAGTAGTTAACTCCGAGTCGCCGCGCCAACCCGCTCAAACGCTGATCCAGACGCCACGCACAGAGATTGGCGAGCGCTGGTGACGTGGGTGCGCCTTGCGGCAAATGCGGCGCTGCATATTCCTGCCGCACCTGCCAATCGCCTATCGCCGCCAGCGCGGCGGACGGCGTGCAGGTTGTACACAGACCGGTCAACAGGCACGCGCTCGCCCATGGAAAGCCAATGGCGCGGAAAAGTCCATGCACGCGCATGGCCTGAACTCTGGGAAAGAATCGTTTGAGGTCGAGCCGCACCACGACGTGTTCGCCAGCATGGCGTTGGGCGCCGCTGATACAAGATCTGCGTTTCACAAAGCCGTGCGCGCTGGGATGCGTCGGCGCATGATCCAATATTTCCCGCAGGATGCGCCGCTGCACCGCCTTGATCTGCGGCTTGGGCGATTCGATCAAACGCGGTGGGCCCTCGCGCTTCGGGGCGAAGGTGTAGCTGTAATGCTGAAGCGGTGAAGTCGCGGCTCGCGCATGGCCGCGCCGTATATCGGCGAGCCATTCGATTTTATCGATCGGTAGCCCGAGCCAAGCCGCAAGATCGCCGGGCCTTTCCAGCTTCGGCACGGGAAGACCAGCAAACGCCGGCACCGGCGCGAATACCGGCGAATGCAATAAGACCTTCAAGGGCTGATTGGTGCGAAGCAAGCGGCGCGCGGCGATATCGAAGCTTCGCGACTCCATCAGCGTTCGCGCCAGGTAATCGGGCGCCGGCGGATACGGCGCCGTCACAGCAGCCAGAGCGTCGTCTATAAGTTGGGTAAGAGCCCTGGGCGCGCCCTTGCCGAGATACTGCTTAGCGCGCGCCTGCAGACGCCTCTTCGTCCACGCACCCGAAAGCAAGAATGCGGCAAGCTCTCGTGCAATCAGCGCGCGGTCGGCCATGGCCGCGCGGTGAAGCACAAAGCGGCGGCCACTTCAAATTATCCGGTTTGGCGTGATGAAACGCAGCCGAAGCCTGCTGCGCATCACGCAGCGCTCTGTACTGATCAACAAACGTCCTCGGGGTTACCCCGAAGATTCCGGAAACGCGAACGTTTCGGAATTGCTTGAAGCGCCGCCGCTCGCCGAGAACACTAGCGCAACCCGTGCGAGCGTCAAGATGGCGTCGGCTAGGAGCCTTACTCGATCACAAACGCCTTCGGATCGAAGCTTGGCTCGCGCGGTTGCGGGTTCATCTCTTCCAGCGTGCCGCGCACGATGCGCGCGATGATGGCGTTGCGGCGCCATTTCTTGTCGGCGGGAATGATGCGCCACGGCGCATGCGCGGTGGAGCAACGCGTGAGCGCGGTTTCGTAGGCGCGCATAAACTGATCCCAGAGCTTGCGATCCTCCAGATCGCCGGGATTGAACTTCCAGCGTTTCACCGGATCTTCCAGCCGCTCCTCCAGCCGCGCCTTCTGCTCATCCTTGGTGATGTGCAGCATGAATTTGAGAATGACGACGTTGTTCTCAATCAACTGCTTCTCGAACGCGTTGATCTGCGCGTAGCGCTGCTCGATCGCCGCCGCCGGCGCCAGCTTGCGCACTTTCACCACCAGCACGTCTTCGTAGTGCGAGCGGTTGAATATCCCGATCTTGCCCTTGCCGGGCGTGGCGTTGTGGATGCGCCACAGAAAATCGTGCTTCAGTTCTTCTTCGGTGGGCTTGCCGAAGGGCGTGACTTCCACACCGAGCGGCCCTGTATCGTTGAACACATCGCGGACCGTGCCGTCCTTGCCGGCCGTATCCATGCCCTGGAGCACGATCAGCAGCGCGCGGGCGCCTTCCGCGAACAGCCGATCCTGCAGGCCGTTGATCGCTTCGGAATCCTTGGCCGTCTGCTTTTTGGCCTCGTCCTTGTCAGGAAAGATGTCCTCGCCGAGCGCCATCGCGTCGGTGAGTTTGATCTTCGCAGCCGGCTTTACCTGCACAGCAGAATCGAGGTCGCGCCAGTCCATGCCTTTCATGGCGGTAAACACACCACGAAAGGCGCCGGGCGAAAACGAAATTCGCGCGCTGGGAAGTAGGGAATGGGGAAACAGGGAGTAGGAAAAACGCGGAGCGGAAGCCTATTCCCCACTCCCAATTCCCTACTCCCTTAGAAAATCAGCTCGCGTAATATTCGACGACGAGTTGGGGTTCCATCTGCACCGGATAGGGCACATCCGAGAGGCTGGGCGTCCGGCTATATTTCGCCGTCATCGCCTTGGGATCGACCTCGATATAATCGGGGATGTCGCGCTCCTGGCTTTGCAGCGCCTCAAGCACGAGCGCGATATTGCGGGCCTTTTCGCGCACTTCGACCACATCGCCGGGCTTGACCAGGAAGGACGGGATGTTGACGCGCTTGCCGTTCACCTTCACGTGGCCGTGGTTCACGAACTGGCGCGCGGAGAACACGGTCGGCGTGAACTTGGAGCGGTACACGATCGCATCGAGCCGGCTTTCCAAGAGCGCGATCAGGTTTTCCGCCGTGTTGCCCTTTCGGCGCGCCGCTTCGGTGTAGATTTTGCGGAACTGCTTTTCGGTGATGTTGCCGTAATACATGCGCAGCTTCTGCTTCGCGATGAGCTGCATGCCGTAATCGGAGGTTTTGCCCTTGCGCCGCTGGCCGTGCTGGCCCGGCCCGTAAGAGCGCTTGTTGACCGGCGATTTGGGGCGGCCCCAGATATTCTGGCCGAACCGGCGATTGGATTTGTATTTGGCTTCGATACGCTTCGTCATTGGCGCAAGCGCCCTTTTCGTCTCATGACGGGGACCGGCGGCATCAAGATGAGGCCGCGACTGCCCTGGCGGTAAGCCCGTCGCCCAGTATGCGCGTTAGGGCTAGCCCTAAGCGAAAGGCGGGCTTTTGACGGAAGGGGTCGGCAAAGTCAATCGCCCAGCGCCTGGTTTCCTTATCGGCGGCCGATCTGGTTTCTGCATCATGTGTTCGGCATTTTC
>DASZPV010000004.1:0-3383 GCA_035549875.1 Caulobacterales bacterium
TGACCGGGGCAATCCACATGCGCGTAGTGACGCTTCTGCGTCTCGTACTCCACATGCGCCGTCGAAATCGTAATCCCGCGAGCCTTCTCCTCAGGCGCCTTGTCAATCTGGTCGTACGCCGTGAACGTCGCCCCGCCAGTCCCCGCCAACACCTTCGTGATCGCAGCCGTCAGCGACGTCTTGCCGTGATCAACATGCCCAATCGTCCCAATGTTGCAGTGCGGCTTCGTCCGCTCAAATTTAGCCTTCGCCATGGTGGTGTCTCCGTGTGCTCCGTATGCAGATGGTGATTAGGCGTACTTCGCCTTGACTTCGTCCGCGATCGCTTGCGGGACCTGCTCGTAGTGATGGAATTCCATTGAATATTGGGCCCGTCCCTGGCTCATCGAGCGCAAGGTGTTGATGTAGCCGAACATGTTCGCGAGCGGGACCATCGCGGTCACCACCTGGGCGTTGCCGCGGCTGTCGGTGCCCTGCACCTGGCCGCGCCGCGAGTTCAGATCGCCGATGACGCCGCCCAGGAATTCCTCGGGCGTCACCACCTCGACCTTCATGATCGGCTCGAGCAGCTTGACCGCGCCCTTCGAGGCGAGCTCGCGAAACGCCGCACGCGCCGCGATGTCGAAGGTGAGCGCGTTCGAATCCACCTCGTGATACTTGCCGTCGACCAGCCGCGCCTTGAAGTCGATCACCGGAAAGCCCGCGAGCAACCCGCTCTCCTTCTGGGCCCTCAATCCTTTTTCGACCGCGGGGATGAACTCCTTTGGGATCGCGCCGCCAACGACGTCGTTCTCGAATTCGAAGCCGGAACCGGGCGGCAGCGGCTCGAATTCGATCGAAACCTCGGCGAACTGGCCGGAGCCGCCGGTCTGTTTCTTGTGGGTGTACTTGATGGAAACCGGCTTGGAGAGCGTTTCGCGATAGGCGACCTGCGGCGCGCCGACGGTGGCGTCGACCTTGTAGGTCCGGCGCAGAATGTCGACCTTGATGTCAAGATGAAGTTCGCCCATGCCCTTGAGGATGGTCTGGCCGGACTCCTGGTCGGTCGAAACGCGGAAGGAAGGATCTTCCTGCGCGAGGCGGTTGAGCGCCACGCCCATCTTCTCCTGGTCGGCCTTGGTTTTCGGTTCGATCGCGACTTCGATGACCGGCTCCGGGAACTCCATGCGCTCCAGGATCACCGGATTGTTCGGATCGCAAAGCGTCTCGCCCGTGGTGGTCAGCTTGAGGCCCGCGAGCGCGACGATGTCGCCGGCATAGGCTTCCTTGATGTCCTCGCGGCTGTTGGCGTGCATCAGCAGCATGCGGCCGACGCGCTCGTTCTTGTCCTTGACCGAATTGAGCACTCCCGAGCCGGAGGTGAGCGTGCCGGAATAGATGCGCACGAAGGTGATCGAACCAACGAACGGATCGTCCATGATCTTGAAGGCGAGACCGGCGAAGGGCGCCTTGTCGTCGGCGCTGCGCGTCACCTCATTGCCCTTCTGATCGACGCCCTTGACCGGCGGAATGTCGAGCGGGCTCGGCAGATAGTCGACCACGGCGTCGAGCAGCGGCTGCACGCCCTTGTTCTTGAACGCCGAGCCGCACATCACCGGAACGAAATGGAAGGAGGTCGTGCCCTTGCGAATGCAGCGCTTCAGGTCTTCGACGCTCGGCATCTTGCCTTCGAGATAGCTCTCGAGCAGCGCCTCGTCCTCTTCGACCGCCATTTCGACGAGATGGGTATGGAGTTCGGCGGCTTTCGCCTGCAGTTCGGACGGAATGTCGACGACGTCGAATTTCGCGCCGAGCTGTTCGTCGCGCCAGACGATCGCCTTCATCTGGACGATATCGACAATGCCCTTGAAATCGCTTTCGGCGCCGATCGGCCAGGCGATCACGGCGGGCCGGGTGCCCAGACGATCGATCATCATCTGGATGCAGCGCGGATAGTCCGCGCCGGTGCGATCCATCTTGTTGACAAAGCAGATGCGGGGCACCCGATACTTGTCCGCCTGACGCCACACCGTCTCGGACTGCGGCTCCACGCCGGCCACCGCGTCGAAGACCGCGACCGCGCCGTCGAGCACGCGCATCGAGCGCTCGACCTCGATGGTGAAATCGACGTGGCCCGGCGTATCGATGATGTTGATGCGATGGTCGTTCCAGAAACAGGTCGTCGCCGCGGAGGTGATGGTGATGCCGCGCTCCTGCTCCTGCTCCATGAAGTCCATGGTCGCGGCGCCGTCATGCACCTCGCCGATCTTATGGCTCTTGCCGGTGTAATAGAGAATGCGCTCGGTCGTCGTCGTCTTGCCGGCGTCGATATGCGCGGCAATGCCGATGTTGCGATAGCGGTCGAGCGGCGTCGTGCGAGGCATTAAGTTCGGTCCTTACGCGTTACCAGCGATAGTGCGAGAAGGCGCGGTTGGCGTCGGCCATCTTGTGCGTGTCTTCGCGCTTCTTGACGGCGGAGCCGCGGTTGTTCGCCGCGTCCAGAATTTCGCCCGAAAGCCGCCCCATCATGGTCGGCTCGTTGCGGCCGCGCGCCGCGGTGATGATCCAGCGGATGGCCAGCGCGCGCGCCCGGTCGGCGCGCACTTCAACGGGCACCTGGTAGGTGGCGCCGCCGACGCGACGCGACTTCACTTCGATGGCCGGGCTCACGTTCTTCAGCGCTTCGTGAAAGACCTGAAGCGGCTCCTGCTTGGTCTTCTGCTGAATTGTGTCGAACGCGCCATAGACGATTCCCTCGGCGGCCGATTTCTTGCCGTCGTACATCAGGCTGTTCATGAATTTTGCAAGCACAAGATCGCCGAACTTGGCGTCCGGCGTGATTTCGCGTTTGTCGGCTCTGCGGCGGCGGGACATGGGCCTCTCCCTACTTCGGACGCTTGGCGCCGTAGAGCGAGCGGCGCTGCTTACGGTCCTTGACGCCCTGCGTGTCGAGCACGCCGCGAATGATGTGGTAGCGCACGCCCGGAAGGTCCTTCACGCGGCCGCCGCGGATCAGGACCACCGAGTGTTCCTGAAGATTGTGTCCCTCGCCGGGGATGTAGGTCAGCGCCTCGTAGCCGTTGGTGAGACGAACCTTGGCGACCTTGCGAAGCGCCGAATTCGGCTTCTTCGGAGTCGTGGTGTAGACGCGCGTGCATACGGCGCGCTTTTGCGGACATTGCTGAAGCGCCGGCACCTTGTTGCGCTTGGGTTTCTCGCCGCGCGGCTTGCGGATCAGCTGGTTGATCGTCGGCATTCGTCTTCCTTTTCCGGCGCCGCTTTCGCGGCAAAACAAAAAGAGGCTGCGGCCGATCTCGGCCCGCCTTTCGATCGCGGAGGATTTCGATCGCCCGAAATCGCGCGGTTCGACGCGTTGAACTGGCTTCCCGGCAGCGTTTTTGCGC
>DASZPV010000005.1:0-2055 GCA_035549875.1 Caulobacterales bacterium
CCCCGATCTGAGATCGAAACACTGTCCACCATGTCCCCGAACGCCCGCCCACTATGTCCCCGGTCCGTACACGAGGGGAGGGGTAGGGGTGGGGGGGCCACGGATCGTTCAAGCGCACCCAAAAATGTCGCGCCCGGTCGATCGGTTGTTCCCCCCACCTCATTCCTCCCCACGAGGGGGAGGAAGGCGATTTATTCTGCATGCGCTATGCGCGTCGCGGCGGCACAGCATCCTTGAAGTCATCGAACGATTTCCACGCGGGCTCCACCGGCGCCGCATCGCTGGGCGTATAAATCGAAGCCTCGCCCGTCTTCACATTAGGGATGTAGCGCGGGCAGTTCGGGAAGATGTGTTCGGCGGTGACGCGCATCAGCGCCTGCGCGCCGTGGAACTCGGCCATCAGCGGATCGTCGAAAGAAATCGCCGCGCGCCCGTTCACGCGCAGGCGCTTTGGCGCATCCTCCATGGCGATGAACAGCAGTCCTACGTTCGGATTGGCGCGCACATTGCCAAGGCTCTTGAACATGCCGTTGCCATCGTAATCGGGCCAGACCAGCGTGTTCGGCCCGGTGACGCGCACGAAGCCCGGCGGTCCGCCCTTGAACGAGCAATCAGGATGGCCGTCGGCGTCCGCCGTCGCAAGAAAGAAGAATGCGCGGGATTCGATGAACGCCTTATCCGCATCGGTGAACGCGGTGCGATGCGTCTTCTCGATCAGGCGGTCGGCAAGCGCGGTAGAGCCGAAATGCGCCTGTAGTTCGCGATTTCCGGAATGATACATGGCGAGCCTCCATGCATGGAGATTAGCTTACCTTCTCCCTTTGTGGGACCGTTGCGAAATTGCTGAATCGTGATTCCCTGAAGGGGTTTTTGGGGGATTGGCGATGGCGGAGAAGCGGACGGGGCGTTCGAGTTTCGTGGAGGCCTTGGCGGCGGAGGGATTAGGCCGCAATCGGCGGCTGGAAAAGCTGGCTGGCTTGGTGAAGTGGTATCGCTTCGAGAGGCTATTGTCGGCGATGCGCGATCCTTCGGGGCCGGGACGGCCGGGCTATCAGCCGCTTTTGATGTTCAAGGCGTTGCTGTTGCAGGCTTGGTATGGGCTGTCGGACGCCGAGTTGGAAGACGCGCTACTCGATCGCTTGTCGTTCCGCCGCTTCGTTGGGCTCACGCTGGAAGACGCCGCGCCCGATCACACCACGCTGTGCCGGTTCCGCAATGGGTTGACGGCGGCTGGTCTTATGGAAAAATTGTTCGCCGAATTCGACCGGCAATTGGAGAAGGCCGGTCTGATTTTGAAGCGCGGAACCATGCTGGATGCAACGCTGATTGAGGCTGCATGCGCGCGCCCGCGCGAACTTGGCGGCGGGGATGCATGTGACAAGGACGCCGCCTTCGCCAGGAAAGACGGCAAGACCATGTTTGGCTACAAGGCGCATGTCGGGGTCGATGAAGGGTCGGGACTGATCCGCGCCATCGTTACTACACCGGCCAATATCAATGACACCACGCCGGCCGATCTGCTCATTCGGGGCGATGAAAAAGCTGTCTACGCCGACAAGGCGTATGACACGCATGCGCGGCGCGCCGGACTTTGGCGCGCGTGGGATCAAGCCGCGCATCATGCGCCGCGCCAACAAGCATCATCCTGATTTGCCGGCGCGCTGGAAACGCTTCAACGCGCTGGTGGCCAAACGGCGCTGGGCGGTGGAAACAACGTTCGCGACCTGGAAACGCCGCATGGGGCTCTATCGCGCCGCCTATGTCGGGCTGATCAAAACCCGCGCCGAGCTTCTGCTCGCTGCGCTCGCGTTTAACATGCGCCGCTGCGTCGCGCTGACGCCCTAAGCGCGCCCAAACCACCCCGAACACCCGCCAAACAGGCGCAAAACGGTCCCGAAAGCGCGCAAAAAACGATAGGGGCTGTCCTAGGAGCGGGGTCGCTTTTAAGGACAGAGATGCGTTTAAAGCGCTCCAAACTGGGTGAAAAATCGTCGGCGCGGCTGCTTGAGCATTTTGTCGCCGGCACGCCGGCGCGCGCGGCGGCCGATTTGGTCG
>DASZPV010000006.1:0-1598 GCA_035549875.1 Caulobacterales bacterium
ATAGACCGTCACCTTGCGCGAATAGGGCGCGGGATGGCTGATGATCTGGGCGTCTTCATAGCGCGCGCCGGCCGGAATCGGCGGGCCGGGTTCGCGCTTGATGCCGGGATAGAATTTGCTGTCCGTCGATTCCATCGTGAACGTGTAGAGCGCGCCTTGCGGCACGCCCGGCTGCACGGTCATTTCCGGCGCCGGCGCATGCGTCGGCCCGATGATGAAATTGCCGTTCTGTTTTGGCGAGGGAACGGCGCCATCGGGCAATTCCTTCGCCTTCACATAGCCGGCCGTATGCGGATCGCGCGTCGGCCAGGTCGGCCGCACCCGCTCAGCCGGCGCAGCGGACGGCGCAGCCGTCTGTGCGCCCGCCGGAGTCAAACCCGCCGCCAAGCCCAGCAGCAGGCCCATTCGCAAAACTCGAAGCATGATTTTTCCTCCCTTATTATTTTTCGTCGCGTCTCTTACCCCGCCGCCGCCTTGCGTTCCTCGCTGCGTGCGATTTGCAGGCTGTCGGCAATCAGGAACGCCAGTTCCAGCGCTTGTTCGCCATTGAGGCGCGGATCGCACGCCGTATCGTAGCGCTCGGACAAATTCTCGACCGCAAGACCGCCGCCGCCGCCCGTGCATTCGGTGACGTTCTGGCCGGTCATTTCGATATGCACGCCGCCGGGATAGGCGCCCTCGGCCGGCAGCACGTCGAGGAAGGTGCGCACCTCCGACAAGATCGCGTTGAACGGGCGCGTCTTGTAGCCGGTCGCGGTTTTCAGCGTATTGCCGTGCATGGGATCGCACGACCACAGCACGTTGCGCCCCTCCTTCACCACCGCGCGCACCAGTTTGGGCAGCCCTGCCGCCGCTTTCTCGGCGCCGAAGCGCGTGATTAGCGTCAGGCGCCCCGCTTCGTTTTCCGGATTGAGCGCATCGATCAGGGCCAGCAAATCGTCCGTCTCCAGGCTCGGCCCGCATTTCATGCCGATGGGATTTTTGATCCCCTTGCAGAATTCGACATGGGCGCCATCGAGTTGACGCGTGCGGTCTCCGATCCACACGAAATGGGCGGACGTATCGTAATGCTCCGGCGTTGCTGCGGTGGAATCCACGCGCGTCATTGCTTCTTCATAGCCAAGCAGCAGCGCTTCGTGACTGGTGTAGAAATCCACCTTGCGCATTTGCGGCGCGCTTTCAGGCGTAATGCCGCACGCCTCCATGAAGCGCACAGCCTCATCGATGCGGTTGGCCATTTCGAAATAGCGCGCGCCGACGCCGCCCTTGCGGGTGAAGTCCAGCATCCATTGCCGCACGCGGTGCAGGTCGGCGTAACCGCCATCGGCCAGGGCGCGGATGAAATTCAGCGTCGAGGCCGATTGCGAATACGCCGTCAGCAGCCTTTGCGGATCGGGAACGCGCGCCGCGGCGGTGAATTCCTCGCCGTTGATATTGTCGCCGCGATAGCTGGGCAGCGTAACCTCGCCCACCTTTTCGATCGGCTCGCTGCGCGGCTTGGCGAACTGGCCCGCGATCCGGCCCACCTTCACCACCGACTTGCCGCCGGCGAAGGTCAACACCACCGCCATCTGCATCAGCACGCGAAACGTATCGCG
>DASZPV010000007.1:0-2668 GCA_035549875.1 Caulobacterales bacterium
CGAAGTGAAGAACGCCCGCTTCGGCGACGGCGCGAAGGCTTCGCATCTTTCGTATATCGGCGATGCTGAGATCGGCGCGCGCGCCAATCTCGGCGCCGGCACGATCACCTGCAATTACGACGGGTTCGACAAGTTCACCACGAAAGTCGGCGAGGATGCGTTCATCGGCACGAATACCTCTTTGGTGGCGCCGGTGAGCGTGGGCGATCGCGCCTTCACCGCCGCAGGTTCGGTTATCACCAAGGATGTCGGCGCTGACGCGCTTGCCGTCGCGCGGGGCCGGCAGACCGAACTGCCGGGCTGGTCGGCGAAATTTCGCGCGATGAAGGCGGCGAAGAAAGCGGAAAAGAAATGAGCGACGCGGACGCGGCAAAGATCAACGCCGCGCGCGGCGCGCTGGAATTTGTTCAGCCGGGCATGATCGTAGGGCTGGGCACGGGATCGACGGCGGCGCATTTCGTGCGCCTGCTGGCAGGGCAGGGCGCGAAAAATACTTGCGTGGCGACAAGCGTGGCGACGCATGAACTGGCCCAACAGCTTGGACTGAACATTGTTTCGCCGGATGATGTTTCGTCGATCGATGTGACCGTTGACGGCGCGGACGAGATCGATCCGCAATTTCGCCTGATCAAGGGCGGCGGCGCGGCTTTGCTGCGCGAGAAGATTATTGCGGCCTCGTCGAAGACGATGGTGGTGATCACGGACGCATCCAAGCAGGTCGATACGCTCGGCAAATTTCCGCTGCCAGTGGAGATCACGCAATTCGGGCGCGGGCTGACGGCGCGCAAGGTTGAAGCCGCGCTCGCGGCGGGCAAGACGCGCGGGCGCGTCGTTTCCCTGCGCGAAAAGGGCGGCAAGCCGGTGATCACCGACGGCGGCAATTTCATTCTCGATTGCCGCTGCGAAGCAATTGGCGCGCCGGAAGCGCTGGCCGACGCGCTGTCGAAAATCCCCGGCGTGGTGGAGCACGGCCTCTTTATCGGGATAGCGAGCGCGGCGGTGATCGGAAGCGAAAACGGCGCGCAGACGCTGCGGCGTACGGTATAATCGGAGAGCGTCCTCGTATGCAGCAATTCCTCACCACCTCCTCCTGGTCCAAGAACAAGGGCTCGCGCGAGGCGGCGGTCAGCTTTTCCGACACGGTCGCGGGCGTGCTCAACGCGGTGATCGCGCAGAGCGGTTCGAAGCTCCTGAACATGTCGGCCGTGCGTACCGGCGAATATGGCACGTACAAGCGCGATTACGTCTATTACGACAAGGCGGGCTACATCGCCTACCGCACGGACAAGGCCGACACTCTGATCAACGCCGGCGCGTTCATGTCGGTCTCGGATCTGCTCAAGCAGATGATGGGCGGGGACGTTTATGCAAAGCGCGCGCTGGCCAGCACGATCCTGCAAGCCGGCGGCGATGCTGCAACGCTGGGCCAGTTCGGCTCGTTCGAGATCAACGTACTGACCGGCAATCTCTCCACCGCCGCCGATTACGCGAGCTATCTGCAAAACAGCGCCGCCATCAACGCGCTGATCGCCGCCGAACCGGAAAGCGCCTTCTCCGCGGGTTGGATCATCACCTTCGCACGCGCGATGGAACTGGGCCTCGACCGGCGCGGCGCCACCGACTGGGTCGGCGGCTGGAACGCCTTCCTCGACGAAACCGCCGACGGCAAGATCGACGGCAAGGCGTTCGTCCCCACCAATCTCTCGTTCGAACTCGATCCCGACAGCAACGAACGCCTGTTCGTGTTCACCGATGCGGAGGGCGCGCTGGTCGGCGTGCCAAGCAACGACAATTATCCGAAAGAGTCGCGACATGCAGCGTAATCGCCGAGGGAGTATTCCGACCTTTGGCAGCCCGCAAGCCATCGTCGTATGCATGGTTATCGCTGGGCTCGTTTCGTGCTCCCAACCGTCGCGAGAACAAAACTACGCCTCGTCCGCGGCGATTCCGGATTTACACACGGGTTTTTTTCCCTTTCCGACAAGCAAATTCAGGAATTATCGGCAAAAAAGCAGAAAAATCCCGACTCAGAAATTTTGCGTGTCATGCCTACTGATCCATTTTCGCCGGCCGAAAAAATGCTGGTATTTATCGGCTCTGGCGATGTTTTTGAGCAGTATGGTCTAAAGGTAAACACCGAAGCCGAAACATTTTGTGACGCCAAGTTTCCCAAAATGAGGGCGACGCGGCGACCAACGATTGGGATTGAGTCCCACGGAATGTTCGTTGGTGCGGATCGAAGTCCAACGTTACAAATTGCTGCCAATACAGTCACGGCGTGCGATCCGGTGCTTCTTCCGACGTGTGAATTCATATCGCAAGAAGACGGGTACTATATTTTTTACATCATCCCGAAGAGTCGGATGTGTGCTTGGAAAGAATACGAAAAGCATCTTGATCAAATCGTCTCGGCGACGGTCCGGAGGGGCAAATGACGGATTCGGTGCAAGTGCAGGTCGCAAAAATTCAAGGTTTTATGAACCTGGCCAATGGAGCGGGTCTGCCGCAGATGTATCGCTATATCGCGGAATCTGGGGACACACACCGCAGAATCTGGAGACCCTCACCGAATTCATCCGACCGGCGCATAACCGCGCGCCTATCCGCGGCGCCGTCAACTTAACCCCCAGCACACAAACGCATTTTTCCGTCTCGCGCCGAAGTAATC
>DASZPV010000008.1:0-74433 GCA_035549875.1 Caulobacterales bacterium
GTCGTCTTATCGACCAGTATTGTATACGGAACGATCTGCTTCAGCGGCAGCATGATCGCGATCACCGCCGCCTGTGCGCCACATGCGATGATCAACATCAGCGCGACGATCCAGGCGAAGCGCCGGGAGTTCTGCAATTCGCGAACGGTTTCCTCCGCCCAGGCCTGGGCGATGGCGTATCGCCCATGGCGGTCAAGCGCCTCGTCGCTTGGCTCCTTGTTGGCTGGCGTATCCCAGCGTGTGCGCTCAAGATCGTTGCGCATCAGGATTCTCCGTTCCGCATGGCGGGGCGGGGCATGCGGCGTTGGCTTTGCCCAAGCCGCTCGGTCAGGGGCGTGGCGTCGCGGCTCACGGCATCTACAAGGCTCGTCGTGCGGCGCGCATCGACTTGCCTGGCCTCGTCGCCTGAAGCGTCCATCATCGCTGCGCGCGCGGCGGTTTCCTCGGCGCGGGCCATCGAGCGTATCGGGGGAATCTGTACGTCGCGATCGGAGGCCGTCGCGCGGTCGCGCCGTCCGTGCGACGAAGAAAAGCCGCTGGCGATTCCGGCGCAGACCCGCAGCGCCATCAGCATGACGATCCCGAACACCGCTACGATCAGGCCGATAGTCACGATCGGCCCCATATCGAACAGATTGCGCGCAGCATTCGCGCCGACAAGGTCGAGGAACGGCTGCAGCATGGAGATCATCGCCGCCGCGAACACGTTGGCGGCAAGCGGCAACAACGCGAAACCGACCGTGGTGCGCAGCCAGCCGTCGAAAAAGCCGCGCGTCGCATCGAACAGAAACAGACCGACGAAGATCGGCCCCACCGCCAACAGGAATCCCAGCACGATCTTGGCGGCAAGGATCACGCCGAGCGTTGAAAGCAGCATGCCAATGGCTGAAAGCCACAACAGGCCCGAGCCCAGCATCGGACCACCCTGCAGGATATTGGCTGCGGGTGAAGCCTGCGCGCCATACACGCCCGCCGCGCCCGCAAGGCGGGCGTAGGTGCTTTCGAGTCCGGCATAGACATCGCCGTTGAACCCCGAGCCGTCACGCGCCATCGCCGATAAAAGCACGCGCATGATGTCTCTGGGGCCGTCGAACAGGAAGTTGAAGATCACCGCCTGATAAGCCGCCCATGAGGTGATGAAGGCTAGGATCAGCCCCACTTTCACTGCCGCCACGGGCAATTCGGTTACACGCAGCCCGCCTCGGCCAAGCAGTAATTGGTAGCCGAACAGCGCGATATAGATCGTGAGCAATCCGGTGAAGGCGGTGGCGAAAATCGTTCCGGGACCGACGAGGTCGCGATAGGAATCATGGACAAGCACGCGGATATGGCAATCGACGGTGTCGATCAGCGTGTTGACCACGCCTGGCGCGACGGAGGGAGCGCACAAAGGCATCAGCTTCCTCGCGCGACCAGCCGCGGCAGCCACGCGGCCGGGTCTTCGCCAAGTTCGGAGCGCAATTGATCCAGAAGGCGCACGGTGTGTTCGCGGCCGGAAAGAACAGTGAGCGCTTCGTCGAGTCCGCCGAGATCGAGCCGCGCGACAACGCTGTCGGCGCGAGTCTTGATCAGGAAGCAGCGCGAGGTGTCAGGCAGGGAACGAATGAGATCGAATTCGTGCTGTGTCAGGCCGAAGCCGCGACGGTAATCGCTTTCCTGCGCCTTGGGGTTAGGCAGGAATATCTGCGTCGCCGATTGTTCGACGATCGCCGAGGCGATCTTGCTGTCGAGCGCATCCGAGGCGCTTTGCGTGGAAAAACCGACGATGCCATTGCGTTTGCGGATGGTTTTTTCCCAATCGCGGATGCGACCTACGAACACGTCGTCGTCCAGCGCCTTCCACCCTTCATCGACGACGATGATCGTGGGCTCGCCATCGAGGCGCTCCTCGACGCGGTGGAACAGGTACATCATGGCGGGCGTGCGCAGGACGGGATCGTCGAGCAGTTGCGTCATGTCAAAACCGATCGCCTTGGCCTGCATGTCGAGATGGTCGGTTTCGTTGTCGAACAGCCAGGCCCGATCGCCTTCGTTGACCCAGGGCGAAAGCCGGGCGGCCAGATCGCCGGCCATCGGCCGGCGTGCTCCTGAAAACAATTCGCGGAAGAACCGCAGACGGCGATAAGCGGGGGCTTGGTCAAAATTGGCTGAAACGGCGTCGGCGATCATCGCCATGTCGTCGGCGGTCAAAGTCTCGCCATGCGTGGATAGCAGCTTCGCCGTCCAGGTTTGCAGGAAGCGGCGGTTGGAGGCGCTGTCAGCCATTTGCAGCGGGTTGAAACCCGTGCGCACGCCCGGGCGCAATTGATCGTAGCGCGCGCCGATCGCGCGCAGGAAAATCTCCGCGCCGCGGTCCTTGTCGAAGAACACGATCCGCGGCTGGAATTTCTCGGCTTGCGCCAAGAGAAAATTCAAGATCACGGTTTTGCCCGAACCGGACGGGCCGATAATCAGGAAATTGCCTAGATCGCCGGTGTGAAAGTTGAAATAATAGGGCGAGGCCGCCGTCGTCTCCAGCACGGCGACGGCTGGCCCCCAATGATTGTTGGCGGCTTTGCCGGACGGATGGTTGTGGCAAGAGGCAAAGCCCGCAAAATTCGCTGAGGAAATCAGCGCGCGGCGCGGTACAAATTGAAAATTGCCTGGGAACTGCGCCCAGAACGCCGGCTCCATCGCCACATCTTCGCGCGTCGCGATGGCGCCGGTTTCAGCCAGCGCCGATTGCACGTCCGCAACCGCCTCGTCGAGCCCGGCCAATGAATCGGCCTTGACCATCAGTGTGGCGTGATGTTCCGCAAACGTGGATCGCCCCGCCGCGACTTCATCCTTCGCTGCGACCAGATCGCGGCGAAGCGAAATGGCGTCATCGTCGGCCGCGTGCATTCGGCGGAGCGTGAGATTCATGCGATTGAGCGCCACCTGCCGATCGACGAAGGCGAAGGATTGGCTGAGCGTGAATTCCCGTGGCAGCCGGCAAAGCGCGTCGAACTGGCCCGGCGCCGTGTGCGGCGGATATTCCTTGATCGAGACCATCGCCGCGAACTGGCGCTCAGTGTTCTCCGTCGCCGATAGCTCCAGCGTATCGAGTCCGAAGCTTACGCGGCGTCCGGGAATTGCACGCGCCGCGCCGTTTCCAATCGGCGCCAGGATCGGATCGATCTCGCCGTTGAATAGACAGGCGAGAAATTCGAGCGGCTCCGAGCACGGGCCGTCGGGCGTGTCGTAAGCGTCGATCAGGCGCACGCCATAGGGCTGCAGCGCTGCGAGCATCGCATCGCGCGCAGCGTCCAGCTCACGCCGATCGCGCGCGCGGCCGGCGGCATCGACGGTTCCCGATTCGAAAAGGCCCGCCAACAGGCCGGCGCGTATCGAACTCGGTCGGCGCACGAGTGTAATATACAGATCGTTGACATAAAGCCGTTTGGCTTCGATCCGCCGCCGCCACGCCGCATCCAGTGCGCGCGCAAACGGATTTGCAAATCTTCCGTCAATATGAGGCGCGATCCGCCGACGCACGACATGATGCCAGATGCCGAGCCGGGACGAAGCGACCCCGCGCAGCATGGTCTCGCGCAGGCCTTTGCGGTAATTCAATTCCTCGGTGTCCGCCGTCTCGAACGGAAACCCCTCGATGCGCAGACATTGCACCAGCGCGCCATCGCGCGTCAGCAGCGTCGCATCGTCGAGGTGGCGCAGATACGGCAGCATATCGGCCGCAAGTTTTTCGCGGCGCGCCGGCGGGGAGCGCTTGGGCGTATGAGGCGGGCGCGGGCGCTTACCGCTCATGGGGGCTGGCCGCCGCATAGGAATTGCAGCGCCAGAAATTGTAATTCGCCACGCGCGGGCAACGGCTGGATTTCAAAATCCATAAATCCAGAAAGCGCGGCTCGCGCAGGCAGAGCGCGTAACCGATCGCGTGGATCACCAGTGCGGCGACGATCGACCAGAACGATTTCGTGATCAGGAATATCTCTGTGGTGACCACCAGATTCAGCACGAAAAAACTGTAGGAGACGCCCGCAAACATCTGGGGCCTGGTCAGACCCGAAAATACGACGTTGCGTTCAAGGCCGGCCATGGCTTCACCCCGCTGCGCGCGCCGCGGCTTGCAGGCCCGCGACAATTGCCGCCGCGCCGAACAGGACAAAGCATCCCAGGATGACCGTCACGCCGTGACGCCAGTTCATCCGCCCGGTCAGCATCATGAAGCCGACGATCGCCACGGCGATCACCGCGACGGCGGTCGCCAGATTTCCCAGCAGCGTGCCCTGAATCCAGTTCACGCTTGCGAGGATCGGGCCAGAGCCGGGCGGGTTCAGCGCAGCGCTTTGCGCGTTCGCTTCCGCGCTCCATGCGCCAAGCGCCGCCGCTGTGGCGGATAGCGTGCGCGCCAACCTCATGGCGCCGGCGCCTTTTCGGTCAAAGCCGCCATGTAGTCGAGCACCGCATCGACGTAGGCCCGTGTCTCCCCGTAGGGCGGCGCGCCGCGGCGCCGCACAGCGGAGGGCCCGGCGTTATAGGCCGCAAGGGCAAGATCGAGATCGCCGCCGAATTCATCCAGCAGCATGCGCAAATAACGCGCGCCGCCTTCGATATTCTGGCTCGGATCGGCCGGACCGACGCCGAGATCGCGGGCCGTTCCGGCCATCAATTGCATGGCCCCCACGGCGCCCTTCGTTGAAACGGCAGCCGTATCGAAACGCGACTCCGCCCATGCGACCGCCTCAAGCAAGCGCGGGCTCAGCGCCGTCTTCGTTCCTGATTGTTGCAGCAGCGGAGCGATCGCCGTTCGCTTGGCGGCCGTCGGGGTGCGTTCTGTCTTGGCAACGTCAACGGCGCCATATACGGCGACCGTGCCATCGGGCGCGATCTCCAGCACGTCGGCTTTAGCCGACGCCGGGAGCAATGCTGCAACAGCGAAAAGAGCCAATTGGCCCAGTCTGCCAAGGCGCTGCTGCGTCACCTCAAACTCCCCCATTCGCCGCGTCCGGAACGCTAGCCCCCGGCAATCGGCATGTCGAGACTTCTGGCGCCAGCCCGTTAGACGGCGGGCGGGTCCCGTGATCGGTGATCTCGCGTTCGAGGGCCGATGATCCAATCGCAATTGTTGACCCGACCGTCGGCTGTTGGCCAAGGTAGTCGTCCGGGGCTTTTCAAGAAAACAACAGGGGAGACTGCATGCGGCGGGATTGGATCGCAGTGTTCGCGACTATGGCGGCCGCAAGCCTTGCGGCCGGCGCCGCTTTTGCCGAAGAAGGCGCGGTGACCAAGGACCGGCAGGCCCGCTTTGCGTCTTATAGTGCGGCCCATCCCAAGCTCGGCGCCGAGATCGCGAAGGTCAAGGCGAAGACGGCGGCCCGCGTCGCCGCCGCGCGAGCAACGGATATTCAGGCGTCGCTGGAAAAGCCGCCGGTGATCTGGCGCGTATCGGACAAGCCGCTCGAAGTGTGGGATGGCGCGGACTATCCGGAGATGATCATCGTTCCGGCTGGTGAATTCACCATGGGCACGCCGCCTGCCGAGCCGTACCATCAGACCTATGAGGCCCCGCTCCACCGCGTGCGGATCGGCTACAGCTTCGCCGTCAGCAAATATCCGGTCACTGTTGGCGAGTTCGCGGCGTTCGTGGCCGACACGCATTACGATGCGGGCGACGCGTGCTTCACCGGCGAGCAGGGCGCACAGCCAATGAGCGGCCGCAATTGGCGCCAGCCCAGCTTCGAGCAGACCAGCACACATCCCGTTGCGTGCATGAATTTCAACGACGCCGAGGCCTATGCGGCCTGGCTGTCAAAGAAGACCGGCCACGCCTATCGGCTCTTGTCCGAGGCCGAATACGAATACGCGACGCGGGCGGGGTCCACGACAACCTATTGGTGGGGCGAGGATCCTGCCGGGGCATGCGCCTACGCTAACAGCGCGGATATGGACGCTCAGGCTCATTTTCCAACAGTGAACACCTGCCATGACGGTTACGTGTTCACCTCGCCCGTCGGCAATTTCAAGCCGAACGCATTTGGCCTTTACGACATGGTCGGCAATGTTTGGACATGGCAGTCGGATTGCTGGAATACCTCATACGATGGCGCGCCGACGGATGGCTCGGCCAACGCCGGCGGGGATTGCAGCGCACGCATGCTTCGCCGCGGATCGTTTAGCGCCCGCCCGCCGCTCAATCGGTCAGGCGGGCGTATCAGGTACCCGGTCGCCACTCGCGTGGATGACCATGGCATCCGCGTCGCGAGAACTTTGTAACGTCGGCGCTGCAAATTCGTCTCCTGGCTGCGTTGACGCCGCAGGCGCGCGAAGCGTGGCATGATCATTGGCTGCGGCGCGCGCCCATGCTTGTTTGGCGAGCGGGCCGGCGCTAAGCCGTTTCGATAATTGCGGCGGCGCCTACGCCGCAAAGCAAGTCGCGGGGGAGGCTCGTCATGCGGCGCAGAGATATCTTGAAGGCCCTGCCGTGCGCAGGGCTGGCGGCGTTGCCGGCGGCGGCGCAGGTTCCGCAGCACACCGGCGTGCGCCTGAAGATCACCGATATTCGGCTCCTGCGGCTAAAGGTGATCAAGGACCTTGGGACGCTGGTCGGCTTCAATGGGCCGTGGGACATTAACCACGTGATCGTCGGCGGCGGTACGGTCCTTGAGGTTCGTACCGATCAGGGACTGATCGGAATTGGCTCTTCGATCGATCCCGTGCAATTGCCGCGTCTGCGCGCCGGGGTGATCGGCCGCGATGCGTTCGACGTTCAACGCATCATGTCCGACCTGCGGGACGTCACCTATTTCCGCCGCTTGCAGGTGACCGGATCGGGCGCGCCGGCGGGCGAGGACCCTGCGATGCCGCTCGCCGCCGCCGCTGGCCGTGGCGGCGACACCAGCACGGACCGCGCCTACGCCGCCCTTGAGATCGCCCTCTGGGACCTGATCGGCAAAGCCTGCAACATGCCGCTGTATAAAATGTGGGGGCAGTGCAAGGACCGGGTCGTTCCCTATGCCAGCCAGTCGCGGCTAGGCGATCCAAAATCACGCGCTGAAATGTCGGCCAAGATCAAAGCCGATGGCTGGCGCGCCGTAAAATACCGCGCCCATTTTCATACGATGAAGGACGATATCGCGCTGGTCGAGGAAACCCGGAAACTGGTCGGCGACGATTTCGACATCATGTGCGACGCCAACCAGGCGACGAACACCTATCTCACCCCGGATGCGCCGTGGGAATTCGAGCGCGCAGTGGATACGGCGCGCGCCTACAAGCAGCTTAAAGTATATTGGCTCGAAGAACCGCTCGGCCGGTACGATCTTGATCGGCAGGCCGAACTTAACCGGCTGGTCGACGTGCCACTCGCCGGCGGCGAAGGCAATCGCGGCCTGCACGAATTCCGCGACATGATCCTGAAGGGGTCGTTCGATATCGTGCAGCCGGAAATCCTGCTGATGGGGCCGATGGAGTTCCGCAAGATCGCCGCCTTCGCCGAGGTGATGGACAAAAGGGTTTCCCCGCACCTGGCCGACGGCAGGGTCGCGACCGTCTGCAACATGCACCTGGTCGCGTCGCTTCCGAACGTGGAATATCTGGAGATAGATCACGATCTGCCGCTAAAGGCCTATTCCAACGGCCTCGCGATATTTGAAGACCCGCCGGTGTTCCAGAAGGGCGGCTATTTCAACCTGCCCGACAAGCCAGGCCTCGGCGTGACGATCAACAAAGACCTGATCCTGTCCTAGCGGCCCAAGGCGGCGAAACGCTGAAACGAGGAGGCGAGGATGGCCCTACCGAAATGGCGTTTGCTGCGGAATTTCGGCCTCGGCATTGCCGCAGCGCTGGTCCTGACGGGCGGCGCGGCGTTTGCGGAGGAGACGCCGCTGTCGGTCATTCTCGGCATCAAAACGCCGCCGTTGATGAATACGCTCAATCTCGTCGCCGAAGGCGCTGGCTTCTATAAGGAAGAGCGCCTGCGGGTCACGACGAGACTGGTGGACAGCCCGATTGAGGCGCTGAGGATGTGCCAGCGTGGCGAGGGCGATATTTGCCCGGCCGCGATCGAGCCGTTGGTGGATCATTATGACGACGGCATCCGGATGAAGATGTTTCTGTCGCGCGCCTCCAAGTTCGGCGTCGTGATCGCCGTGCTGGAGGACAGCCCGATCAAGAGCCTGGCGGACCTCAAGGGCAAGTCCATCGGCGTGCATTCCGCCGCCGGTTCGGCCGGAACCTTCACCACGCAATCGGCGCTATCGGCGGCGGGGCTCAAACCCGCCGACGCGACGATGGTGACTATCGGCATGGACAAGGAGGCGATGCAGGCGTTCACCTCGCGCAAGGTGGACGCGGTGGGCTTGCCGCTTTACGAACTCGTTCCATTCATGGTGGCGGGCGTGAAGATGCGCGTCTTTCGCCATCCGCTCGTGGGCGATGTCCCCAATGGCGGCTACGCGGCGGCGCCATCTGTAATGGCGGCCAAAGCCGATGCGCTGGGGCATTTCGCGCGCGCCATAGTCAAGGCCTCGCTTCTGATCCGCTACAACCCAAAGGCCGCGGCGCGGTACATGCTTACCGCCCAGGGCAAACCGTTTGCCGACAAAGATGTAGCGCGGAATGCGGCGCAGTTGACCGCCTGGGAGGACGAACTCCCGGCCTCGGACCCCGGGAGCCGTCAGATTGGCGCCGTCCCCCAAAACGGCGTGCAAAAGTACATCCAGCTTCTGGCCGATTCCGGCGTGACGAAGCGGGTGGTTCCGGCGTCGGAGGTGGTCACTGACCGGTTCATCGCTTTCGCAAACGGCTTCGATCGCAGCGCGTTCGAGCGGCGGGCCGAATCCATGCACTGAGGCCCAGATGCACCAGGCCCGCCGTCAGTTTTGACACACGGTCAGTTTGAAATTGACAATTTGTTCCGGCCACTGTCAAATCGTGCCGTCCCCTACAATCGTACAACCTACAAAGGGGGGGCAAAGGTAGGGGGGCGATCATGAACTTCAAATCCAAGATGATGTTTGGCGTCGGCGTGACCATGCTGACCTTGGCGGCGAATGGGACGGCGCAGGCGCAGGCGCAGTCGTCGTCCTCGTCATCCGCAATCGGCGAAGTCGTCGTCACGGCCACCAAGGCCGGCGTGACCAATCTGCAAAAGACGCCGCTGGCTGTTTCGGTTGTCGGCGGCGATGATCTGCAGGCCAGCCAGGTCGTCAACATCCGCGAACTGCAATCGCTGGTGCCCGCCCTTCGGGTCACTCAGAACAGCGCCGAAATGATCCTTTACGTTCGCGGCGTCGGCGGCCGGCAGATCGGCGGCGAATCCGGCGTGTCGATCTATGTCGATGGCGTCTATCTGAGCCGCCAATCGGCCGCGCTCAGCTCCAATTTCAACGATCTTGCGCGCGTCGAGGTCCTGAAAGGGCCGCAGGGAACGACGTTCGGCCGCAACTCGGCTGGCGGCGCGGTCAACTTCATCTCAAGGGCGCCCACGGACGAGTTCTCCATCCGCAGTACGATAAATGCCGGTAATTACCGTCTCTACGAACTATCGACGAACATTTCCGGCCCGATCGTCAAGGACAAGCTGCAAGGCAGCATCGCGCTTAGCCGCGTCAAGCATGACGGCTATATCGAGAATATCGTTCCCGGCGGCCAAGACCTGGGCAAGGCCAACCGCTGGGCCGCGCGCGGACAATTGCGCTGGGAGCCCACCGACAGGATCGTGAACACGTTGCGCGCCGAGGTCGGCTACACCGACGAGGCGTGGGCGACGCGTACGGCGAACATCGTGGCTACGAATGATCCTCGTCTCGTCGGGCAGGCCAACAACTACAACGCCCCGCTCGCCAACTCGATTTTGGGCGATTATTCCAAAGTCGCTGTCGATCTACCGTCCCGCGATCGCGAACAGGCCTATGGGGTCAACGACGAGTTCGTCTTCACGATCAACGACAACATGACGCTCAGATCGCTGACCGCTTATCGCTCAGACAACAATTACTATCTGACCGATGGCGACGTAACCGAACTCAGAGTGAATTGCTGCGGGAGCAATTACTACAACAATCACCACGTTAGCGAAGAGTTGAACCTCGAGCACAAGTTCGGCCGGCTCTCAGGCGTGGTGGGGCTTTACTATTACGACGAATATCTGCGTCAGCGGTCGAACACGGTGAACCCAGTGAGCGTCGCGCGCGCAACGGGGTCGCGGACCTTCCAAGACTCGTTGTTCCCGACCACATCGGCGGCGATCTTTGTGCAGGAAACGTTCCAGATAACCGATTCCTTGAGCGTCCTTGCGGGCGCCCGCTACACGAAAGAGCGCAAGGGTTTCGATCAATTCATTCGCCAGGAAGTCTACAATCCGGGCTTCGCCAATGACCACACATTGTCGGGGTTCGGCCAGTTCACGGCCGTTACGCATAAGTGGCTGGATCCGTTTACGCCGAAAATCGGCGTCAATTGGCAGGCGTCTGACAACGCCTTCTTCTATGCTTCAATCACCAAGGGCTACAAAAACGGCGGCTACAGCGCCAGCTCCTCGACGCTCTCAGGCGCGTATTTCGGCCCGGAAAACCTCTGGAGCTATGAAGTCGGGGCCAAGACCGATTGGTTCGACAAGCGCCTGCGCGCCAACATCTCGCTCTTCAAATACGACTACAAGGGGCTGCAGTTCACCACCGTGATCGGGCCGCAACTTACCGCCACGACCAATGCGGCGGCGGCCGAACTTGACGGGTTTGACGTGGAACTCACGGCCAAGCCCTCAAAAGGCCTGACTCTGACGGCGGACGCGAGCTTCCTTCCCAAGGCCGAGTACACGGATTTCAAGACACTCAGCGCCTCGGCCAATTACCGGCCGTTTCTCGTCGCCCAAGGAGACCCTAAATTCAACAACGCAACGGGCGTTTACGACGCTTCGGGAAACCGTATCATCAATGCGCCGGAGGTCGCGATGACGGTGACCGCCCAGAAGGATTTCGATCTCGCGAACGGATCGATGTTCTTTGTGCGGGGTGAATATAACTACACGTCGCTCATCGATTCGGACGCGACCAATGTGAAGATCGCGCAGCAGCGCCCTGTCACTCTGACCCACGCTTCGTTCGGCTATGTGCCCAAAGGCGGGAAATGGGACTTGGCGTTCTGGGGCAGGAACCTCGGCAACAAGCAGTGGGTAAACCTGATCACGCCGACGCCGCGGCCGGTCGGCAACTCCGGCGCGCCGAGAACCTATGGCGTGCGCTTGAATTGGAATTATTGAGCTAGAGACGAGCCCGGCGCCGGTCTTTTGATCGGCGCCGTTGCTTTTTAGCCGATGATTTCGCGGCGATCACGCATCGCTTGGGTGATTTCGCTGCGCGCCGGCGCCAGATCGCCCGCGCAGGCCGCGGTGACAATCGTGAACAGATGGTCGGCCTCAATGAGGCGGCTGACGCTCACATAATCTGCGCCGGCGCCATAAAGCGGCTCGATCTCGCTTAGCGCCTCGGCGTGCATAATGAGCTGTGCGCCTGGATTGATTGTTCGGATCGCATGGGCGAGCCGAAGGTTGCTTGACCCTTTCAAAATCGTGTCAGGAATCGTGCACAAGATGACTTCGGCTGATTCAAGCCCGGCGTGGATCAGCGTGTCGCGCCGGCTGATATCGCCATAAAATACGCGGATGCCGCGCTTGCGTAGTTCGTGTCCGACAACCGGGTTGAAATCGACGACGACGATCTGCTCAAGCAGTTCTGGATTGCGCCGTGTGAATTCCTCAAGCAGTGAACTGGCCGAAGTATAGAATCCGAGGAGATAGATTTTCCCGCCGGCTTGCGCGTGGCCATCGGCGGCGAGGCTGGTTTCGTCCAGATCGGCCATGCCAATGCGGCGCAAAGGCCCCTTCAGGGCGCGCGCCAGGCGATCCGAGTTCGTGATCGCGTAGGAAGAAATAACCGCCATGAACGCGAACGCGTAGAGGATGACGCCGATCGTCCGCTCGCCGATATGACCATAGGAGGCGCCGAGCGCGGCGATGACAAGCGCGAACTCGCTGACCTGGCCCAGGTTAATCGTCGCCAGGGCGCCGCCCCTGACGCCCATGCGCTGAAAGTACAGCACCGGGAATACGACGAGACATCGGCTGACGACGAGGACGAGGCCCAGCAACGCCCCGTCGCGGGCCAGTTCCAGGCTAGGTGCAGGAATTTGCATGCCGAGCGACACAAAGAACAGGGTGACGAAGAAATCCCGCAGCGTGTTGACCCGCGACGCCAGGTCGAGCGTGTAGGGGAAGGTCGATAACGCCACGCCCGCAATCAGCGCGCCCATTTCGCGCGAAAGGCCAAGCCAGGCTGCAAAACCGGAGACGGCGAAACACCAGGCGAGTGCGCCGATCAGCACAAGTTCGGGCTGACGGGCCAGAGAGCGAAACAGCGAAGGCAGAATATAGCGGCTCACCGCGAAGGCTACGGCGACCAGCACGAGCACGCGGCCGAGCGCCAGCGCCATAGTCACCGCGGACGGATTGGCAAGCTGCCCCTGCAAAGCGAGAAACAGGATCGCGGCGAGATCCTGCATAACCAGCACGCCGAGCGTTACACGGCCGGCAAGGGTTTCAAGCTCGCGCTTGTCGTACAGAAGTTTGACGATGATGATTGTGCTGGAAAACGTCGCGGCGATGGCGAGGTAGAGCGCATCGAGCCGATCTGCGGCGAGCGAAAAGCCGGCGGCGGCGAAGGCGGCCACCGCGAACAGGAAGCACAATACAATCTGCAGAAAGGCCGTAACCGCGATCACTCGTCCGGCGCGCAATATTTTCTTCAGATCGATCTCTAGGCCGATCATGAAAAGCAGGAAGATAAGGCCCAGTTCGCCGATCGTCTGGACCGTCTCGCGATCCTGAACCCAGCCAAGCAGGAGAGGCCCGGCGATGGCGCCGGCGGCGAGATAGGCGACGATTGTGGGCTGACGCAGCCATTGCGCGAAAACCGCACAGGCGAACGCGGCCACCATGCAGGCGGAAATGTCGCTGATGAAGGACGTATGCATCGCCCGAACCTAGTCGGATCGGGCGCACGCTGGAAGCACTGCGAGAGTCGAACGGCGTTTCGGACCCTGCCCGACGCTGCGGCGCCTGGAAGCGGCTCACTACCGCGCGCGCCATTGGTGCCCCTGTCAGGGCTGAAGGGAGAGTTCGACTTTTCGGTTGCGCCAGTCATCCTCGCCCTTGCCGGCGATCGGCTGGGATTCCCATCGCACTTGCACGGTCTTCTCGGGCACGCCAACGCCGGTCAGTATACCGGCGATCTTTTCCGCACGCCGTTGGGCCATCGATGCGGATTCCTTTATTTCCTCGCCATTTGAAAGGCGCGAACTGGCCATGTACCCGACGACGTAGATGCGCCTTGCCTTCGAGATACGCGCATAATCGGCCAATCGAAGCAGCGCGACCATGTCAGGCCCCGGGCCGCGATCGCTGTTGAAGGGGTAGGTGATCACGAGGGAGCGCGCCTCGAAAGGCGCGCTTGGCGGCGGAGGGGCTGGCGGGTCGGGGATTGCCGGGGCGACGGACAAGCGCGGATCGGCGGCGGCGCGTCGCGCCAGATCGGCGGCGAACGCGCGTTGCTCTGGCGTGCCGCTGTTAAACACGCCCCCTGCGGCGCCTTTGACCACGCCGTCGTAGGGGATGAACCCGTTACAGCTTTCGTCAATCTCAGGCAGAACGGAAGCGCGGCCCTCAATCGCGATCGCGCCGCAAACCGGCGCGCCGCCATTCACGCGGCCTTCGACCAGTACGCGATGCTTTAGTTGCGGTGATCCCCAGTCGGGCGGATTGGCCAAACCGTAACGCACGCCGCCATACTCGGCAAAGAAACAAAGATCGGCCTCAGGCCCTGCATCGCGTGCAATGGGACAGGCCAAAAAACTCACCGGCGTTCCAGCCGCCGGCTCGGCGGCGGCCGTTGCGGTAAAGCAGCAGGCGAAAGCGCCGGCGCACAAGGCTTGCAAGCGGGAAGGCCTGGCCATCACAGCGTGCTCATGAAATTGACGAGGTCGAGCTTTTCCTGCTCGTTGTAGCCAATGTTGAAGCGCCGATCGTAGAAGTCGACGAGTTCGCGCAGATTGGCCGCCGATCCGTTCATGAAATACGGCGCGCGCGCCGCGAGGCCGCGCAATTGCTGGGTCATTGACGCGCCTATATCGGCGCATTTGCCGGTGGTCAGCGCCCGGCCTGGATCGTGCGAATAGATCACCCGGCCCAGATAGGATTGCGGCGGTGCGTCCGGCCGGCACACGAGCTTGAACAGCGGAAGATCGGGCCGCGCATTTGCCCATGGCATGTTGTTGAGGCCGAGATCCATATAGCCCGGCGCCAGGTCCATGCCCATCAACAGCGTGTTGTGGCAACCGCTGCCGCAAGAGCGCTTGAACGGATTACCGAGCCCCTTGTCGTTGTACTTTCCAACGTCCTGAATCACGAAACGCCGCGTGTAAAAGAGTTCGGCGCCGCGCGCCACGGAGCGTTTGAATTCACGCTGGGCTTTTGCCGCGGGTGTTTCATCGGTCGGGACGGGCGGATCGGCCCACATCGCGAACGATCCAAAAATTCGGTTGATCGGGTTGTTGCCGAGCCGCGCGGGCGCGCCGTCCCTCAACGCTGCGGGTCCCAGGCCTGGGGGGGCGCCATCGCCCGTCAACGCGCCGCCGACCTTGTCATAATCTTGCGCCGCGTAGATCTGCTTTTCGAACGCCTCGATTTCGTCCAGTTGCTTCTTGCTGAGCGCGCCGTTGGCCTGAAGATGATGCAGCGCCGCGTCGCGCGCCTGGATTTTCAGCGTCAGGGCCCGCCCGTCCGACATAAGCTGGAGCGACGCAAAACCGCCGGTTTCGGGGTTCTTCGGCAGCAGGCTTTTATCGTTATAGAAAAGCACGTCGCTGGGCGGCACGCCGTGCGGCAATTCCAGCAGATATTTCATATTGGCCACCGGGCGCGGCCGGCGAAACACCGAAATCGTCGGCGTCTTGCTGGCAAGTCCGTATTGCGGATCGGTGTTGCATCCGGTCGGATCGGACACGATCTCGATTGAAAATTCCGGCTTGATCGGTGCGCCATCGGCGGCCCGAGGCGGCCAGGGCAAATAGATGCGGATCAGTCCGCGCTCCAGCAGCAGCGAATGCGAGGCGCGTTCGGCTTGCGGCAGGCTGGGGCAGTTTGAACCGTCAATCGCCGCAAACAGCGGATCGGTTCCGTTGGTGGCGTCCCACCTTTTGCGCGCCGTGCGGGCCGACAGGCTCATGCCGTCTGCGGGTTGATGACATGTTACGCAGGCCCGACCGTTTGGGCCGAGCGGTGTGAAGAAGGCATGGCCCTTCGTTGCGAACCCGCCGCTCGCATTGATGATGCGCAGGCGCCCGGTTTCATTGTCGTACGCGATGCTGGCGGGCATCGCGCGCCCCTCGCCTGGCGCCCACCAGGATTGATCGGCTGTCGGCGTCGCCAAGGCCTGTGATGCAATGACCAGCGCCAAGCCCGCCACTACGGTCCCAAGGATCGCAACGCCGAAGAAATCCCGCTCTCGAAGGCGACTTGGCCTTTTGCTCATCTTGTGTGGGTGTCCAGTCCAGCCGCCAACGCGGTCAGCTTATCTGAAAGCGCTTGCATTGAGAAGCCCTGCCGCCAATCCCTGGCGTGTGCTCCGGGGTGGTTCGGCTGTTGGCGGCGCCGCCAAGGCGTGGATCCATCTACGGCGTCATCCCTACGTGGACCACAACTTCATCGGCGCCTCGCTTGAAGCAAATAGCGCGACCACAAAATGGTCATCGCGCGGGTCAACGCCATCATAGATCGCGTTGTCGCCCTTCGCCGCCGGCGGCGAAGTAGCGCCGCAAGAACCGCCGAGCGCAAGCCGTTATCGGGCATAACCATCTCCATGATCCGCGTCGGCAGCCTAGACAATGGCGCGCCGAATTTTTAGGTTGCCCGGCGGCGGTGGGCCGGCGCCAGCCAGGAAATGATCAAATGAAGGCCCTGGAGGGAATTCGCGTCCTCGACCTTACTCACGCCCTGGCCGGCCCGTTCTGCACGTACCATCTCGGCCTCGTCGGCGCGGACGTCATCAAGATCGAAAAGCCCGATGGCGGCGATGATTTTCGCGATTTTGCGCGCCAGCCCGATTGGTCAGTCAGCCCCTCTTTCATCGCGGTGAACGGCGGCAAACGCTCCGTCACCGTGAATTTGAAAGCGCCAGAAGGGCTGGAGATCATCTACAGGCTGGCGAAGGTCGCCGACGTCGTGGTGGAGAACCAGCGTCCCGGCGCCGTCGATGAACTGAAAGTCGGCTGGTCCGATCTCAGCCGGATCAATCCGAAGCTGGTCTATTGCTCGATCTCCGGTTTCGGTCAGAGCGGCGAAATGAGCCGCTGGCCGGCCTACGACCATACGATACAGGCGATGTCCGGAATGAGTTGGACCGGCGAAGACGGCGATACACCCTCGCAAGGGCGCGGGTTCAGCATTGATTGCTTCAGCGGCTACGTTGCATTTTCGAGCATTCTCGCCGCCCTGTTTCGTCGCGAGCGGACGGGCGAGGGCCAATATCTCGACGTGGCCATGCTAGATTCAAGCTTCGTTCTCATGGGCGTTGGAATTGTACGCCAGATTTTGACCGGCGATGAGATCAAAGCCACACAGCCGATTGTTCACGACCGGCCGACGGTCGGCGCGTTCAGGACCCGCGATGGCTGGATATGGCTGAGTGCGAATTTCGATCACCAGTTCAAAAAGCTATGTGACGTGCTGGAGGCGCCGGAACTGGCGCAGGATAGGCGTTTCGCCACGCGTGCGGCGCGCGATTCCAACGCGGCGGCGCTGCGTGCGCTGCTTGCGGAAAAAATAGCGCCACGTTCGGCGCCGGAACTGGAGGCCGTCCTCATGGCGGTCGGCTCGCCCGCCGTGCAGGTGCGCACGACGAGGCAGGCGCTGAGCCTCGCAAGTCTCACTGATCGGGATATGCTGTTGGAAACACAAACGGCAGAGGGAAAAAAAGCGACCGTCATGAACGCCGGCTTTGTCGCCAATGTCGATGGTCCGGGGATCGGATCATCCGGCATTCCGGCCCTGGGCGCCGATACCGATGACGTGCTGCGCGAGCTTGGTTACGCATCCGACGCGATTACACGGTTGCGCCAGGCGGGGGCGATCTAGATGCCTCTCGAAGCCGGGCATTTCGCGAAACTGAAAGCCCATTATACGGATCGGGCGCGCGCCATGAAACAGGCGCGCGCGCAAGGCGGTAGGATTGTTGCGCGCGTCGGCAGCGCCGTTCCCGCCGAATTGATTCTCGCGGCAGGTTTCATGCCTGTTCTGGTCGCCGCCGATCGGTCGCGCGCCGCGCCCACCGCCGCGAAATACATTGACGACGTTGTACCGCCGGAAACGCATGCTTTGTTTGAAGCGGCCGCGCAAGGCGATTTCGACGAAGTCGAATTACTTGTCCTTTCGCGCGTCTACGACAAACTCTATTTCTATCTGAAAGAGATATACCGGCAGGGGCTTTTGCCGGGCCTGCCGCCGCTGCATATGTTCGATCTCATGCAGAACCGGCGCGCCGCGCTCACGCGGTACAACGAAGATCGCCTGCTCGATCTGCGCCTTCGGCTTGAGCGCGCCGCTGGCGCTCCGATTTCCGATGCGGCGCTGCGCGAGGCGATTGTGCTGTGCAACCGCGCCCGAGCGGCGCAGCGCGCGCTGCTCGATCTGCGCTGGCAAGGACATATCGACGGCGAGGCGGCGATGCAGGCGATCGGCGCGGGCTATTTCATGCATCCCGCGGACTATGCTGAAGCGCTTGAGGGCTATCTGGCGCAACTGCATGCAGGCAAGGGCGCGGCGCGGCCTCGCTTGCTTCTGGCGACGGCGGAGCCGCTCACGCATACGACATTGCATGAGGCGGTCGAGCGTGCTGGCGGGCGCATCGTGGCGGAAGATGATTGGTGGGGCGCGCGCGCGCCGGGGGGCGACGTGAGTCTCGATCTGCCCCCCATGGAAGCGCTGCTGGCGAAATACTGCTTCGATACCGCCACCGCGGACTCCTATCCCGTTGAGGATCGCCTGGCGTGGTTCGAAGAGGCGGCGCAGCGCAGCGACGTTGATGGCGTCATCTTCTATATACCGCCATCGGACCTCCAATATGGCTGGGATTACCCGCGCCTGAGGGCCCGCTTGCAGGAGCAAGCAAAGCCGTTTCTGCTGATCCGTCAGGATGCGAGCACAAGCTCAGGCCGGGTCCATCTCGCCGAGGAAGCGGCAAATTTCATCGGGCAAATCCGCGGTTCGCGCGTCGACAAAGCAGGCGCTGCCCCATGAGCATGAACCCGGAAGACCGCGAATCCTCCCGCAAGCGGCACGAAGCGCAGACTCAGCTCGACGTAAGCCGCACCTTGCGCGCGTATCAAAAGCAATGGTTCGCTAATTTGCGCCGCGAAGTGATCGAGGAGGGCCGCCCGTTCGCGATCAGCGGCCCCAATGTGCCGCACGAAATATGGGAAGCGCTCGACATCCCGTTCATCACTGACGTCTGGTATACCGGCCTTGTCGCCGCGCGCCGGCAATCGGGTTATTATTCGGATTTTCTGACCCGCGAGGGCTACCACGAAAACCTCAGCCGCTATTCAGCGCTGACCTGGGCTGTGCTGCTCGATGAGGAAAACACCGACAAGCCATGGGGCGGCGTGCCACGCCCCTCGCTCGTTTGCACATCCCAACAAGATCGTAGCGCGGCGGTTATGGCCGCCCGCGTCGGGGCTGTGTTCGTCCCGCTTGAGACACCGGTTCTGGATAAACCCCAACTCGACTGGTGGAAGCGGTCGCGCTGGCAGTGGGAGGACCTCGACGGCGAGCACCGCATCGATGTCATGCTCGAACAATACAGGGAGCTGGTCTCGGCAAGCGAGGCCATCGCGGGCAAGAAGCTTGATATCGATCTCCTGCGCGAGATCGTCGATCGCGTAAACCGTCAGGAGGAATTGTTCGACGAAGTGCGCGACATCATCGCCACCGCGCCGAAACTGCCGGTGCGTCTGGGCGAAGTGATGAGCCAGGTGATGGGCATCCAGTGGCATCGCGGAACCGAGTGGGCTTATGAGCAGGCCAGGGCGTTTCGCGACGAGGTGAAGCATCGCGCCGACAATCAAATGTGGGCCTGCCCGAACGAACAATATCGTCTGATGTATGTCGGCCAGGGGCTCTGGCAGAATCTCGGCTTCTTCACCGAGTTCGAGGAGAAGTACGGCGCCGTGTTCGTGCGCTCGAATTATCTCTCGATCGCGGTGGATGGTTATATCCGGTATGGCGCGAAAGATCCGTTACGCGCGCTGGCCAGCCGCTACGTCACGATGAGCGAACAGATGCACATTCCCGGCCTTGGCTCGGCGTGGGCGATAGAGGAAGCGCGCCGCAACCGCGTCGTTGGCGGCCTTTCCATCAGGGGCTGGTGGGGCGGCAAGATGATCAATCTGGCGCTGGAGGAAGAAGGAATTCCGATTCTTGATTTTCCAGTCGATGCGGTCGATGGAAATACCTGGGACCAGGCCCGGATCAGCGCGCTGGTTAGCGACTTTATCGAAAATCGCGTGATCCCTGCGGCGCGACGTTAGCAACATGATCGAATCCGGCTGCATTCTCACCATTGTGTGCCCCGACCGAAAAGGCATCGTCGCCGCGGTCTCCCGCTTTTTGTTCGAGCGCGATTGCAACATCGTCGAAAGCACCCAGTTCGGAGACCGGGAAACAAACAAGTTTTTCCTGCGCATCCTGTTTTCGGCCGGCGAGTTGGCGACAATTGAAACGTTGCGGCGCGAGTTCGCGCCGATCGCGTCCTCATTCGCCATGAGCGCCAGCTTTCACGCGGAAGCCGCCAGGACGCGCACGCTGATCATGGTCTCGCGGCTTGGTCATTGTTTAGTCGATTTGCTGTACCGCTGGCGGATCGGCGCGCTGCCGATCGACATCGCCGGCGTTGTTTCCAACCACCGGGATTTCGCCGATGTCGCCGCGGCGCACGGAACGCCGTTCCATTACCTACCGATCGACAAGACTAGCAAGGCCCGCCAGGAAGATGCGCTCAGCGCCATTGTCGATGCCGAGGGCGTCGAACTGATCGTGCTGGCGCGCTACATGCAGATTTTGTCGCCGGCGTTTTGCGGCCGGATGCGCGGACGGGTGATCAACATCCACCATTCGTTTTTGCCCAGCTTCAAGGGCGCGCGTCCCTATCATCAGGCCCATGAGCGCGGCGTGAAGCTGATCGGCGCCACGGCCCATTACGTCACCGAAGATCTGGATGAAGGCCCAATCATAGAGCAGGGCGCCGAACGGGTAACGCACGCCATGTCGCCCGCCGATCTCGCCGCAATCGGGCGCGACGTCGAGACGGTTGTGCTGGCCCGCGCTGTCCGCTGGCACGCAGAGCATCGCGTCTTGCTCAACGGCAAGCGAACCGTCGTGCTGGCCTAGGCGCGCGGTTTCCGGGGCGCGGCGAATGCCTCGGGCTGGCCGAGCGCGAGTTTACGCAGATAGGGTGAGCCAATCATCTCGTGCGGAAAGCCCAGCGCGGGCGGGGCCAGCGCGTCGAGCGCGGCGATCGTCTCTGCGCCGAGGTCGCCATCGGCCGCTGCAAGCGTCTGCGTTATTTGCTCGGCCGAACGCGCGCCGATCAGCGGCACAAGCGTGCGGCGCGCTGGATGACGCAGCAGCCAGCGCAAAGCGAGCGCGCTGGCGCTCAGGCCGGTCTGTTTCGCCAACGCATCGAGCTTTGCGGCGATCTCAGTCAGATGCGGCGGCAGCTTGGCGCGGCGCTTCGGATCGGCGCCGCCCGCTAAAGCGCCAGCCGCCAGCGGGCCCCAGCACACCGCGCCAAGATCGAGCGCGTCGGCCATCGGCAGCAATTCGCGCTCGGCGTCGCGGCTCGCGAGATTGTATTCGATCTGGATCGCCGCCGGCCTGATCCAGCCGCGCCCCTCGGCCATCGTGACCGCGCGGCTGACCAGCCAGGCCGGCGTGTCGGAAAAGCCGACGTAAAGAATCTTGCCGGCGCTCAGCAGATCGTCGAGCGCGCGCAGGATTTCATGGAGCGGCGTCGTGCCGTCCCAAAAGTGCAGCCAGAAGAGATCGATATGGTCGGTCTCAAGGCGCCGCAGGCTGTCTTCAACCGAACGCGTCATGCTGAGCCGCGAATTTCCGCCGGCCAGCACATGCGCCGCGCCGGACCCAGTGTATTTCGTCGAAATCACAAAATCGCGGCGCCGCGCGCGCGTGAATGCGCCGACGAGCTTTTCCGATTCGCCGCCGGCATAGTTCGGCGCCGTGTCGAGCAGTACGCCGCCCGCGTCAGCGAAAGCGCTCATGATCGCGACCGATTGCGCCGCGTCCGCCCCCCAGCCCTTGGTCTCGCCGAATGTCATCGTGCCGAGGCCGATTTCGGAGACGCGCAGCCCGCTTCCGCCGAGTAGTTTGTAGCGCATGCTATGCGCCGGCGAGCGCGTCGAGCGTAGCGGGCGCAGCCTGGATCGCTGTGCGCTGCATGTAGTGCTTTGCGCCGATCAGACCGCCAAGTTCCTCGCCGCCGCCGGCGCGGCCGGGCCCGCCGTGCACAAGGCTCGGCAGCGCCGCGCCGTGGCCGGTGGAATCGGCCCCGCTCGTGCGGTCGATCAGCAGCATGCGCCCGTGGCTCGATGCGGCGGCCAATACGATCTCAGCGATCGCCTTCTGATCGTTGCTGAACAGCGACATCACCAGCGAGCCCTTGCCTGCCCGCGCCAGTTCGCCGGCGCTGGCGACATCGTCGTAGGGCATCAGCGTCGATACGGGTCCGAACGCTTCGACTTCGTGAACGAGCTTTGCCGCTTTCGGCTTGTCGCAGCGGAGCAGGGTGGGGGCGAGGAACGCGCCCTTGCTCGCATCTGCGTTGATCAACGACGGCGCGTCGCTGCCGGTGACGACGACGGTCTCTCTTTTCAGTTTGTCAAGATTGTCCTGAACGTCCTTGCGCTGCGAAAGCCCCGCCAGCGCCCCCATCCGCACGCCCTCATTGCGCGGATCGCCGATAGTCGTCTTGGCAAGACGCGCAACGATGGCCTTCTCGGCGGCGTCGAGCAAGGAAGCCGGGACCATAGCGCGGCGGATCGCCGTGCATTTCTGTCCGGCCTTTTGCGTCATCTCGCGCACGACCTCTTTCACGAACAGATCGAATTCAGGCGCATCGGGGGCCGCGTCCGGCCCGAGGATCGAGGCGTTGAGGCTGTCCTGTTCGGCATTGAAGCGAACCGAATTGGCTACGACGACGGGATGCGTGCGCAGCTTGGTAGCGGTGTAGGCCGAGCCGGTGAACGCTACCGTGTCTTCGGCTTCGAGATTATCGAACAGATTGCCCGTGCCGCCGAGGACGAGTTGCACCGCGCCTTCCGGCAAAATCTTGCTGTCGATGATCATGCGGAACGCGGCGGCAGCCAGCCATGCCGTCACCGTCGCCGGTTTGATGATCGCCGGCATGCCGGCGAGGAACGTCGGCGCCAGCTTTTCCAGCATGCCCCAGACGGGAAAATTATAGGCGTTGATATGCACCGCCGCGCCGCGCAACGGCGTCAGGATATGCTGTCCGGCGAAATTACCTTTGCTGATCGCTTCGCGTTCGCCTTCGATCAGCAGATGCGTTTCGGGCAGCGCCTTGGCTTTCGAGGCGTAGGAATAGAGCACGCCGATCCCGCCCTCGATATCGAACGCCGAGTCCATGCGCGTGGCGCCAGTAGCGAAGGAAAGCTCGTAAAGTTCCTCCTTCCGCGCGCTCAGCGCCTCGGCCAGCTTGCGCAGGAGGCGCCCGCGCTCGGCGAAGGTGAGCGCGCGCAGCGCCGGCCCGCCCGTCTTTCGCGCGTAAGCGAGCATCGCGCCGGAATCGGCAGGCGCTTTCGGCATGGTCGCGACCACGGCGCTATCGACGGCCGAAATCAGTTCCGCGCCGCCGCCCGCGCCGCCCCAGCGGCCTTCGGCGTAAGAGGAAAGCACCAGCGTTTCAGCCATTATCTCCGTCCCATTATTTGCGTTCTTGAAAAGTTGGATTCGTTTTCGCCATGAACGCCGTCACCGCCGCGCGGTAATCGGGATGATGGCCGAGGGTTTTCTGCGCATCGCGTTCGGCGTCAAGCGCTTCGTCGAAGGAAAGGCCCATCGCCTCGCGCATGCGCCGCTTTACCGCCGCCAGCGCGACGGGAGAGCGCTGCGCGAACATCCTCGCCAAGCGGTCGGCTTCGCCGCCGAGGGCGGCATCGTCCAGTACTCTGAACACGAGGCCGATCCGCTCGGCTTCGCTGGCATCGATCCGTTCGCTTGTCAGCGCCAGACCCAGCGCGCGGGCAGGGCCGGCAAGGCGCGGCAGCAGCCAACTTGCGCCGCCGTCGGGGCCGAGCGCTACTTTCGCGAAGCTGAACTCAAACGTCGCGCCGCGGCAGGCCAATACGACATCGCAATTCAGCGCCAGCGACGCCCCGGCGCCGGCGGCGACGCCGTTCACCGCTGCGATCACCGGATAAGGCAAAGCGGCGAGCCGCCGGACCAGGGGGTTGTAATTGTTCTCAAGCGAGGCATGAAGGTCCACTTCGCCCTCCGCCAACATGCCGGCGCGTTCGGAAAGGTCCTGGCCCGCGGAGAACGCGCGGCCGGCGCCGGTGATAATGAGCGCGCGGATCGAAAGATCGCGCTCGCATCGGTCCAACGCGGCGCGCAGCGCCTCGTGCATGGCGGCGTTGAACGCGTTCAGCCGTTCGGGCCGGTTGAGTATGATGCGCGCAACGCCGCTCTCGACAGAGAACAGCGCCGCCTGATTTTGGTCAGGCACGCGTAAACTCGATTTCGCCTTGCGGAAGCAGGTAGAGCACCAGCGCCTTGCCGCCGCTCACGGTTGGGCGGTGCGCCGAATCGGGGGCGAAGACTTTCCAGCCCTTTCGCGCGCCGTCGAACGCGGCGTCGCCCTCAAGCGGCATTACCATGTCGATCTCGCCTTTCGGGTGGCGATGATGCGGGCCGACGATGTCGTGCATTTCGACCACATCGACCGAAAAGCCATGCGTGCGTTCGCCAGGCTTCACGGGGCGGCCAAACTTGATCCCCTCATGCTCGCGGGCGCACAGCCAGCCTTCTGCACAGCCCTGCACGCAGAGTTGCGTTAGTTCCTCGAACACCGGCCCGTCGGCGGGAAATTTGGACGAGAGAAAATCGGCCAGCGCCGGTTCGATCGGCTTGCCCTCGATTTCATTCGTGATCGTGGAGATCAGCTCCACAAACCGCTCAGGAACCGCCGCCGCCATCAGACCGCCTCCGCCACTTCGCTGGTGATGTTCGGGGCGATCTCCGTGGCCCAGGCGCCGGCGACGTCCTCGGCCAGTTCGCCGCCCGATGCGTCATGAGCCAGAAACGGCGCAAAGCGCTTAGCGCCCTTGCTTTCAAACAGCGTATCGAATTTGCGCCCGGCTTCGCAGAAGGAGGCGGCGTAGGTCATGTCGCCCAAGCCGAATACGGCGTAGCGCTTGCCGGCCAGGCCCGCGCAATCCTCGATCGATTTATAGAAAGCCTGGCCGTTATCGGGCACGTCGCCGATCCCGTAGGTCGAGGTGACGATGATGATCGTGTCGTAAGGGTCCATCGAGGCCGCGGTGCGCCCGTCCATCAATTGGATTTCGGATTCGATGTCGGCCTTGCTCAGCGCCCCTTCGATCTCGTCGGCGCACATTTCGGCCGTGCCGGTCATGGTGGCGACGAAAATCCCGACCGTAGATGACATGAACGGCTCCGACTCCAGTTAAGAGCTTGCGACCATATGCACTATATGGCATGTCATCAAGCAGGAAATGTCGTATGCCCCTTAGCGATCTGTCTGGCAAGGACGACCCCTGCGTGGATCTGGGCCGGAAGGTCCGCGAAGCGCGGTCTCGCATCGGCATGACCCGCAAGCAATTGGCCGCCGCATCGGGGGCTTCGGAGCGCTATCTCGCCCATATCGAGGCCGGGGCCGGCAATCCCTCGATCGGCGTTCTGCTCGACATCGCCCGCGCGCTGGACATGGCCCCGGCGACGTTCCTGCCTCTGGGCGGGGAGATGGGCGCGGCCTACGCGGAGGCTGTGGCGGCTGTGCGCCGTCTGCCCGTTGCGCAACTCGGCGCGCTCAGCGCCTGGCTTGGCGGCGCGCTGGCGCCGCAGACCGGTAAAGCCGAGCGAATCGTGCTGCTTGGCCTGCGTGGGGCCGGCAAGAGCGCGCTTGGCGCGGCGCTCGCAAAGCGCCTGAACATGCCGTTTTTCGAGATGTCGAAGCTGGTCGAGGAGGCCTATGGCGGCGATATGAGCCTGCTGGTCGATTTCGGCGGCCAGAGCGCGCTGCGCCGGCACGAGAACGAGGCGTGGGAAAATCTCTGCGCCGGCAATGACCGCGCCGTGATCGCCGCGCCAGGGGGAATCGTGGTCGACGCGCCGCTCTATGACCGCGTGCTCGGCTCGGCCCATTCGATCTGGCTCCGCGCCACGCCGGAAGATCATATGGGCCGGGTGATGCAGCAGGGCGATTTTCGCCCTATGCGGCGCAATCCCGGCGCCATGGCGGATCTCAAATCGATCCTCGCCGCCCGTTCGCCCGACTACGCTCGCGCGGATGCCGAACTGGATACTTCAGCCCAGCCTTTCGACGCCACTCTGGCGCTGCTGGCCGGCCGGGCGCAGGCGCTCTTGATGCAAAAAACTGCATTATAATGCTTGCCTCCGCCGCTTCGGCACTATAATGCACGCTCTCGGGAGGTAGCCCATAATGGCCACGGTCGCAGTCAAGCGCGTCGAAAACGAACCGCCGTTCTTTCTCTATGATCGCGACCCCAGCGCCTACAAGCACTGGAAAGTCAGCATCGACGGGCGGATCGCCACCATCGCCATGGCGGTCGATGTCGATGGCGGCCTGGTTGAGGGTTATAAGCTCAAACTGAATTCCTACGATCTCGGCGTCGATATGGAATTGCACGACGCGGTGCAGCGCCTGCGCTTCGAGCACCCGGAAGTCGCCTGCGTGGTGCTGACTTCGGGCATGGAGCGGATGTTCTGCTCCGGCGCCAATATCTACATGCTCGGCACCTCTACACACGGCTGGAAGGTGAATTTCTGCAAATTCACCAACGAGACCCGCAACGGCTTCGAGGATTCCTCGGCCAATGGCGGGATGAAATTCCTCGCCGCGGTGAACGGCATCTGCGCCGGCGGCGGCTATGAAGTGGCGCTTGCCTGCGATGAAATCCTGCTGGTGGACGATCGCTCTTCCGCGGTGTCGCTGCCGGAAGTGCCGCTGCTCGCGGTGCTGCCGGGCACGGGCGGCCTCACCCGCGTGGTCGATAAGCGCAAGGTGCGCCCCGATCTCGCCGACGTGTTCTGCACCTCGCAGGAAGGCGTGCGCGGACGGCGCGCGAAAGACTGGAACCTGGTCGATGATATCGCCGCGCCGGGCAAATGGGCCGAAACGGTGAAGGCGCGCGCGGAAAAGCTCGCGGCATCGTCGAAGCGGCCGACAAAAGCCGAAGGCGTCAAGCTGACGCCGCTGAAGCGCACAATAGACGCGTCCGGCTTTCACTACGAACATGTCGATGTCCGGATCGATCGCGCCAAGCATGCGGTGACGATCTCGGTCTCCGCGCCGAAAGACGCCCCGCCCGCCGATGGCGAGGCCATGCGCAAGCAGGGCGCCGCGTTCTGGCCGCTGCAAATGGCCCGCGAACTGGACGACGCGATCCTGCTGCTGCGCACCAACGAGCCCGATCTCGGCCTCTGGTTGCTCGAAACCACGGGCGACGGCGAGAAGGTGCTGGCGTATGACGAGGCTGTCGCGAAGAACGTCTCGCACTGGTTCGTCAACGAAACCATCGGCTTGATCCGCCGCACATTCTCGCGCCTCGATGTGTCGTCGCGCTCGCTCTATGCGATCGTGCGGCCAGGCTCGGCTTTCGCCGGTACGCTGGCCGAATTGCTGCTCTGCGCGGACCGCAGCTACATGCTCGAACTGCTCTCCAAGCCGGAGGAAGGCCCGGTGCTGCGCTTGGGCGAAGCCAATTTCGGCCGCTACCCGATGTGCAATGGCCTGAGCCGCCTTGCCCGCCGTTACGCCGGCGCGCCGGAGAAGGTCGAAGAACTGAAATCGCTGGGCGCCTCGCCGATCCCTTCGGGTGAGGCCCACGTTCTCGGCCTCGTCACCTTTGCCCCTGACGATATCGATTGGGAAGAAGAAGTGCGCCTCGCGATCGACGAGCGCACGTCGCTTTCGCCCGATGCGCTCACCGGCATGGAAGCCAGCCTGCGCTTTGCCGGCGCCGAGACGGTTTGGTCGAAAGTGTTCGGCCGGCTTTCGGCTTGGCAGAACTGGATATTCATCCGTCCGAACGCGGTGGGCGCAAAAGGCGCGCTCAAATTGTTCGGCACCGGCGCCAGCGCCGAATTCGACCGCAACCGCGTTTGATTTTTTACGATTGAGGACTTGCCCCATGGCGATCGACTACCAGACCAAAATCCCCAACAACGTCGATCTATCGACCGATCGCGGCCTGCAACGCGCGCTCGAACATTGGCAGCCTGAATTCGTCAATTGGTGGAAGGAGATGGGGCCGAGCGTCCACCAGGATCGCGACGTCTATCTGCGCACCGCCACCTCGGTCGATGCCAGCGGCTGGGCCACGTTCGGCTATGTCAAAATGCCGGAATATCGTTGGGGCATCTTCCTGAACGATCGCGTGCCGGACCGCACGATCGGCTTCGGCGATTATCGCGGCAAGCCGGTGTGGCAGCAGGTGCCGGCCGAATATCGTGCGCCGCTGCGTCGCCTGATCGTCACCCAGGGCGATACCGAGCCGGCGAGCGTAGAACAGCAGCGCATGCTCGCGCTGACCGCGCCGTCGCAATACGATATGCGCAATCTGTTTCAGGTGAACGTCGAAGAGGGTCGCCACCTGTGGGCGATGGTCTATCTGCTGCACGCCTATTTCGGTCGCGATGGCCGGGAAGAGGCAGAGGAAATGCTGCACCGTCATTCGGGCAATATCGACAATCCTCGCATCCTCGGCACGTTCAATGAGCCGATCGACGACTGGTTGTCGTTCTTCATGTTCACCTATTTCACCGACCGCGACGGCAAGTACCAGCTCAAGAGCCTCGCCGAATCCGGCTTCGATCCGCTCGCGCGGACCTGCCAGTTCATGCTGACCGAGGAAGCCCACCATATGTTCGTTGGCGAGACGGGCATTGCGCGGGTGGTAAAGCGCACGCTCGAAGAAATGCAGAAGCAATCGACCGACGATCCGGAAAAGCTCCGCAAGGCAGGCGTGATCGATTTGCCGTTGCTGCAGCGCTACATCAATTTCTGGTTCTCCTCGGCGCTCGATCTATTCGGCGCGGAAATCTCGTCGAACGCCGCGAACTATTTCGCCAACGGCCTCAAAGGCCGCCCGGACGAAGCCAGCTTCGAGGATCACGACGCCAGCGATACGATCGAAAAGATCGAAACGCCGGATGGCGCTCAGGACGTGCCGACGCGTAACGCGATGAACTACATCACCCGCGCGGCCTATATCCGCGACTGCGCCGTGGGCCTTACCCGCTGGAACCGGAACATCAAGAAAGCCGGCTTCGATTTCGAATTGACGCTCCCGGACGACAAGTTCAACCGCAAGGTCGGCCTCTGGGCTTGGGCGCAGTTTGATACCTCCGGCAAGCCGGCTACGCCGGAGATCGTCGCCGCCGCGCTGCCAAACGACAAGGACCGCGCCTACGTCAAGTCGCTGATGGTGCCGGTGACCGAGCCGGGCAAATGCGCCAACTGGATTTCCATGCCCGATCGTGGAATTAACAACAACCCGGCCGAGTTCGAATACGTGCGCGCTTCCTGACGCGAACGAGACCTCCGGCCGGGCGATAGGAAGCGCCGTGCCGGATTGTCGAACCGCGCGAACCATCGAGGATATGCCCGCGCTCTACAACGCGGCGGCGGATATTCTCGGCGGCAATCTACAAGCCGGCCGCGCCGATAAAGTCGCGGTCATCGACGGTGTGGGCGAGACGACTTACGGTGCGCTCGCCGCGCATGTTGATCGCATGACCAACGCGCTGCACGCGGCTGGCCTCCAGCGCGGCCAACGGCTCTTGCTTTGCCTGCTGGACAGCGTGGCGTTTCCAATTGCGTTTCTAGGCGCGATCAAGGCCGGCATCGTTCCCGTGCCGCTCAACACGATGTTGCCCAGCGAGGATTATCGGTGGCTGTTGAGCGATAGCGAAGCAAATGCCGTGTTCGTCAGCGCCGCGCTCGCCCCGCAATGGGAAGCCATTCGGGCAAGCCGGCCCGACGTGCAATTCTTCAGTGACGGCGCGCCCGGGTGGGCCGATTTCCGCGCGCGCGCCGCCCAAGCGCCTGCGCACGCCGAAGCCGCGCAAACGCGGCGCGATGATGTCGCATTCTGGCTTTATTCGTCCGGTTCGACCGGCAAGCCGAAAGGCGTCGTGCATCGCCAATCGTCTATGCGCCTCACGGCCAATCTCTACGCGCTGGGCGTCGCAGGCTATCGCGAGACGGACGTCGTGCTCTCGGTCGCGAAATTGTTCTTCGCCTATGGGCTGGGCAATGCCTTGACCTTTCCGTTCGCGGCGGGCGCGACGGCCGTGCTGTTTGAAGGCCGCGCCACGCCTGAGCCGATCAACGCTCTATTACGCAGACACGGCGTAACGATCCTCGGCGGCGTGCCGACGTTTTTCGCCAACTGGCTCGCGCATGATGGCGGCCCCAAGCGCGGGGATATGCCCTCTCTGCGCTTGGCGACCTCAGCGGGCGAGGCGCTGCCGGCCCACCTTGGTCAGGCCGTGCATGACCGGCTCGGCATAGACGTGCTCGATGGCCTCGGCTCGACCGAGATGCTCCACATCTTCATTTCGCAACAGCCGGGCCAGGTTCGCTACGGCTGCACCGGAAAGGTCGTGCCCGGCTATGAAGCGCGCATCATCGCCGACGATGGAACGCCGGCGCTCGCGGGCGCGCACGGCGAATTGCAGGTGAAGGGGCCGACCAGCGCCAGCCTGTATTGGCGCAATCCGGAAAAGACAGCGGCGACCTTCGTCGGCGAATGGACGCGCACCGGCGATCAATATGTGTGCGACGAAGAAGGCTGGTATTCCTGCGTTGGCCGGCGCGACGACATGATGAAGGTTGGGGGCATCTACGTTTCGCCGCTGGAAGTGGAAGAAGCGCTCGCCTGCCACGCCTGCGTGCTTGAAGCCGCCGTTGTTCCCGCTCCCGACGAAGACGGCCTGATCAAGCCGAAAGCGTATATCGTGTTGAAGCAGGGCTTCGCCCCAGGCGATGGCCTCGAAGCCGAACTCAAGGCGCATGTGAAGGCGCGTCTCGCGCCATACAAATATCCACGCTGGTTCGCTTTTGTCAGAGCGCTGCCGCGCACGCCGACCGGTAAATTGCAGCGTTTCAAATTGCGTGACGCCTTATGATGCTGGTCGTCGAGGGCGTCGAACTTGAAGTGCAGGACTGGGGCGAGGGCGAGGAAACGATCCTGTTGCTGCATGAAGGGCTGGGCTCAGTCTCCCACTGGCGCGATTTTCCCGAGCGGCTGGCGGCGGCGACGGGCGCGCGCGTGATCGCCTGGTCGCGCCAGGGGCACGGGCGGTCGCAAAAACTGAACGCGGGCCGCGACCCCGATTACATGCACATCGAGGCTGAACGCATCGGCCCGTTGCTCAATGCGCTGAACGTGAGGCGCGCCCATCTGTTCGGGCAGAGCGACGGCGCCTCGATCGCGCTCCTCGCGGCGGCCATGCTGCCGGACCGCGTCGAAACCATGATCCTCGAAGCGCCGCACGTGCTGGTCGAGCAGATCACCTATGACAGCATCGCCGAGGCCAGGCAGATTTATCTGACCACCGATCTGCCCCGCAAACTCGCCCGCCATCACGCCGACGTTGATCATATTTTCTGGATGTGGAACGACATCTGGCTCGACCCGCGCTTTCGCAACTGGAACATCGAGGCCGTCCTTCCGGCGATCCGCGCCCCGGCGCTGATGATCCAGGGGCTGGACGATGAATACGGCACGCTCGACCAGTTGCGCCGCATCGCCGCGATCCTACCTGAAACAGAGACGCTGCTTTTGGAACGGTGCAAGCACGCCCCGCATCGCGACCAGCCCGAAGCGGTCTTGAATGCGACGGCGAAATTTCTCAAACAACACGCCCGGCAAGGTGCATTGGACAAAGTATGAGCGAAGCTTTCATCTGCGATGCGATCAGAACGCCAATCGGACGCTATGGCGGGGCGCTGGCGGGCGTCCGGGCCGACGATCTGGCCGCTATCCCCATCAAGGCGCTGGCCGAACGTAACAAGGGCGTCGACTGGGGCGCCGTGGATGATGTCATTTTCGGCTGCGCCAACCAGGCCGGCGAGGATAACCGCAATGTCGCGCGCATGGCCCTGCTTCTGGCCGGGCTGCCTGAAAGCGTGCCGGGCGCCACCGTCAACCGGCTTTGCGGCTCGGGCCTCAACGCCGTATCGATCGCCGCGCGCGCAATCCGCGCCGGCGAAGCCGATCTCGTCATCGCCGGCGGCGTCGAATCGATGACGCGCGCACCCTTCGTCATGGGCAAGGCCGATGCGCCATTTTCCCGCACCGCCGAGATTTACGACACGACGATCGGCTGGCGTTTCGTCAACCCGCTGATGAAGGCGCAATACGGCGTAGATTCGATGCCCGAGACCGGGGAGAACGTCGCCGTCGATTTCCAGATCACCCGCGCCGATCAGGACGCTTTTGCGTTCCGCAGCCAGCAGCGCGCCGCCGCGGCGCAGGCAAACGGGCGCCTCGCCGCTGAAATCACGCCGGTGCGGGTGAAGCAGAAGAAGGGTGAAATCGTCGTCGATCGCGACGAGCATCCGCGCGAGACGAGCCTGGAGGCGCTTGCGGCGTTGAAGCCGATCGTCCGCGCCGGCGGCACCATTACAGCCGGCAACGCCTCGGGCGTCAATGATGGCGCGGCGGCGATCATCCTCGCGTCCGAAGCAGCGGTAAAGAAACATGGCCTCACGCCGCGCGCGCGCTTTGTGTCCGGCGGTGAAGCAGGCGTGGCGCCGCGCATCATGGGGATCGGCCCGGCGCCCGCTTCGCTGAAGGCGCTGGCGAAAGGGGGGCTCAAGATTGGCGACATGAACGTGATCGAACTCAACGAAGCGTTCGCTTCGCAAGGATTGGCCACGTTGCGCCAACTCGGCGTGGCTGACGATGCGCCGCACGTAAATCCCAATGGCGGCGCCATCGCGCTCGGCCATCCGCTCGGCATGTCCGGCGCGCGGCTGGTGCTGACCGCGACGGAGGAATTGTCGCAAAAGGGCGGGCGTTATGCGCTGTGCACGATGTGCATCGGCGTCGGCCAGGGCATCGCCGCTGTGATCGAGCGCGTTTGATGCTGAATTCAGAAACCGTCGTCGGCGTATGCGGCGCGGGCGCGATGGGCGCTGGGATAGCGCAGGTCGCGGCGCAGGCAGGACATCGCGTCATCGTGCTCGACCAGGATGAAGCAGCGCTTGGCCGTGGTCGCGATGGCATCGCGCAAGGCCTCGCCGGCCAGGTCAAGCGCGGCAAGCTCACAGAAGAAGAATCAAGTGCAATCCAGCGGCGGCTTAGCTGGACGATGGATGTCGGCGCATTGAGTCCGTGCGGTCTTGTGATCGAAGCGATCGTCGAAAATCCCGCTGTCAAAACTAAATTGTTTCAATCGCTGGAAGCGGTGACGGACGCCAACGCCGTGCTGGCGACCAACACGTCCTCGCTTTCAGTGACTGAGATCGCCAAGGGCCTTGCGCGTCCGGCGCACTTTCTCGGCCTACATTTCTTCAATCCGGCCCCGGTGATGAAATTGGTCGAAGTCATTTCCGGCGCGCAGACCGATCCGAAGATCGCCGCCGAAAGTTTCGCGCTGATGCAAAGATGGGGCAAGCTCGCGGCCTCCGCGCGCGATGTGCCCGGCTTCATCGTCAACCGTGTTGCGCGTCCCTATTACAGCGAAGGCTGGCGTGCGCTGGAAGAAGGCGCGGCGGACGCGGCGACGATCGATTTTCTCTACCGGGATTTGGCCGGCTTCCGCATGGGCCCGCTCGAACTGGGCGACGTGATCGGCCACGACATAAACTACACCGCCGCCAAGACTATCTTCGACGCCTATGGCGGCAAAACACGGTTCAAACCGTCGCCGTTGCAGGCCGAGCATCTGGCGAAAAAACAACTCGGCCGCAAAACCGGGCGGGGCGTTTACGATTACGCCGAGGGCGCCGCCAAGCCCGCCATGCGCTTCGCCGAAACCGATTCGCCGCTGGCGGATGATGGCATAGTCTTCATGCAAAGCGATGGGCGCACAGCAAAGGCCGTATCCGAGAGCACGGGCAAGCCGGCAGCCGTGTTCGATTTCGCTACGCCCGCGGCCACCGCGATTGCGTTCGCGCCGTCTTCCGATGAAGCACGCCGCGCCGCGATCACGCATGCGGCTCGCGCAGGAAAAAAGGCCGTCGAACTTGCCGATCGCCCCGGCCTGCTGGTGTTTCGCACGCTGCTGCAATTGGCCAATGCCGCGGGAGACGCGGCGGCCGACGATGTCGCCTCGCCCGAGGCGATCGATCTGGCGCTGCTCAACGGCGTCAATTATCCGTTCGGTCCGTTGCAATGGGCGAACGAGCATTCTTTACCGCGCGTGGTCGCGGCGCTGAACGCGATTGCCGATGCAACCGGCGATGCGATGTATCGGCCCAGCTCGTATTTCGTTGAAAAGGCAGGCCAGGCATGAGCGAGCCGCTGATCGTCGTTACTACCCCTGCCGAAGGCGTCAGCCAGATCCGGATCAACCGGCCGGACAAGCGCAACGCACTCGATACGCCGACGGCGCGGATGGTCGCCGAAGCGCTCGCTGCAAATGACGCCAACGAGTCCGTGCGCGTCACAATCATTACGGGGGGTGACAAGATTTTCGTTGCCGGCGCCGATCTCAACGAGATGGCGACGAAAACCGGCGCCGAAGCGCTCTGCGATCCCCGCGTCGGGTTCTGGAAGGCGATCCGCGTCGTACGCAAGCCGATCATAGCCGCGGTCGAAGGCTGGTGCCTCGGCGCCGGCAATGAACTGCTGATGTGCTGCGATATCGCGGTGGCTTCGCGCGAGGCGAAATTCGGTCAGCCGGAAACCAATCTCGGCATCATGCCCGGCGCCGGCGGGGCCGCGGTGCTGCCGCGCCTGGTCGGCCGGTCGCTGGCGATGAAGATGGTGTTGCTCGGAACGCCGATCACCGCCGAGGAGGCGCGCGCCGCCGGCCTCGTCGCCGAACTGTGCGAGCCGGGCGGTGCGACGGCGCGTGCGGTGGAATTGGCCAGCCAGCTTGCGGCCCGCGCGCCGCTGGCGATCCAAAGCGCCAAGGCCGTCGTCAACGCCACGTTCGAATTGCCCCTGTCGCAGCATTACGAGGCCGAGCGCGCCGCCTTCGCCGCCCTGCTGGACAGCGAGGACAAGACCGAGGGCGTGGCGGCGTTTCTGGAACGGCGCACGCCAGTCTGGCGTGGGAAATAGCCCCTCAAGCCTGAAAGGCGTGGGCCATTGTGCCGCCGCGGACTGCAGCAGACTGTTGGAGTGCTACACTAAACCGCTTGTAAGGTCTTTCTACCGCCGGTCAGGTCGGCTATCAACGAGGGGGCCTACTCGGGGGATGGGTATGCGACGCATAAAACGTGCGGCTTTTGGGGGCCTGAGGTCCCGGATTATTGGTCTGCTGGCGGGGGCGGCGGTCGTGACCGCCTGCCAGTCTGTCTGGGCCCCAGCGGATGCCGCGCCTAAGGCCCCGAAGCCGTTGGTTTTTTCAAGCCCGGCCAAGGATTGCTTCCGCGATCCGCACGAACTGGTCGATCTGGATTCGCTGCCGGCCGCCGATCGCGCGATTGACGCGGCGGCCACGTGCGAGAGAGAGGCTTTAAACAAGAAGAACGGGCGCGACGTAGAAAACTCCTACGCGCGGTTTTTCGCCGCCAAGGCGATGCGGATCATCTACGAGCGCCAGCCCAACCTCGATCCCGGCAGCCAGATGCTCAAGGAAGCCGAGCGTTTGTTCACCGCCGCATCGAGCGCCAATCCGAAACTCGTCGAAGGCCGTCTGGAACTCGCCCGGGTTCATCGGCTGCAGGCCCGGTTTGACGTTGCCGATCAAGAGCTTAATGAGATCGACCGCTCCGGCGCCGGCGGTGAAAGCGCGGGCGTGCTGTTCGAGCACGCGATGGCGATCATCGGCAATATCGAGCGGGGCGGCGGCGCCAGACGCGCCAGCGGTTTCGGCGGCGCCGGCGGCGCCCCGGACAATCGCGACGCGATCCAGGCCCAACGCGTCACCGCGCTCGGCTATCTCCGCAATATCCGTCCGCAGGATGCGTTCGGTGATCAATATGTGCGCTTCCGCGCACCGCTCGAATTGGCCAGACTCGCCAACGATCTCGGCGAGACGGTGATGAAAACGCTGCCGGCGACCACCGGGAACGTCGAGCAGGCGCAGAGCCGCTTTGTTGATGCGCGCCAGGCGGTGGAGCAATTGCGCGGACAGGGCCGCTGGGACGCCGAGTGGCAGAAGCTCAGCCCGCGAATCTACTTCAATCTCGGGCGGGCGAATTTGCGCATGTCCGGCATTCTGAGAAATCCGGAAAGCGACAATGCGGAATGCGCGCCGAGCCGGCCTGGCCGGCCCGTCGATAGCCAGTCGGCGCGTGCGCTCTCTGAGGCGGAAGCCAATTTCAGCCTCGCCGCCGCCGCCGGCGATGCGTCTTGGGGGCTGGGTTGCGTGAAGATGGCGCGCGGCGATGTCACCGGCGCCCTGCAGAACTTCCAGGCGGCGATCGCCCAGCCTTCCGCCAATTCCGCGCTCGATCCGTGGGACGCCTATCTCGGGCAGGCGCGCGCTCAGGCCGCGCTGGGACGCATCCCTGATGCGGTGGCCAGTTATGAGCGCGCCCTGGCGCAAAATCCGGCGGGCTCGACTACCTCGCAGGTGCAGATGGAACTCGCCCAAACGCTCACGGAAGCGGGCCGCAAGCAGGAGGCGCTCGATCGTATCGCAAAAGTGCTGCAGACGCCGGCGAGCGCGAAGGATCGGTTCGATCCGAAATATGATCCCGCGCAATACCAAAACCCGGAAGCCTATATTCAGCGCGCGCTGATCTGGATTCCGGCGCTAGGCCGCAATGTCGACGGCACGGTTGATGTCGCCCCCGGCGCCGACGTCTATCATGCGCGGCTCAATCTTGAGGAAGCTGCGGCTCTCGGCGGGCTGGTGCCTGGCAGGGCCTCTTATATGCTCAGCCTCCTCGAACAGAGCCAGGGGCGGGCGACCGCGGCGGTACAGGCCGCTGACGACGCCGTGCAGGCCGACCGCAGCCAGGCGCGCTATCGGCGTCAGGCCTGCCTGATGCGCATCCGGTTCTGGACGGAACTCACCACCACGCTGAGGGAGCGCGGCGCGCTGCATTGCGCCGCCGGAACAACCGAAAACGCCTACGACGCAGCCGAGCAGTTTCTCTTTCAGGGCATGTTCCACATGCGCGGCACGTTTCCACCGGCGACCGGCGGCGAACAAACTCGCGCGTGGGGCGATGCGCTCAACGCATTTACGCTGGGAATCAATCGTCTGGGCGATCCAGGCGATGTTCCCGCGCGCCTTCAGTTGAGGGCGCGTTTGGCCCGGGGTCAGAATGACGCCCTGGTATGTGGCGGTTACAGAAACGCAACCGACGCCATCGCCGCTCCGCGCGGCGAAGCGAAAGATGCGGCGATGGCCGATGATTTTTTCAAGGCCTATGGGCTGGCGCTCTGCGCGCCGAGGAGATCCTGATATGTCGGATTGGCAAGCCCATCCGCCCCCGCGGGAAGAACCGCACGCGCCTCAGCCGCCGCGCCCGAGCGTGCCGGCGAATTGGGGCACGGCCGGCGTGCCGATGGTTATCGTGGCGCCGCCCCAGCATCAGGACGCCAATCCCACGCGCGGCGCGGCCGGATGGTACATCCTGGTCCTGATGACGATCGCTGCGGGCGTTGCGCTGTGGTTCGCCTTCCAGACCTGGGACCCGAAAGACGGCGTTGCTCGGCAGGCGGAAAATCAGGCCGAAGCCATGAGGCAGGCCGATTATCTGCGCGATTACCAGAACCGCCTGATCACCCAGACGCAGCAGATGCGCGACTACCGCCGCGCGCCCGAACCGCCCACGCCGCCCGATCTCGTTCGCGATATCGAGAGCCGCCTCGTCGCCGGTGAAAAGCAGCTTAGGGACAACATCCCGGTCTGCCTCAGCAACATAAAGAACTGCGCGCAGCGGACAAAGAAGGTCGAGTGCCCAGGCGATGCGGAAATGAAGGAAAAAAGCTGGTGCCGGGAAGCCAACCAGCTTGAGCAGGAATGCGCGCCGACCAACACGTCGCCGTCATGCGTGCTCAAGACGAGCAGCCTGTATTGCCAGGTCAACAAGGCGTTCTGCCCGCCCGAAGTTTCCGAAAGCGCGGCTGCCGCAACGCCGGCCGTCAAGGCGAAGGGGCTTTAACGATGACTCCCCCAGACGATCACCCATACAATGATTGGAGCGCCGTCGAGAAAGAGCCGGTGCAGCCCGTGGTTATGGGCGGCGCAGGCGGTGGGCACCCCGGCCATGCCGGCGCTGCTCTGCGCGTGCTGGGCAGCATCTGGCTCGTCACGCTGATGTTCGTGTTCGTGGCGCTTGCCGCAGGCTCGGTCGCGAGCTGGGCCTACTATAACCTTCAGTTGACGAAGGATTCCGTCAAGAAGGAGCAACTCGCCCGCGTCACCGATCTGATGGAGTACAAGAACCAGCTCGACAACTGGCGCGAGACGATGAGCAACGAGCGGTCGGTTGTCATCAATCCGCCAAACAAGCCGACGCTGTGGCTGGAGATCGAGAGCCTTCGTGACGACAACGAGGCGCTCAGAAAGACCAACAAGCAGGCAAATCAGGTCGCCAACACGGCGCGCAATCCGCGTGAGCCGGAGTGCCTCGACCCGACCCGGCGCCGCTGCTAGCAATCCCGTTGTCAAACCCGCGCCGCGGTGCGAGGAATGCGCCGTCTTGCGGTTGGACGCTTGGGAGGTTGAAGCATGGCTGGTCTTAGTGCTGAGCAGCGCGCGTTTGTGGAAGCCGGCATGGGTATCTGCATGGCCGTGATCATGGCTGACGGCAAGTTCACGCAGGACGAGTTGGCGTGGTGGAAATCCGTCCAGGCGCGGCATCCCTTGTTCAAGGACGTGGCGCCCGAGGAGTTCAATCCGCTGTTGGCTTATGTGAAGGAAAAGCTGTCGAGCGGGCCTTGGCAGGCCGCGGTCGAGGGCTGGGCCAAGGCCGTGCCGGAGCCGTATCGCCTGCCGATCCTGGAACTCGCCGCCGAACTCGCTACCGTCGATAAGGACGTATCAGGCAAGGAGCCGGAAGTGATCCGCCTTCTCTGCGCGTCGCTTGGCTTGCCGCCCGAAAAGGGCCGCGAAATCTTCATCACGCGGATCGAGCAGATGTGAGGCCGCGACGGGAGGCCGAGGACTCGGCCTCCCGTCAGACTGCGAGAATGAACCGCAGCGCGATGACCACCTGATAAACTCCGAACACGCGCTCTAGCGTCCGGCGCGAAAAGCGATGCGCCAAAGCCGCGCCCGCGGGCGCCAGAGCCATGCTGGTCGGCGCGCAGAGCGCAAAGCCGATCAGCGATACATAGCCGAGCGATCCGGGCGGCAGCATGCCCAGATGCGGCAGCCCGATCAGCGCATAGCCGATCACCGCCGGAATCGAGATCAGCACGCCGAGCCCGGAAGAGGTCGCCACGGCGCGGTGGATCGGCACGTCGTAAAGCGTCAGCAGCAGGTTCGATAGGCTGCCTCCGCCAATGCCGATCAGCGTCGAAAGCACGCCGATGGCGCCGCCATAAACGCGCATCAGCGGCGGCTTCGGCAGGTCGGCGGAAATCTTCCAATCGTCGCGCCCGGCAAGCATTTTCACGCCGCTGGCCAGCAGCACGATGGCGAACACAAGCTTAAGCACGCCGCCGGAAACGATCGCCGCCAGCCCCGCGCCCGCGACAACGCCGATCACAACCGGCGCCGCCCAGAGCCTGAGAACCTCCCGGTCCGGCGCGCCGCGTTTCAGATGCGCCTGGTAGGAACGCAGGGATGTCGGGATGATCACCGCCAGCGAGGTGCCGACGCACAGATGCGTGCGCACGCTCTCATCGACGCCGAGCAGGCGGAACACTTCATAGAGCGCCGGCACGATGAACATGCCGCCGCCGACGCCGAACAGGCCCGCCAGCACGCCGGTTATTGCTCCGGCGGCGATCAAGCCGCCGGCCAGAAGCGCCGCCTCCTGATAGGAAACACCAAAGATCACAAGGGCTTCTTGCCCTGATTGGCCGGCCTAGTCGAGGCGAAAGCCGCCGCCCCCTTGCAAATAAATGACCGGTCAGTTATATACGTGGGCATGACCAGTCCGCGTAAATCGCCCGCCCGCAAGGCCGCCGCCCGCAAGGCGTCGCTGGAGACAACCCGCAAATGGCGGAGGCGGGCGCAGGCGCGCCCCGACGAATTGCTCGACGCCGCGCTCGACGAATTTATCGCCAAGGGCTTTGACAGCGCCCGCGTGGAAGACATCGCCCGGCGCGCCAGCCTCTCCAAGGGCGCGGTCTATCTGTACTTCAAGAGCAAGGAAGAGCTGCTGCGCGCGTTGATCGAGCGGGAAGTCTCGCCTGTCCTTGCGCGCGTGGGGGAGATGGCGCGCAACGCTGAAGACCCGCGGGCGACGCTGCATTTGATTGGGCGAACCGCCGGCGCAGCGATCGCCCAGCCGCGCTTCATGGCGATCCCGCTGCTGGTGATTTCGATCGCCAACCGGTTTCCGGAGTTGGTCGATTTCTATCGCGGCGAAGTGGCCATGAAGGCTAAGAGCGGCGTCGAGGCTCTCGTCAAGCGCGGCATCAAGCTTGGTCAGTTCCATAAGGTCGATCCACACGCGGCCGCGCGCGCCTTGATTGGCGGCATTCTGTTCGAGGCGCTCTGGGCGCATGTGCTGCGCGGGCCGACGAAAATCGGCGCGCCGGGGTGGCTGGATTCCCACATCGACCTTGTTCTCAATGGGCTGGAGAAACGCTGATGCGCAAGATAGCGCTGATGGCTTGCGTGCTTGCGCTGAGTGCGTGCGGCGCGGCGAAAAAAGAGAGGCCGCTGCAGGGCTATGCCGAAGCGGACCTGTTGTATCTCTCGCCGCGCGAGCCGGGTTTCGTCGAGACGCTCGCTGTGAAAGAGGGTGCCGAGGTCAAGGCCGGCGCGCTGATCTTCCGGCTCGACGTCGATCGCAGCAACGCCACGCTCAACAAGGCCCGCGCCAATAACGCCGCAACTGGCGAGCAATCGGCCGCCGCGGCTCAAGCGGTGCGCGAAGCCCGCGCCGCCGTTGACCTGGCGCGTGTAACGCTTTCGCGCAGCGAATCGCTGCTCAAATCGGGCTATGCGCCGAAGGCGAAAGTCGACGCGGACCGCGCCAGCATGCAGGGCGCCGAAGCGCGCTTGCGCACGGCGCAGGCGCAGGCAGCGGCTGCTTCCAGCCAGACCGGCGCGTCGGGCGCCGATGTCACGCTGGCGCACGAGCAGGCGCAGGACCGCGCCGTGCTGGCGCCGGCCGATGGCCGCATTGAGCAGGTCTATCGCCGCCATGGCGAATTGGCCGCCGCCGGCGATCCCGTCGTTGCGCTGCTGCCGCCGGCGAACATCAAGCTGAAATTCTTCACGCCCGAAGCGATGCTGGCGCAGCTCAAACTTGGCGGCATCGTAGATGTATCCTGCGATTCCTGCGAGAAGGGGCTGACCGCGAAGATTTCCTTCATCGCCAACCAGCCGCAATTCACGCCGCCAGTGATCTACAGCCTGGAACAGCGCGGAAAGCTGGTTTTTCTGGTCGAAGCGCGCCCGGATCATCCGGAAAAATTCCGCCCCGGCCAGCCGCTCGACATCAGCGTGCGCAAATGAGCGCTGCGCCGGTCATCGACGTGCGCGGCTTGACGAAACGTTTTGGCGACAAGACGGTCGTCGATAAACTCGATCTGAAAGTGCCGGCCGGTTCGATCTACGGCTTTCTCGGCCCGAACGGCTCGGGCAAAACCACGACCATTCGCATGGTCTGCGGCCTGTTGAGACCGGATGGCGGCGAGGGCCAATGCCTCGGCTTCGATGTCCTGCACGAAAGCCGGAAGATCAAGGAACGCGTCGGCTACATGACGCAGCGCTTCACGCTCTACGAAGATTTGTCGATCCGCGAAAATCTGGAATTTATCGCGCGCCTTTATGCGCTCGATAATCTCAGCGCGCGCGTCGATCGCGCGCTCGAAGACCTCGGTCTTACGGATCGGCAAAAGCAGCTCGCCGGCAAGCTCTCCGGCGGCTGGAAGCAGCGCCTCGCGCTTGCGGCCTGCATCATCCACGAGCCGGCGCTGCTGCTGCTCGACGAGCCCACCGCCGGCGTCGATCCCAAAGCGCGGCGCGATTTCTGGGACCAGATTCGCCGCTTCGCGGCGAAGGGCGTCACCACGCTCGTTTCCACGCATTACATGGATGAAGCCGTGCAGTGCGATTACATCGCCTACATCGCCTACGGCAAAAAACTGCTCGACGCGCCGACCGGCGAAATTCCCGCGCGCGTCGGCCTTTACGCGTTCAACGTCGAAGGCGGCGATCTTGGCGCCATGCAGATTGAACTTGAAGGCAAAGCCGGCGTGGAGATGGTCGTGCGATTTGGCGCGTCGCTGCACGTGTGCGGCGGGGACAAGGCCGCGCTTGAACGCGCTGTGGCGAGTGTGCGCAGCCGACCGGACGTGCGCGTGTCCGAGATCGCCGCCGGGCTTGAGGAGGCTTTCATCCATCTGATGAGTCAGAGCCAGGAGCGCGCGGCGTGAATGGCGGCGCCTTCTCCTGGGCGCGGCTGAAGGCCGTGCTGTTCAAGGAATTCGTGCAGATGCGGCGCGACAGGCTGACCTTCGCCATCATGATCATGGTGCCGGTCATGCAATTGCTGCTGTTCGGCTATGCGATCAATTCGGACGCGCGCCACATGGCCGCCGCGGTTCATATGCGCGAGGACGGACCGCTTACGCGCTCCTTCCTTGCCGGGCTCAAGAACTCGACCTTTTTCGACATCATCGCGGTGACGCAGGACAATCAGACCGGCGAACGCATGATCCGGTCCGGGGAGGTGAGCTTCCTCATCGAAATTCCCGAGGGGTTTGAGCGGCGCTTCGTGCGCGGTGAGCGGCCGCAAATCCTGATCGCGGCGGACGCGTCCGATCCCGTCGCATCCGGCGGGGCCGTGGGCGCGGTCGAGGCCATCGCGCAAAGCGCCTTCGCGCGCGATCTGCAGGGGCCGCTGGCGCGCCTCGCCCCGCGCGCGCCGCCGTACGAGATCGTGATCCAGCGCCGTTACAATCCGGCGGGGATCAGCGCGTTCAACATCGTGCCGGCGCTGCTCGGCGTCATACTCACCATGACGCTCACCATGGTCACTTCCATCGCGCTCACCCGCGAGGCCGAGCGCGGCACGCTGGAGACGCTGCTGGCGACACCTGTGCGTCCGGCCGAAGTGATGATCGGCAAGACCGTGCCTTACATTTTCGTCGGCGCGGTGCAGGTGACGGTCGTGGTCATCGCCTCCCGGCTGCTGTTTGCAATTCCGTTTGAGGGGGCGGTTACAGGTTTTCTGGCCGCGGTCGCGCTGTTCGTGATGACCAATCTTATGCTCGGCTATCTCATTTCCACTGCGGTAAAGACACAGATGCAGGCGATGCAGGCGACGTTCTTCGTGTTCCTGCCCTCGATCCTTTTGTCGGGCTTCCTGTTTCCATTTCGCGCCATGCCGGAATGGGCGCAATGGATCGGCGAAGCCCTGCCGATTACACATTTCATCCGCATCGTCCGCGCCATCCTGCTCAAGGGCGCCGGCTGGGCCGATATCTGGCCGAACGTCTGGCCGATGCTGATCATGCTCGCCGTGCTCGCGACGCTGGCGCTGACGCGCTACCGGCGGACGTTGGATTAGCATAGGCGCACCTATTCGTTCGTGGGCTTTCGCTCCGCGTTTGAACAATTCGGTCGCCCGCAAGCGGGAGGCGGGGCGCGTGTGGGCGCCGGGCGCTCCCTCATCCATCTTGCCGCTGCGCGGCGATCCACCTTGTCCCGCACGCGGGAGAAGGAAGCGCCCGCGGCGCTGGCGCGATTCCGGGATCTCGCTGCGCGCGCCCCGGATGACGGATTTACTTGAGCAGACTTAAGCAAAGGCCCATCTTCAGCCCATGTCCACGATCGAAATCGTCGAAGTCTCGCCCCGCGACGGATTGCAGAACGAAAAGACCGCAGTTTCGACAGAAAACAAAGTCGCGCTGATCCTGCGCGCCATCGGGGCTGGCGCAAAGCGGATCGAGGCGGCGAGCTTCGTTTCGCCGCGCGCCGTGCCGCAAATGGCCGATGGCGCCGAAGTGATGGCGCGCCTGCGCGAACGCAACGATCTCGCTGACGTGAAGCTGATCGGCCTAGCGCTCAACGCCCGCGGCGCCGAGCGGGCGCTGGCGGCTGGCGTCGATGAAATCAATTTCGCCGTCTGCGCTACGGAGTCCTTCAACAAGCGCAACCAGAACGCCGTCGTCGCGGCGACCATGGCCGAATTCTCCAAAGCCGTCGCCATGACCAAAAGCGCCGGCAAACGCATTTCGCTCACCATCTCCGTCGCGTTCGGCTGCCCGTTCGAGGGCGAGGTCGATCCGGCGCGCGTGCGCGCTCTGGCCGAGGAGGGCGACGCCTGGGGCGCGTTCGAGATCGGCATCGCCGACACAATCGGCGTCGCCGATCCATACGCGGTGGAGCGTCTGATGGCCGATGTGCGCGATACGATCGGCGCCATGCCGTTGCGGCTGCATTTCCACAACACGCGCAACACCGGCTACGCCAACGCCTTCGCCGCGTTGCGGGCTGGCGCGGCCACTTTGGATGCCTCCATCGGCGGCATTGGCGGCTGCCCGTTCGCGCCCAACGCGACCGGCAACATCGCTACCGACGATCTGGTCTACATGCTGGGCCGCATGGGCGTGGAGACCGGCTACGATCTTGCCAGGCTGATCGACACCGCCGCCTGGCTCAAGCATACGTGCGGCCTCAACCCGCCGAGCCTGCTGCCGAAAGCCGGCGCGTTTCCCGCGCGTTAGGCCAGAATCGTCATCAGCGTGCGCACGAGCAGCGCGAGCAGCGCCAACGAGGCAAGGCAAAACACGTAGAACCGCACGATGATGATATTCGCCGTCGCCTGGATCAGCGAATGCACGACGCGGATCGCGACGTAAGCCCAGGCGATGCCGATGCTGATGGAATCGTTCGCGCCGGCGATCTGCGCCGCCAGCGCCACGGCGTAGAACACCGTCGGCTGTTCGTGCAGGTGATTGTAATTGTCCGCCACGCGCGCCACTTCCGGCGGCAGGCTCGGCTTGGCGTTGGTGCGGCTCATCTCCTTGAGATTGGCCCGCGCCTTGCGCATGGCGGGGATGCGCGTCGCGTAAAGCCACGCCCACATCACGAACGTCCACGCGGCGAGCGCCAGCACCGGCAGGATGAGGCCGTGTTGATACATCTGCGTCATGGGTAGTTCCTCCTGGGGTGGGTTTAGCCTCTGGTGTCGCGTCCTTGTCCAGCGCGCCCCGAGGGACAGCGCCGTTTCAGTCGATCGTCTTGAGCACTGCGCGGAGTGTATCGACGATCTGATCGATCTGCGTTTTGTCGATGATGAGCGGTGGCGAGAGCGCCAGGATGTCGCCGGTCACGCGGATCAGAACGCCTTTGTCAAAACTTGTCTTGAACGCTGCCATGGCCCGCGCCGTGGCGGCGCCCGGCCGTGGATCGAGTTCGATGCCGCCAATCAGGCCGAGATTGCGTATGTCGATGACATGGCGCGCGTCGCGCAATGAATGAATCGCATCTTGCCAGTATGGCGCAAGATCCGCGGCGCGTTGAAACAAGCCTTCTTCCTCGAACACTTGCAGCGTCGCCAAGCCCGCGGCGCACGCCAGCGGGTGGGCCGTCGTGGTGTAGCCGTGAAAGAACTCGATGGGCGTGTCGGCATTGGCCAGCATGGTTTCGTAGATTTCGCGCCGGGCGGCGACTGCGCCCATCGGCACGGCTGCGTTGGTGATCGCCTTGGCCATCGTCATGATGTCCGGCTGGACGCCGAAATAGTGCGCGGCAAACGGTGCGCCGAGGCGGCCGAAGCCGGTGATCACCTCATCGAAGATCAGCAGGATGTCGTGCTTGTCGCACAGCGCCCTGAGTCTTTGCAGATAACCCTTGGGGGGCACAAGCACGCCAGTGGACCCGGCGACCGGCTCGACGATCACCGCGGCGATGGTCGAAGCATCGTGCAGCGCTACGATGCGGTCCAGCGCGTCGGCCAGTTCCGCGCCGTGTTCGGGCTGGCCTTTGGAGAACGAATTGCGCGCGATGTCATGTGTGTGCGGCAGGTGATCGACGCCGCCGACCATGGGGCCAAAGCCCATGCGGTTTCGCGGCATGCCGCCGACGGAGATGCCGCCGAAATTGACGCCATGATAAGCGCGCTCGCGCCCGATCAGGCGGTATTTGCCCGGTTTGCCGCGCGCGCATTGATAGGCCAGCGCGAGTTTTAGGGCGCTATCGACCGATTCCGAACCGGAATTGGTGAAGAACACGCGGTCCATCCCCGCCGGCAGGATGGAGACGAGCCGGTTGGCAAATTCGAAGGCAGCCGGATGGGCGAGGTTGAAGGCCGGCGCAAAATCGACTTCGGCTGCCGTGCGCTGGATCGCTTCCAAGATGCGCGGGCGGCAGTGGCCGGCGGCAACGCACCAGAGGCCGGCGGTTGCGTCGAGGATTTTGCGTCCGTCCGGCGTGAAATAGTACATCCCTTCGGCGCGAGACAGCAGCCGCGGATCGGCCTTGAAGGCGCGGTTGGAGGTGAAGGGGATCCAGAAGGCATCCATGGAATTGGCTTGGGGCGCGGCGGTGTCTGGCATGGGGCTATTTGAACCGGGAGGAGGCGTCCCGGCAATCGGGAACGTAAAGAGTAGATTTTCGCGCGGCCGCAAACGATGATGCGCCATGACCCTTCAGCAAAATCTCGATCGCGCCGCGTCGCTGGAGTTTCAAGGCAAGGCGGTGATCGGCGGCAAGCTGGTCGCTTCGCTTTCGGGCGCCACATTCGACAATCTATCGCCGCGCGATGGCAAAAAGCTCAACGACGTAGCGTCATGCGCTGCGGAGGATGTCGAAGCGGCGGTTCGGGCCGCGCGCGAAGCGTTCGAGGACGGCCGCTGGAGGCTGCAAGGCCCGCGGCCGATGAAAAAGACGCTGTTCCGGCTGGCTGAGCTGATGGAGCGTGACAGAGAAGAATTAGCGCTGCTTGAATCGCTGGACATGGGCAAACCCATTCGCGACGCGCGGGCCTTCGACATCGGCGCCGCGATTGGCACTGTGCGTTGGTACGCCGAGGCGCTGGACAAGATATATGGCGAGGTGGCCGTCACCCCGCGTGACCGCCTGTCCTACGTCGTGCGCGAGCCGTTGGGGGTCGTGGGCGCCATCGTGCCATGGAATTTTCCGCTCCACATGGCGTGCTGGAAGGTCGCCCCGGCGCTGGCGATGGGCAATTCAGTGGTGCTCAAACCCGCCGAGCAAAGCCCGCTGACGGCTCTGAAATTAGGCGCACTGGCGCTGGAAGCGGGGCTTCCCGATGGCATCCTCAACGTTGTGCCTGGCTTTGGCCATACCGCCGGCCAGGCGCTCGCCCGGCATATGGACGTAGACCTGATCGCCTTCACGGGTTCGGGAGAGGTTGGCCGCAAGCTGATGGCTTATGCCGGCGAAAGCAATCTGAAGCGTGTGGCGCTGGAGCTTGGCGGAAAATCTCCGCAAATCGTGTTTGCCGATGCGGCCGATCTGGATGCAGCGGCGGAAGCCGCGGCGTGGGGAATCTTCTTCAACCAGGGCGAGGTCTGCAACGCCGCGTCGCGGCTTCTGGTCGAGGAGGCCATCAAGGACGCATTCCTGGAGAAGGTTCTGATCGCGGCGCGGAAATATGCGCCGGGCGATCCGCTTGATCCGGCAAGCGCCGCCGGCGCGATCGTCAGCAACGCGCAGATGCGCCGCGTTCTGGGCTATATCGACACCGCCAAGAAGGAGGGGGCGGATCTGGTTCTCGGCGGCGCTCAGGTGCGCGCCGAGAGCGGCGGATATTATATTGAGCCTACCGTGTTCGATCATGTCGCCAGCACGTCTACGCTGGCGCGCGAGGAGGTGTTTGGACCGGTTCTCGGCGTGATCTCGTTCGATACCGAAGAAGAGGCCGTTCGCCTGGCCAATGATACGGTCTACGGATTGGCGTCCGGTCTGTGGACGCGCGATATTTCGCGCGCGCACCGGGTGTCGCGGCAATTGCGAACAGGTATGGTTTGGATCAATGGCTGGGACGCTTGCGATATCACCATGCCGTTCGGCGGCGCCAAGCAATCGGGCTTCGGGCGAGACCGGTCCCTGCATGCGCTCGACAAATATACTGAGCTTAAATCCATTTCGGTGACCTATTGATGAGCGCACCTGGCATTGCCGCCCCGGAAGAAGCCAAGGCGTTCCTCGACGCCCACCCCGAAATCCAGTTTCTCGAGATCGTCTACACCGGTCTGTCCGGCGTACCGCGAGGCAAACGCCTGCGCCGTCATGAGGTCATGGCGGTCTACGAGCAGGGGCGGCTTCTGCCCGGCTCAATGCTGGTGACGGATATTACCGGCCAGGATTGCGAAGACACCGGGTTCATTTGGGCCGAAGGCGACGCCGACCGTGTGGGCCGGCCTGTGCCGGGGCGCTTGACGCCGGCGCCGTGGCTCGGCCCGGACGTCGCTCAAGTGCCGGTGTCCATCTATGAGCTTGACGGAACGCCGGTCGATCTCGATCCCCGGCATGTCCTCCAGCGCGTGATTGATCGCTTCGCCGCGGACGGGCTGACCCCCGTGGTCGCGTGCGAGCTTGAGTTTTATCTGGTGGACGCTCAGCGGACGCCGCGTGGCGGATTGCAGTTGGCGCCCTCGCCAGTCACGGGCGTGCGGCCGACGCAACACGATCAGTACAGCCTGCGCGAAATGCAGGAATTGGCTGCCTTTCTGCGGGATCTATGGGCGTCTTGCGATACGCTCGGCGTGCCGCTTGAGGGTGCGATCGGCGAGTACGGTCCTGGCCAGCTCGAACTCACGCTCAAACATCATGCCGACGCGCTGCGCGCCGCCGACGACGCCGTGATGTACAAGCGCGCCGCCAAAGGCGTCGCGTTGAATCACGCCAGTGAGGCCACGTTCATGGCCAAGCCTTTCATCGACCGGGCCGGCAGCGGCATGCACATGCATGTCAGCGTCAATGATGCAAAAGGCGCGAACATTTTCGCGTCGGAGGCGGCGGAGGGCGCTATTCCGCTGCGGCATGCCATTGGCGGAATGAAGGCGCTGCTCGGAGATTCGATGGCGATCTTCGCGCCGAACGCCAATTCCTATCGCCGTTTCCGCACCAATTCATACGCGCCGGTGGCGCCGACCTGGGGGGTCAACAACCGCACCGTGGCGTTCCGTGTGCCGGCGGGCCCGCCCAGCGGGCGCCACATAGAGCACCGTGTCGCAGGCGCGGATTCCACGCCCTATCTGGCGCTCGCTGCGCTTCTGGCGGGCGTTCACCACGGTCTGACCGGCAAGCTCGATCCCGGCCCGATAACCCAGGGCGATGGCTACGCCAGCGCCGAGGCGACCGGCGAGAAGCTGCCGACCAATTGGTTCGCTTCGGTTGACCGGTTCGCGCAATCGGAAATCCTTCAGGATTATCTCGGCGCGCGTTTCGTGCGCACCTATGCCACTGTGAAGCGCACGGAACAGGAGCGCTTCTTCAATGTGATCACGGAAGTCGACTATGACTGGTATTTGCGTTCCAGTTGACGAGGACTAGGGTAGATCGACGGAGGAAAACCGCATGGCGAGCGATAATCTCAAAATTGGCGGCGCGTCGCGCCGATCCATCCTGCAGCAATTCGGGGCCGCCGCCATAGGCATGAGCTTCGCCGGCGGCGCGGCCGGATGCGGCAAGCCAGCGGCCGCCCAACGCGTCGTGAACTTCTACAACTGGGACACCTATATCGGCCCCACCACGCTCGACGATTTCAAGGCCGCTGTCGGCCCATCAGTCAAAATGGACCTGTTCGCCACGAACGATGAGCTCTTCGCCAAGCTGCGCGCGGGCAACCCAGGCTACGACGTCGTGGTGCCGTCGAACGAGTTCGTCACGCGTATGACCCAGGCGCAGATGCTCATGCCGCTCGATCACGCCAAGATTCCGAATATCAAAAACCTGCTGCCCAACTTTCAGGACGCGGCCTTCGATCCGGGCCGTAAATACTCGATGCCCTACACTTGGCTTGTTCTGGGAATCGGCTATCGCAAATCCAAGATGGGCGATGTCGGCGTTCCGGATTCCTGGAAATGGGTGTTTGACTCAAATCGTTTCGCAGGAAAAATCGCGTTGCTTTCTGAATCCGCCGATTTGATCAGGCTGTGCGCCAAGTACAAGGGCCACTCGGTCAACGGCATTCCTGACGCGATGGTCGCCGACATTGAGAGAATGCTGATCAAGCAAAAGCCATTCGTGAAGGTGTTCCACGAGGATAACGGGCAGGATTTGCTGGTGGCAAGGGACGTCGATGTCGTGATCGAATACAACGGCGATATCGCGCAGAAAATGCGTGAGGACGACGATATTTCGTTCGTCGTGCCCAAGGAGGGCAGCCTGCTCAACTCCGACACGCTGTGCATTCCGGTCGGCGCGCCACACGTTGAAGATGCCCACGCCTTCATCAATTATCTGCTCGACGGCGAGGTCGGGTCCAAGATCACCACGGAAATCCTCTATCCGACGCCTAACGCCGCCGCGCGCGATCTGATGCCTGACTCATACAAGAACAATCCGGTAATTTATCCGCCGGCGGCCGTATTGGCGAAGTGCGAGTACGGCGCGTTTGAAGGCGCGGAAAGGGCAAGCAAGTATGAGGAAGTAATCACGCGCGTGCGCGCCGCCTAGGCGCGCGGGGGAGGCGATGGAGCAGAGCTGGAAACAAGCGAAAGCCGCGTTCGCCATCGTCGTGGCGCCGCCAACGCTTTGGCTGCTGCTCTTTTTTCTTGTCCCGATGGCGGTGATCTGGGGCTACAGCTTCGGTGAAAACGTAGGCCTGACCGAAATCGACCTGACCGGCTCGTTCAAGAACTACGCCCGCGCGATCGAGCCGCTTTATCTCGGCATTTTCTGGAAATCGATTGTCACCGCCGCGATCACTACATTGCTATGTCTGATCGTCGGCTTTCCGGTTGCGATGGCGATCGCGTTCGCCAGTCCGCGCACGAAAGCCTGGCTGCTGCTGCTCATCATGCTGCCGTTCTGGACCAACCTGCTGATCCGCACGTACGCGTTGATGGCGGTGCTGCGCACCGAGGGCTACATCAATTCCACGTATCATTTTTTCTGGAATTTGATCGGCCTCGCGCCTGGCGGTTTCGAGCCGCTGGAGCTTTTGAACAATAATTTCGCGGTGATCTTCGGGCTGGTTTACGTGCATCTGCCTTTCATGGTGCTGCCGCTCTATTCGGCGCTCGACCGCATGGATCGCTCGCTGATGGAAGCCAGCCTCGACCTGGGCGCCGGGCATCTACGGACGATTTTCGCCATCGTCGTGCCGCTGGCGGCGCCGGGGATCGCGTCCGGCGTCCTGATCACGTTCATTCCGGCGCTTGGCGCGTATCTCACGCCCGATCTGCTGGGCGGGCCTGACAGTCAGATGATCGCCAATGTTATCGAGCGCCAATTCAAGCGCGCAAACGATTGGCCCTTCGGCGCCGCCCTGTCGTTTTTGCTGATGTATCTTACCTTCTTCGCCATTGCCGCGCAGGGCTGGGTGTCGCGCCGCGCCGAGAAAGTCGGGCGATGAGCGTTGTTCAAGCCGTCGCTCGCGAGAAAAAAGCGCCCCCCGGTCCGCTGGAATATTTGCGCCGCTGGCCGCTGCGCGTCTGGATCGGCGCGGTTCTGATTTTTCTCTATCTGCCGCTCCTGACATTGATCGCCTTCAGCTTTAACGACAGCCGCAGCAATATCGTCTGGCGCGGCTTCACGCTGAAGTATTACGGTCAGGCGCTGTCCAATTCGTCGCTGCTGCAAGCGTTCGGCAATTCGTTGACCATTGCGCTGGTCTGCACAATCGTTTCGGTGATCCTCGGCGCGCTGGCGGCAGTTTTGCTGTGGCGCTTCCGCTTTCCGGGCAAGACGCCGCTTGAGGGCGCGTTGGCGTTGCCCATTGTCGTCCCGGAAATCTGCATGGGCGTGGCTATGCTGGTGTTTTTCGCGCGCGTGATGCAGTGGCCCGGCGGGATGCCGTGGCCGCTAAACCTCGGCGCCATCATCATCGCGCACATTTCATTCTCGTTTCCGTTTGTGGCCACGGTGGTGCGGGCGCGGCTCGCTTCGTTCAATCGCCAGCAGGAAGAGGCGGCGCGCGATCTGGGCGCCGATGAATGGCGCGCGTTTATGGATGTGCTGGTGCCGCATATGCGGCCTGGGCTGATCGCTGGGGCGTTGCTGGCGTTCACGCTGAGCCTGGACGATTTTGTGATAACGTTTTTTACTTCCGGCCCAGACACGATCACCTTCCCGGTGAAAGTATATTCGATGGTGCGCTTCTCGGTGACGCCGGAGGTCAACGCCGCCTCGACCATTCTTATTTTAGTGACCGTCTTGTTCACCGCCATAGGCCTGCACCTGCAGGGCCTCGGCGAAAACAAAAAGAAGGCCTGACCGCATGACCGACGTGCAAACCGCCGCCCGCCCGACATCTATGGTAAAGCCGAACGCGATCATTCATTTCGAGAACATCACCAAGCGTTTCGGCAAGGCCGTCGCAGTCGATAATGTCAGTCTCCAAATCCAGGAGGGCGAATTTTTTGCGCTGCTCGGCCCATCAGGCTGTGGCAAGACCACGCTGCTGCGCATGCTCGCCGGGTTTGAAACGCCCACGGAAGGCCGTTTGCTGATCGACGGCAAGGACATCGCCGCCCTGCCGCCGAACAAGCGGCCGGTAAACATGGTGTTCCAATCCTACGCCGTATTTCCGCACATGAGCGTCGCCGATAATGTTGGATACGGTTTGAAGATGAGCAATGTCGAGGGCGGCGAACGCGCCCGCCGCGTTGCCGAGGCGCTGGAATTGGTCAAGCTGGATGGCTACGGCGTTCGCATGCCTGACCAGCTTTCAGGTGGTCAGCGCCAACGTGTTGCGCTGGCGCGCGCGCTGGTGAACCGGCCGCGCGTCTTGCTGCTCGACGAACCGCTCTCGGCGCTGGACGCCAAATTGCGCGATCAGATGCGCAGCGAACTTACGTCTTTGCAGGAAAAAGTGGGCATCACCTTCATCATGGTGACGCATGATCAGGACGAGGCGCTGGCGATCGCGACGCGGTGCGCGGTGATGAATCGCGGCCTGCTTCAGCAGGTGGCGACGCCGTCTGATCTGTATGAGTTTCCCAATTCACGCTTCGTCGCCGATTTTGTTGGCTCGGTGAACATGTTCGAGGGTGTGCTGGCGCAAGATGAACAGGATCGCGCAACGGTGGCCTGTTCGGAAATTGAAGCGCCCGTCTATCTTGATCATGGCGTAACCGGCGCCAAGGGAGCCACTGTTTGGGTGGCGCTGCGGCCCGAGAAGATCGAGATGCACAAGCGCGCCGAAGACAAGCCAAAGCCGGCGATGTCGGATTCGCCCGAGGGTTCAAACGTCATAGCCGGCGTGGTCAAGGAGATCGTCTATCTCGGCAGCGAGACGATTTTTGAAATCGAGATCGCCGGGGGCCGGCGCATAAAGACCTTCCGCTCCAACCTTACCCGGTACGACCAGGAAGACTTCACCTGGGACGAACCGGTCTGGCTTGCCTGGCGCGCCTGTTCGCCGGCGGTGTTGCTCTCATAATCGAGCAGGCCCTCCCATTGAGACGCGGCGCGGCCTAAAAGGCGATCATGACCGATACTAAGACCACGCGGCCTATGCTGGGCATAATTTGCTGCAACCGGCCTGTTGGGGGGCAGCCCGCGCAGTCTGTCATCACGCGCTATATCATTTCGTCGCTCACATACGCTGATGCTTCGGGCCTGCTGATCCCGGCAATCCCCGATCTTATTGACGCGCGCGACGTCGCACATCGTCTCGATGGACTCTTGCTCACGGGCACGCCGTCCAATGTCGAGCCGGCGCGCTATGGCGATCCGGTGGAGGAGCCGCCGGGGCCGTTTGATCCTGATCGCGATGAAATGACGGCGCGCCTGATTGACGCGATGATCGCCGAGGGCAAAGCCGTATTCGGGATCTGCCGCGGGTTTCAGGAACTGAACGTGGCGTTCGGCGGCACCTTGCGGCGCGACATGGCCGAACATCCGGATTTGATCGCGCACCATGCGCCAGACGGCGCTGCGCACGACGACATGTTCGCGCACGTTCATCCGGTCGAACTGAAGCAGGGCGGGGTGTTGCGGCAAGCCTATGGCCAGGACTCGATTGATGTGGTCAGCGTTCACTATCAGGGCGCGGAGAAAGTTGGGGCGGGTCTGACGGTCGAAGCCACGGCGCCGGACGGAGTGGTTGAAGCGGTCTCGGCGGAGATAAACGGCGCGACGGTTCTTGCCGTGCAATGGCACCCGGAATGGCGGTCAAACGAGAATCCGCAATCGCAGTTGTTCTTCAAGTTACTCGGCCGCGCGCTACGCGGCGAAAGACTTGCCGGCGGCAAGGATGGAATGGTGCAGGGATGAAACCGCGCAACTACGACATTGCCGAACTTCGCCGGCTCGATGTCGCGCACCACCTTCCGGCGCAGGCCAATTATGGTGAAATACAAGCGCTCGGCGGCAGCCGCATCATCACCCGCGCCGAAGGCTCGACGATCTATGACGGCGACGGCGTCGCGCTTCTCGATGGCATGGCGGGGCTCTGGTGCGTGAACGTTGGCTATGGCCGCAAGGAATTGGCCGAAGCGGCATACGAACAAATGCTGGAACTGCCGTTCTACAACACGTTCTTTAAAACCGCGACGCCGCCGGCGGTTACGCTCGCCACGAAGGTGGCTGAAAAGCTCGGCGGCGATCTCCAGCACGTTTTCTTTAACTCGTCGGGTTCGGAAGCCAATGACACGGTTATGCGCATGGTCCGTCACTATTGGACGGTGAAAGGCGAACCAAAGCGATCGATTTTCATCAGCCGGTGGAACGCCTATCACGGTTCAACGATGGCGGGCGCGAGCCTCGGCGGCATGAAGCTGATGCACGCGATCGGTGGATTGCCGATCCCTGGCGTCGAGCACGTCATGCAACCTTATTGCTTCAACGAAGGGTTCGGCGAGGATGAGGAAGCGTTCGGCGCGCGCGCGGCGGGCGCAATCGAGGAGCGTATCCTCGCGGTCGGACCCGAAAATGTGGCCGCGTTCATCGGCGAAGTGGTGCAGGGCGCGGGCGGTGTGATCACGCCGCCGAAAGGCTATTGGCCGCGCGTTGAAGCGATCTGTCGCAAGTACGGAATATTGCTGGTCGTCGATGAGGTGATCACCGGTTTCGGACGGCTAGGGGAATGGTTCGGGTTCCAGCATTTCGGGTTGAAGCCCGATCTTGTTCCCATGGCGAAAGGCATGTCGTCGGGCTACCTGCCGATTTCCGCAGTCGGCGTTTCATCGGCGATTGTCGATGTATTGCGCGAAAAGGGCGGCGAGTTCGTGCATGGCTACACTTATTCCGGCCATCCAACCTGTGCCGCCGTTGCGATCAAGAACATCGAAATCATTGAGCGCGAGGGCCTTGTTTCGCGGGTTCGCAACGATGCTGGCCCCTATCTCGCCAAGGCGATCAAGCGGCTCGACGATGATCCGCTGGTCGGCGAAACACGCTCTCTGGGCTTGCTAGGGGCGGTTGAAATAGTTGCAAAAAAAGGCGCGAACCAGCGCTTCACGGGCGCCGAGGGCAAGGCGGGGCCAATCGTACGCGATTTATGCATAAAGAACGGCCTGATGGTGCGCGGCATTCGCGATTCAATCGTGATGAGCCCGCCCTTGATCATGACGCATGACGAGATCGACCGCATGATCGACATTATCGGCCGCTCCTTGCGTGAAGCCGAGCCCCTGTTGCGGGCGTTGCCGGCGGCCTAGCGGCGCTTGACTTGCGTTGCTCGCGCCACCCATACTGTTGCATCAGGTGATATACGCGCTCCGGCCCTGAAGTGTTGCCGCGCCACGTGATCGCTCTTCTGCGTCGTGGATCATGGAAAAATCATTCTCTAGTTGGATCAAGGAACGCGGCATCGGCGAAGTCGAATGCTTGATCCCCGACATGAACGGCGTCGTGCGCGGAAAGGTTTTTCCAGCGCAGAAGTTTTTGCAAAGCGAGCGCGACGATTCGCTGCGCATTCCTTCAAGCGTCTATTCGCTGACGGTGACGGGCGCGTATTCCGACGACGCCGACGAGGCGGTCGCCATGCAGGATCCCGACGTCGTGCTGCGTCCCGATCTTGAAACCATCTGCGTGGCGCCTGGCTACAAGACGCCCACGGCCTTCGTGTTCGCTGACGCTTATCATACCAACGGCGCGCCGTTTGATGTCGCGCCGCGTTATGTGCTGAAGCGCGTGGTTGAGATGTACGAGAAGATCGGGCTGCGCCCGGTCGTCGCGCCCGAACTTGAATTTTATCTGACGCAGATCAACACCGATCCGGATCTGCCGCTGTTGCCGCCGGCTGGGCGGTCGGGGCGGTCAGAAACGGCGCCGCAGCCTTACGGCCTCGAAGCGATTACGGAATATGAGGATCTGATCGAGACGATCTATGAGCACGCCGAAGCCGCCTCCCTGCATCTGGACACGATGATCCATGAAAGCGGCACCGCGCAGTTGGAAATCAACTTCAACCACGGCGACGCCGTGCACGTTTCAGATCAGGTGCTGGTGTTCAAGCGTATCGTGCGGCAGGTGGCGCTGAAGCACGGCGTCTACGCCACATTCATGGCCAAGCCGATGGAAAATCAGCCCGGCAGCGCGCAGCACATCCACATTTCGGTGGTTGAGTCGAAGAGCGGAAAAAATTTGTTCGCGGAAGACGCCGGCGATGGCAATTCCAGCATGTTCCGGCATTTCGTTGGCGGTCTTCAGGAATATCTCGGCGCCGTGACGCCGTTATTCGCACCCAACGTCAATTCATTCCGCCGCATGCGCCCCGATTTTTCCGCGCCGGTGAATGTGCAATGGGGTTACGACAACAGGTCCTGCGGTCTGCGTGTGCCGATTGCGCAAGCGGCTAACAGGCGTATCGAAAATCGCCTGCCGGGGGCGGACGCAAATCCTTATCTGGCCGTCGCGGCCAGTCTGGTGTGCGGTTATATAGGCATCCGCGACAAAATTGAGCCCCTCGAAATGGTCGAAGGAAGCGCTTACAAGAAGGCCCGTACGCTGCCGCGCACGCTTTCCGATGCGCTTGATGGGTTCAAGGCGTGCGCGCCGGTGATTGAATTGCTTGGCCCTCATTTCTGCGACACGTTTCAGCGCATCAAGGCTCACGAGCTTAACGCGTTCGAAGGCGTGATCTCGTCGTGGGAGCGAGACCATTTGCTGTTGAAGGTCTAGTTGTGAGCGCCGATCCGGCGCTCGGGATGGCGCACTCCTATTACGCCGCCACCGCGACGCCCTGTTCGTCGATATTGCATTCTGGTGGTGAGCGCGAGGCTGACCTGTGCGTGATCGGCGGCGGGCTTACCGGTCTGTCCACGGCGTTGAGCGCCGCCGAACGAGGCCTTTCCGTTATCCTGCTTGAAGCGGAACGCATCGGCTGGGGGGCGTCAGGCCGTAGCGGCGGACAACTCATTCCTGGATGGCGCAAGGGCGCGGCTGAACTCGTTAAACGGTATGGCGAGCAAGACGCCCGCGCCTTGTTCGCGCTTTCAAGGGAAGCCCGCGATCTGGTTCTTGCGCGTATCGCAAAGCACAATATCGCCTGCGACCTGCGCACAAACGGCCATCTGCTCGCCGCTGCGCGGCCCTCAGATCTCATCTGGATGCAGGAGGAGGCCGAAGCGCTGCGCACGGTCATGGACTATCAGCACGTGCGCGTTCTTTCGCGCGACGAAGCCCGGAACAAAGTTGCCTCGCCGCTTCTTCACGGGGCGCTGCTGGACGCCGGCGGCGGCCACTTTCATCCGCTGCACTACACGATAGGCCTGGCGCGTGCTGCTTGTGCTGCTGGCGTTCAGGTTTTTGAACACGAACCGGCGATGTCGATTGCGCAGCGCGACAACATAGAGGTTCGCACGGCGCGCGGAGTTGTGCGCGCTCGCCACGTCGCGTTGGCGTGTGACGCGTTGTTGGGCGGTCTTGAGCCACGCATTGCCGGACACATCATGCCTGTCGCCAGCTATCAAATCGCCACCGCGCCTTTGGCAAATCCCGCCGCTTTGATCGCCGACGATCTGGCCGTGAGCGACACTCGTTTTGTAGTCAATTACTTTCGGCTAAGCGCCGATAGACGCCTGATTTTCGGAGGCGGGGAGCGATACGCGCGGCGACCGCCCGATGACATTGCCGCATTCGTGAGACCGTTCATGCTGCGGGTATTTCCGCAGCTTGCCGATGTGCCGATTGATTATGCGTGGGGCGGGCTTGTTTCAATTACGGTGACGCGGCTGCCGCATGTAGGGCGTATGGGAGAATTGTTTTTCGCGCATGGCTATTCGGGACAGGGCTTGCTTCTCACAGCGATCGCCGGCGAGGCGATCGCCGACGCGATCACGTCGAGCACGAAACGGTTCGAGAGCTTGGCAGGCCTTGCCGCGCCCGAATTCCCGGGCGGTTCAGCGCTGCGCGCGCCGCTGCACGTTCTGGGAATGCTCTACTACGCACTACGTGACCGGCTGGCATTTTGAGGCCGGCCCCGCCGTCGCGCGGGCCCTCATTTAGAACAGCCGCCTGCTTGGCGCTCAACAATATCGGTTGATCAGATTTTCCAGGTATTCCTGCCGGCCTGAGGGCGGCTTGGCATCGCTGTTGGCCGCCAGAGCATGCTCGGCCAGTTGCTCCAGCGACAGCGCCGCGGCGGCCTTGCGGCCAAAATCGGTATTCCAGCGCGCATAACGTTGTTCGACGAATTGACCCAGGCGCCCGTCTTCAATGATCGCCGCGGCGTTCAGCAATGCGCGCGCCAGCACATCGATCCCGCCAACATGACCGTGGAAGAGGTCTTCGGCATCGACAGATTGCCGGCGAATCTTGGCGTCGAAATTGAATCCTCCCGTCTTGAAGCCACCGCCCTTCAGCAATTCCAGCAGCGCGAGCGTCAAGCCCGGCACGTCATTGGGAAACTGATCGGTGTCCCAGCCGTTCTGCGGATCGCCGCGATTGATGTCGATCGATCCGAAAATGCCAAGCGCATTGGCGGTGGCTATTTCGTGCTCGAAACTATTGCCCGCCAATGTGGCGTGGTTGGCTTCGATGTTGACGGCGACTTCTTTTTCCAGGCCGTAGCGCTTCAGGAATCCGTATACTGTGGCGGTGTCGCGATCATATTGATGCTTGGACGGCTCGTGCGGCTTCGGCTCGATCAGGATGGTGCCTGAAAAGCCGATCTTGTGCTTGTGCTCGACGACCATGGTCAGGAAGCGGCCGAGCTGATCCAGTTCTCGTTTCAAATCAGTATTCAGCAGCGTGTCGTAGCCTTCGCGTCCGCCCCAGAGCACGTAATTGGCGCCGCCAAGGCGGTGCGTGGACTGGAGCATTTCGCGCACCTGCAGTGCGGCCCAGGCGTAGATTTCAGGGTCCGGGCTGGTGGCGGCGCCGGCGCTATAGCGCGGATGCGAAAACAGGTTTGCGGTTCCCCACAACAGTTTTACGCCGCCGGTTTGCATCCGCGCGGCCATCTTATCGACGATCAGCGCCAGATTGCGCTTGTAGTCGGCGGCGCTGTCGCTTGCGGCCATGGCGTCGACATCGTGGAATGTAAAAAACGGCGCGCCCAGACGCTCGAAAAAATCAAACGCGTTATCGAGCTTGAGTTCGGCGAGTTCCTGCGTCGCCGGGACGCCGGGCTTCCAGGGGCGGTCAAAAACGCCGGCCCCGAAAATATCCGAACCGGGCCAGTTGAAGCTATGCCAATAGCAGACGGCCAGGCGCAGATGCGCGGCCATGGTCTTGCCAAGCACGACCCGGTCCTTGTCATAATAGCGAAAGGCCAGCGGCTCTTTGGTGTCGGCGCCGGCAAAGGAAATCGGCGCAAAGTCCGCGAAGATTCGGTTGGTCACGTTACGCTCCTGAGCGATTCGCGAAGGTCGGCGTATAGCCGGCGAAAACGGGGCTGGCGCGCGGCGAAAGCGTCGCGCAAATCGGCGTCGGGTTCTTGCACGCCGGCGACGGGCTGGGCCGCGCAGACGGTTTTGAAGTCTTCCTGCTGCACCGCCAGGCGCGCCAGGCGCGCTGCGCCGAAGGCAGGGCCGACATCGGCATTGTCGCTCGACAGCAAGGGCCGATTTAGCGCGGCGGAAATCAGGCGCGTCCAGAACTTCGATCGCGAGCCGCCGCCGGCCATGCGAATGGCCCCGATGTTCGATCCGGCCTCGGTCAGCACATCCAGGCCGTCTCGCAACGCCATGGCCACGCCTTCGAGTACGGCGCGCGCGATCGCGGCGCGGTCGCTCGATGCGCTCATCCCGAACAACACGCCCTTGGCGAAGGGGTCTGCGTGGGGCGTGCGCTCGCCGCTGAGGTAGGGAAGGAAAATGACGCCGCCGGAATCGGCCGCGCTTTCCGCTGCCTGCAATAGCGCCGCGACATCGTTAAAGCCTAGCAACGCCGCGGCCCAATCGAGGCAGGACGCGGCGCTCAGCATCACGGACATCTGGTGCCAGCGTTCCGGCAAAGCATGCGCAAACGCGTGCACGGCGGCATTCGGATTTGGGCGAAAGCGATCCGTCGCCACGAACAACACGCCCGACGTACCAAGCGAAAGAAAAGCGTCGTTGGCCTCGATCACGCCCAGCCCGATAGCGGCAGCCGCATTGTCGCCGGCGCCGGCGGCGATCGGCGCGCGCTTCATGCCCCAGCGCGCGGCGATATCGGCGCGTAAGACGCCGGTAGGGGCGGGGCCCTCGCAGAGGCGCGGCATGGCGCGCTCGTCCAGGCCGCTGGCGGCCAGCATCGGCGCCGACCAGCGCCGCGCGCCCACATCCAGCCAGAGCGTGCCGCTGGCGTCGGACATGTCGGTGGCCTTGTCGCCGCTCATCCGCAGGCGGACATAATCCTTCGGCAAAAGCACGGTGCGCACGCGCGCGAATACGTCCGGTTCGTGCGCGCGCAGCCACAGCAGCTTGGGCGCGGTGAAGCCGGCCATGGCGGGGTTGCCGGTGATGGCGCGCGTTCGGGGTTCGGCCACTTCAAGCGCGGCGCATTCAACGGCGGCGCGGCCGTCATTCCACAAGATCGCCGGGCGCAGCACGCGGTCTTCGCCGTCCAGCAGCGTGGCGCCGTGCATCTGGCCGGCGAGACCGACGCCGCGCACCTGCGCGCGCAAAGCGGGATCAAGCGCCATCACCGCCGCGTCGGTCGCGCGCCACCAATCTTCCGGGTCTTGCTCCGACCAAAGCGGGCGGGGGCGCGACACGCTGAGCGGGCTGGCGCTCTGCGCCGCGACGCGGCCGGCCTCGTCGGCAGCGACCGCCTTCACGGCGGACGTGCCGATATCGACACCGAGAAACATCAGACCTTCCGCGCCCCTTTCCACAAGAGGCCCATCTCTTCGAGCTTATGGCCCTTCGTTTCGGGCAACATCCGCCAGACGAACAGCGCCGCCAGCAGGCTCATGATTCCGTAGAGCCAATAGGCAAAGCCGTGATTGAAATGGGCGGTCAGCCACGGGTCGCCGTTCAATACCTTGAATGAGGTCGAGACGGCGAAATTTGAAATCCACTGCGCTGTCACGGCGATGGCCATCGCTTGGCCCTTGATGGAGTTCGGAAAGATTTCCGCCAGCAGGATCCAGACGACCGGCCCCCAAGACAACGCAAAGCCCGCGATATAGGCGGTCATCGCTATGAGCGCGCCGATTCCCGTCTGGCGCCAGTAAAAAAAGGCGCCCAGGGCCAGCATCGACGCCGCCATAACCAGCGCGCCCGTAATCATCAATGGTTTGCGGCCCCAGCGATCAACCGTGACCATGGCAATCAGCGTGAAGGTGAAATTGGCGGCGCCGACGATGATCGTCTGCAGCATCGCCGTATCGGTGTTCGCGCCCACGTTCTTGAAGATTTCCGGCGCGTAGTACAGCACCGCATTGATGCCGACGAATTGCTGAAACACCGATAGCATCACGCCGACGATGATGAGGGGGACCCCGTAGGTGAACAGCGGTTGGCGCGGCTCGATAAGGCTCTCGCGAATTTCCTCGATCAGTCTCGGCCGGTTGATGCCCAGCTTATCAAGCACGGCCGTCGCCTCCGCCGCGTCGCCGTGTTGAACCAGCCAGCGCGGGCTTTCCGGGACAAGAAACAAGAGGCCGAAGAACGCCGCCGCTGGAATGGCGCCCGAAGCGAACATGAAGCGCCAGCCGGTTGAGATCAGCCACGCTTCGTCGCCCTGACGCGCGATCGCCCAGTTGACGAAATAGATGATCAGCATGCCGCCGATGATGGCGATCTGCTGCCACGCAACCAGCCGGCCGCGTTGCGCGGCCGGCGCGATCTCGGCGATATAAAGCGGCGAGATCATCGAGGCGATGCCGACGCCGACGCCGCCCAAAATCCGATAGATCGCAAAGGGCGTCAGCGCATCAACGCCCATGCCCCCGATCGGGCCCAAGCCAAGTTCAGGCAGCGCCGCGCCCAGCGCCGACACGAAGAACAAGACTGCCGCGATCAACAGGGAAGGGCGGCGCCCAAATCGAGTAGCCAGCGCGCCCGCGATGGCGGCGCCGAGCACCGTGCCGATGAGGGCGCTGGAAATCGTAAAGCCTGACAGCGCGTCGGCCGCGTTCGCCGGGAGCCCGCGCGGTGCGATGAAATTGGCGTCGATCGCCGAAATCGCGCCGGAGATCACCGCCGTATCGTAGCCGAAAAGCAGGCCGCCGAGCGTAGCCGTAAGAACGGCGAAGCCGATCGCCGGCCGCTGCGCCGTGGTTTGCGCTTCCATGCCAACCTCCCCGCGCGTCTACCTATTTCTGTATAAGGTATGTTAGCGCCACATGCGTATTTGACCGCTCAACCCGGTGCTGGCAAACATTTTCTTATGGCGCTCGGGCTTTCGACGATACATCGATCGCACGCACGTTCTGGCCGCGGCGCACGGCGCGTAAAACATATCGAAAAAGGGCGCGGGGGGAGCATGGCCGTTTCGGAACGCGGCGTCGTCAGAAAACTCACGTGGCGGCTCATACCGATTCTGATCGCGGCGTACTTTATCGCAATCGTCGATCGCTCGAATATTGGCGTGGCCGCGCTTACGATGAACCAAGACCTTGGCCTGTCGGCTACCGCGTTCGGATTTGCGGCGGGGGTCTTTTTCGTGTCCTACGTGCTCCTGGAACTTCCGTCGAATCTCGCGCTGGCGCGGTTTGGCGCGCGCCTGTGGATCGCGCGAATCATGGCGACGTGGGGACTGATATCGTCCGCTCACGCTTTCGCATGGGACGCCGGCAGTCTCTATACGCTTCGCGCGCTGCTCGGCGCGGCCGAGGCGGGACTTTTCCCTGGCGTTATTTTCTACCTCACGCTCTGGTTTCCCGCGGCGTATCGGGGCCGTATCGTCAGCGCCTTTATGATCGGCATTCCGATCGCGTTGGTTATCGGCACGCCGATCTCGGCGCTGCTGTTGCAACTTGAAGGAACGCTCGGTTTGCGCGGCTGGCAATGGATGTACCTTTTGGAAGGGCTGCCCGCGATGATCTTGGCTGCGTTTATCCCGTTCATCTTGCCCAGTAGTCCTCAGGAGGCAAAATTCCTCAGCCCGCAGGAACGCGATTGGCTGATTCAGCGGCTCGACCAGGAAAAAACCCGGCGCGCCGATTCCGCCGGTCACCGTGCGTCCGTGTTCAAAGCGCTGTTCAGCCCTCAAGTTCTGCTGTTTTGCATGATGTACTACGGCCTCACCAATCTGAACGGCGCCATCAGCACGTTTCTTCCCCAAATCCTGAAGGAGTTCGGCTTCGCGGCTTTGCAGACCGGCTTGCTGGCGACGATCCCTTATGCGTTCGGCGCCATAGGCATGGTTGGTCTCGGCTATCTGGCCGATCGTCCGGGCAAACGCGTGCTGGCTAATTATGCGGCCTTGGCGATAGCCATCGCAGGTCTTCTTGCCGCCGCCGCAACCAACAATTCGAGTCTGAAATTGGCGGCGCTTAGCCTGGCTGCGATCGGGGCTTTCGGCGCCATGCCGGTATTCTGGGGCCTGCCCACATCGGTCCTCGGCGCGGCTACGGCCGCCGCCGCCATTGCGCTCATTAACGCGCTCGGCAATCTGTCCAGCGTCGTCAACCCATGGGTCATAGGCATTTTGCGCGACGCGACGGGCGATTATAACGGCGGCCTTCACTGGTTGGCCGCCATGGCCGTCATGTCCATGATCGTGCTCACCATCATCGTCCGCCGGCATGGCGGGCATTTCTCCGACGCCGCCGATTGAGCTTGCGATGCTGATCACCGAAATTCGTTTGCGCCAATTACGCGGCACACTGCCGACCCATGGCGATCTCTGGGAAGAGCGCCTTGTGCGGCCGGTCGATGTCTATCCCGAATACCGAAGCCGCAATGATTTCGAGGGCGGCGTTCAGACGGAACACGGCTTCAAGATCGTTACGTATTTCCTGGAGATCCATACCGACGAGGGGGTGGTCGGCCTTGCCGGGCCTGTTCCCGAGGTCGTCGCGTTCGTAATCGCCAAGCAACTTCGCCCACTGCTTGTGGGCAGGGATGCGATCGCGGGTGAGCGGCTGTGGGATCAGATGCATCGCTTTATGGTCCACGGCCGGCAAGGCGATTGCATGCTCGCGATCAGCGCTGTCGATTGCGCGCTGTGGGACATCCGCGGAAAATGGCTCGGGCAGCCGGTGCATCGTCTGCTCGGCGGGCCGACGCAGACGCAGATACCGGCTTACGCTTCAATGCTGGGCTTTGCCGTGCTCGATCCGGGCCTGGTTCGCGCGCGGGCGCAGGAATACAAGGAAAAGGGCTACCGGGCGCAGAAATGGTTTTTCCGCCACGGCCCGATGAGCGGCAGCGAAGGCCTGAAGAAGAACGTCGAACTCGTCCGCACGCTGCGCGAGAGCGTGGGAGACGATTACGATCTGATGTTCGATTGCTGGCAGGCGATGGATGTTGGCTATGTCGTCGATCTCGCCGAGCGCATCGGGCAATACCGGCCCCGGTGGCTGGAAGAATGCGTCATGCCGGACCGGATCGACAGCTACGTGCGCCTGCGCGGGCGCATTGGCGTTCCGCTCGCCGGCGCCGAGCATGAATATACGCGCTGGGGCTTCAGGCGCTTCATTGAATCGGGCGCGCTCGATGTGATCCAGCCGGACATTTATTGGTGCGGCGGGCTGACGGAAGCCTTGAAAATCGCCGCCTACGCCACCGCGCACGATATCCTGGTCATCCCGCATGGCCATTCAAGCGCTGCGACGGCGCACTTTTCGGCGCTGCAATCGCCAATTCATACGCCCTACCAGGAATATCTGGTGAAATGGAACGCCGTACACCAACACTTCCTGGCCGATCCGCTGGTTGTCATCGACGGCATGATCGATGTGCCGACGACGCCGGGCCTTGGCGCGAGTATCGATCTCGCCAAAATCGAAGGTGAAGCCTTGGTCTTTGCCGATTGAGCCGGCGTGTCTGCGCGCATGGTGCGTGAGTACATTCCAGCTTGACGACCGGCCCTACACCGATGGTCACGCTGCCTCAGCGCTCGTACGCCACTGGATGGGACACGACCCGGATGGAAAAGATTGGTGGAGCCAAGCGGGATCGAACCGCTGACCTCCTGCATGCCATGCAGGCGCTCTCCCAGCTGAGCTATGGCCCCATCTTTCGCCGGCCCTGGGGGGCGCGGCGGCAAGGGGCCGGAACCTAGGCGCGGGTTCCGGCCGTTTCAAGCCGCGGCGGCGCCGTCAGCTCGGCTCTTCCTCGTCGTCGCCGCCGATTTCGATCTCGTCTTCCGGGAATTCTTCTTCCTCGTCTTCCAGGATCGGCACGGCGTCGTCTTCGACGGCCTCTTCGACTTCCTCGCCGACATCTTCGGAGAAGCCGGCGGGAATCTCGTCCGAATTGGCCGGGACTTCGTCGTCGTCCTCGGTCAGGTCTTCCAGCGGCTCGGCGGCCACCACTTCATCGGCCTCGACGACCTCTTCTTCCTCTTCGGCCGCCTCTTCGTCGCCCTCGGCGGCTGGTTTCTTCTTGACCTCTTCTTCTTCCTCGTAGGCCGGCGGGCGGGTGCGTACGCGTTTCAGCCGGATCGCTTCGTCCATCGGGTCGAACGCGTTGGCGCATTTCGGGCACACAGCCGGGCGCTTGCCTAGATCGTAGAATTTAGCCCCGCAATTTGGGCAAATTTGTTTGTCGCCGAGTTCGGCCTTCGCCACGCGGGGACTCCTTGAAAATGGCGGCGTCGCTTGCCACGCGCCGGCCCCCCTGTCAAAAGCTTTGTCGCCGCTTTTCACCCCTCCCCGGACGTTGAGACCCATGCAGTTTACGGCGCGCCCCTCGGGACCGCTCAGAGGCGTGGCGCGCGTTCCGGGCGACAAATCGATCTCCCACCGGGCGCTGATCCTGGGCGCGCTGGCCGACGGGGTCACTGAAGTGGGCGGCCTGCTGGAGGGAGAGGACGTGCTGGCCACGGCTGAGGCCATGCGCGCCTTCGGCGCCCATGTGGAGCGCCTGGGCGATGGCCGCTGGCGGATCGAGGGCCGGGGCGGCCTGGTCAAGCCGGCGGGAACCATTGATTGCGGCAATTCCGGCACCGGCGCCCGGCTTATCATGGGCGCGGCGGCCGGCTTTCCGATCGAAGCCGCGTTCGACGGCGATGCGTCACTGCGCACGCGCCCGATGAAGCGCGTGCTCGATCCGCTCAGAGAGATGGGGGCGTCAGTTATTCGTGACACTGACGGCAAGCTGCCGCTGACCATTCGCGGCGGGGCGCTCAAGGCGATTTCCTACCGTTTGCCGGTGGCTTCGGCGCAGGTGAAATCGGCGATTCTGCTCGCCGGCCTCAACGCCGCGGGCGTCACTACCGTGATCGAGCCGCACCCGAGCCGCGACCATACCGAAAACATGATCCGCCGTTCCGGCGCCGCCGCCATCGCGATTACCGACGGGGCGGACGGCGCCAGGACGATCACGCTGACGCCGCACGGCCGCTTTGCTGGGCTCGGCGAATTTTCCGTGCCCGCCGATCCGTCATCGGCGGCGTTTCCGCTGGTCGCGGCGCTGATCGCGCCCGGTTCGGACATAACGATCCCCGGCGTGCTGATGAATCCGCTGCGTGCGGGCCTGATCGAAACCCTGCGCGAAATGGGCGCCAATATCGAGATCGTCAATCCGCGCAACGAGGCGGGCGAGCCGGTCGCCGATCTGCGTGCGCGGCACTCGCGCCTGAAGGCGATCACCGTGCCGCCGGCGCGCGCACCCTCGATGATCGACGAATATCCCATACTCGCCGTCGCCGCCGCGTTCGCGCAGGGCGACATGATCATGCGCGGCATCGGCGAATTGCGCGTCAAGGAAAGCGATCGCATCGCGTTGATGGCGCGCGGGCTGAAGAATTGCGGCGTGCGCGTGGAGGAAGAGCGCGAAGGGCTGATCGTGCGCGGCGCGCCGCTCGCGCCGGTCGGCGGCCATGTCGCCACCAAGGGCGATCATCGCATCGCCATGAGCCATCTCGTGCTCGGCCTTGCATCGCAGGGGCCGGTGACGGTCGAAGACGCCGAAATGATCGCCACCAGTTTTCCGGGCTTTGCGGAACTGATGCGCGGCCTCGGCGCGGAGATCGATACGTGATCATCGCCATTGACGGCACGACTGCGTCCGGCAAGGGCACGCTTGCGCGCGAATTGGCGCGTCATTACGGGCTGGCGCGGCTTGATACGGGCGCGCTCTACCGCGCCGTCGCGCTGGCGGTGCTGGATGGCGGCGGCGACGTGGGCGATAGCGCCACGGCTGAAGCCGCCGCCCACGCGCTCGATCTGGCCGCGATCGACGAATACCGCATCCGTAGCGGCGCGGTGGGGCAGGCTGCCTCGGTGGTGGCCGGGAACGAAAAGGTCCGCGCCATCCTGTTCGAGGCCCAGCGCGCGTTCGCCCATCGGCCCGGCGGCGCGGTGCTGGACGGGCGCGATATCGGCACTGTCATATGCCCGGACGCGGAGGTGAAATTTTTTGTCGATGCTTCGCTCGACGAACGCGCGCACCGGCGCCATGCCGAACTGGCGGCGCGCGGGGAAAAGGTCGAATTTCAAGTGCTTCGCGCCCAAATCGCCGATCGCGATGAACGCGACCGAAACCGGCGGTTCGCGCCTTTGAGACGCGCCGATGACGCGCATTTGCTGGACACCACGGCGCTATCTATAGAAGAGACGGTCGCGGCCGCGCGGCGGGTTATCGACGCGGCTCGCTGAGCGGTGGCGGCGCAGGGGGTTCGATGGCGGCGTCCAGCCGATTTGGCGGTTTGTGCGCGTTTGGCGCGGCGGGGCTGGCGTTCGCTTCGGCTCCGCTCGCGTATGCCGAGCAGCCGTACTGTCCGACCGTATCCTACCGTTGGGAGGAGGATTGTTCGGTTCTGGCCGGCAAGGACCTCACGGGCCTGAACCGCTTGCGCTATCTGCCGGTCGGACCGGGCTGGCTGACCCTCAGCGGCGAAGCGCGCGTCAGGATCGACGCCGTCGATGCAACTGATTTCGGCATTCGCGACGCGCCCGATTATGTCTCGTTCGGCCGCCGCATGATGTTCGGAGCCGATCTGCACGCCACGCGAAACCTGCGCGTGTTCGGTCAACTTACCGTCACCGACGAAAACGGCCGCGAGCCTGTTCAGCGCCCGCAGGATCGCGACGGCCCGGACGTGGGGCAATTTTTCGTCGATCTGCCGGTTCACGTCGGCTCGGCGCTGCTGGTCACGCGGATTGGCCGGCAGGAACTGAACATGGAAGGCAATCGCCTCGTCAGCACCCGCGACGGGGCGAACATTCGGCGGGCGTTCAACGGAACCTTGCTGATGGTGTCGAGCGGCGACGTCTCCATCAACCTGTTTCATCTCCGGCCGATACGATTGCGGTCCGGCCCCTTCGACGATTGGCCCGATCCGGATGAGACGTTCGATGGCGCGACGGTGGATACCAACGGGCTCGGCGCCTTCGTATTCGATCGCACACGGCCCAATGCGCGGTGGCTGGAAGGCGCCGGCGCCGAACGCCGTTGGACCTCCGGCTTGCGCCATTCCTGGCGCGACGGGGCCTGGAGAGGCTACGCGCAAGGCGTGCTGCAATGGGGGCGTACGAAGAGCGGACAGAAGGCGCGCGCCGCCGGCGCCATCGCCACCACAACCTATACCTTCAAGGCGCCGCACGATCCGCGTCTCATTTGGACCGCAAGTTACGCCAGCGGCGACGGTAAACGCGGCGATGGCGTGATCGAGACGTTCGATCCAATCTATCCCAGCAACAACGGGTTCTCGGATTCGCCGCTGCTCTATCAGACCAATTACATGTACGCCTCGGGGCAGGGCCAAATGCGGTTCGGCCCGGCCGACCTCACTGCGTCGGCCTTTATCGTCGGGCGCGCGTCCACCGTTGATGCGATTTATGCGCAGGGCCGGCCGATCGATGGCACGGCGATCGAAGGGCGGCTCACCGCGTTCATCCTGCAGACCAGCGCACACCTCGTTCCGAAGCGCGGAACGGACATTTACAGCTCCGTCGCCTATGCCTTCGCCAGCGACGCCGTAAGGCGGGCCGGGGGCGGCGACGTCGCCTATTTTCGGCTTCAGCTCACCGCTACTTTCTAGCCGCTCCGGCTTGCCGGTCCGCCGGCCAGTACCTATAGAGAGCCCGGCAACGGCTGCCCGTCGCATCATCGACGCGGCCCGCTAACGCTTCTCCCATCATCAGGGACAAGGCGTTGCTCCGTCGCCCCGGCCCGCGTTATCGCCCGCCTCGCCCACCTCACGCGGGCGCGTGCCTTATCCGGTCCGGCCCATCAACCAGGGCGCTTTTGCCCAGACCGCCGGAACCAACCGGCAGGCACGAAACGATTATTTGGAGTTCGATTTGGCCACCCCACAAACGTCCATGAATCCCAGCACACAAGATTTCGCGGCCATGCTTGAGGAAAGCCTCGCGGGCCGCGGCATGATCGAGGGGCGCGTCGTCCCCGCCACCGTCGTCGCGATCGAAAACGATTTCGTCGTCGTCGATGTCGGCCTCAAGACCGAAGGCCGTATCCCGCTCCGTGAATTCCTCGTCGATAATGACGGCCCCGCGCCCAAAGCCGGCGAGATCGTCGAAGTCTATCTCGACCGCATCGAGAACGCGCTCGGCGAAGCGGTCATCAGCCGCGAGAAGGCCCGCCGCGAAGAAGCCTGGACGCGCCTGGAAAAGAATTTCGCCGCGCAGGAGCCCGTGATGGGCGCGCTGGTCGGCCGGGTGAAGGGCGGCTTCACCGTCGACCTCGGCGGCGCCAACGCGTTTCTGCCTGGCTCGCAGGTCGATATCCGCCCGGTGCGCGATGTCGGCGCGCTGCTCAACATGACCCAGCCGTTCGCGATCCTGAAGATGGACCGCGCGCGCGGCAATATCGTTGTTTCGCGCCGGGCCGTGCTGGAAGAAACCCGCGCTTCCGAACGCGCTGAGATCGTCGGCGCTCTGCAGGAAGGCGAAATCCGCGAAGGCGTGGTCAAGAACATCACCGATTACGGCGCGTTCGTCGATCTCGGCGGCATAGACGGCCTGCTGCACGTGACCGACATGAGCTGGAAACGCGTTTCCCATCCCAGCCAGGTGCTCAACGTCGGCGATACGGTGAAAGTGCAGATCGTCAAGATCAATCCCGACACCCAACGCATCAGCCTCGGCATGAAGCAGTTGCAGACCGATCCGTGGGATGGCGTGGAGCAGAAATATCCGGTCAACGGCAAGTTCACCGGTCGCGTCACCAACATCACCGATTACGGCGCATTTGTTGAGCTTGAGCCGGGCGTCGAAGGCCTTGTTCACGTCAGCGAAATGAGCTGGACGAAAAAGAACGTCCACCCCGGCAAGCTGATCTCCACCAGCCAGGAAGTCGATGTCATGATCCTGGACGTGGACGGCGAGAAGCGCCGCATCTCGCTCGGCCTCAAGCAGGTCATGTCCAATCCGTGGGAGCAGCTCGCCGCCGATCATCCGGTCGGCTCGATCATCGAGGGCGAGATCAAGAACATCACCGAATTCGGTCTGTTCGTAGGCCTCGCGCCCGATCTGGACGGCATGGTCCACCTGAGCGACATCGCCTGGGACGCGCAGGGCGAAGAAGCGCTCGCCCGGTACAACAAGGGCGACGTGGTGAAAGCCAAGGTGCTCGACATTGATGCCGAGAAAGAGCGCATCAGCCTCGGCATCAAGCAGGTCGGCGCCGATCCGATCGCATCGAGCGAATACCGCAAGGGCCAGCGGGTCACCGTTGAAGTGGTCGAGATCGCCTCCGGCGGACTGGAAGTGGCGTTTGGCGAGGGCAATGCCGTGCGCTCGTTCATCCGCAAGTCCGATCTGTCGCGCGAACGGTCCGAGCAGCGGCCGGAGCGTTTCGCGGTCGGCGACCGGATCGACGCGCTGATCACCGCTTATGACAAGAGCGCCCGTAAGGTGAGCCTGTCGGTGAAAGCCCTGGAAATGGCCGACGACAAGGAGGCCATCGCCAAGTTCGGCTCCTCCGATAGCGGCGCTTCGCTGGGCGATATCCTAGGCGCGGCCTTGCGCGAGAAGGAAAAGGGCTGACGTTTACGTAAACGTGCAACCAGGGGTCGGCGCGTCCGCGCCGGCCCTTTTCTTTCGTGCTGTTTTTCTTACAAATTCTTGACGGGCGCCGCTAGGCGATGTTCTCTGCTGCCGGTAAGGGAGCTGGAGCGCATGCTGAGATCCGAGCTCGTGGCGCGACTGCAGCAGAAATTCAGCCATTGGAAGGCCTCCGAGGTCGAAACCATGGTCGATTGCGTGCTGGAGCAAATCTCCGACGCGCTGGAACGTGGCGACCGGGTGGAAATCCGCGGCTTCGGCGCCTTCTCCGTGCGCACGCGCGACGCGCGCGTCGGCCGCAATCCGCGCACCGGCGCTTCGGTGGGCGTGGAGGCCAAGAGAGTGCCCTTCTTCAAAGCGGGCAAAGAATTGCGCGCCCATGTCACCAACGGCGAAGACTTGCCGGACGACGACGAATAATCCCGAACCTTTAGAAAGACCTCACATGCTCAAGGAATTTCGCGATTTCGCGATGCGCGGCAATGTTGTCGATCTCGCCATCGGCGTCATCATCGGCGCGGCGTTCGGCAACATCGTCAATTCGCTCGTCACCGATGTGATCATGCCGCCGGTCGGCATCCTCACCGGCGGCATCGATTTTTCGAAAATGGCCTACACTTTGGCGCCGGCTCATATCGGGCCGGACGGCAAGGAAATTCCCGCCACCGTGGTCGGCTATGGCCGGTTCATCAATTTCATCATCACGTTCGTGATTGTCGCCTGGGCGATGTTCATTATCGTCAAGCTGATGAACGCGATGCGCAAGAAGGAAGCCGAGCATCCCGCCGCGCCGCCCACGACCGAAGAAAAGCTCCTCACAGAGATCCGCGATTTGCTGGCGAAGAAGTAGGCCGCTTCCCATATAGGCTTTGCCGTATCGGCAAAAAGCGGGGTGGAGGCAGCCTCCCTCAACCGGCTCTACGAATGCCTCCACCCCGTTGGCCATAAAAATCTTGACTTTTTAAACCCAAGCGGTTAGGTTTTGCCCACGATCCTGTCGATCTCCGGCATGCGTGTGGTGATCTACCCGAACGATCATCGGCCCCGGAGGACCGCCCGAGATTCGCGAGAACTATGGTTTTTCGCGCGCCGCTCTGGGCCGTCTGAAAGCGGCGCTGCATGCGGCCTTGACCGATTTATGCACGGCGTGGAGCGATATGCATGGCCAGCCTTGATGAGATTAACCGCGCGAACGCGCGGGGCAGAGCGCAGCGGGAAAAAAATCCCGCTGCGCTCTCTGCTCGCTATGACGCACGCAGCGGCAAGATCGTCATCGCGCTCGCCAGCGGCCTTGAGATCGCCTTCGCGCCATTCGCCGCGCAGGGGCTCGAACATGCGTCCGCCGCCGACCTCAAAACGATCGAGATAACCCCCTCGGGGCTTGGTCTTCATTTCCCTAAGATCGACGCCGATATCTATATTCCCGCTTTGCTCGAAGGGTTTCTCGGGTCGAAGGCATGGAGCGCGTCGCGTTTGGGAGCGGCCGGCGGGCGCGCGAAATCAGCGTCGAAGCGCGAGGCATCACGACAAAACGGCAAACTCGGCGGTCGCCCGCGCAAAGTGAAGGCGCAATGACCGACGTCAAAATCTGCGGGCTCAAGACAGCCGAAGCGGTCAACGCCGCGCTCTCGGGCGAGGCACGCTTCGTCGGCTTCGTGTTCTTCCCGCCCAGCCCGCGCAATATCGCGCCGGAAGCGGCCCGCCCGCTGGCGGCGCTGGCGCGGGGCAAGGCCGATATCGTGGCGGTAACGGTCGATGCGGGCGATGCGCTGCTGGCGATGATCGCCGAGCGCGTCGCGCCGGATTGGATCCAGCTTCACGGCAACGAAACGCCCGCCCGCGCCGCCGAGGTCAGGCGCTTCGCGAAGAAGGGCGTGATCAAGGCCCTGCCGATCGCGCGCAGCGAGGATTTCGCCGCCGCAGCGCCGTTCGAGCCGGTGGCTGATTGGCTGATGTTCGACGCCAAGGCCCCGCCTGAAGCCGATCGCCCCGGCGGTCATGGCGCTTCGTTCGATTGGGCGATGCTGGCGGGCCGCCGCTTTGGCCGCCCCTGGCTGTTGTCCGGCGGCCTTACCCCGGAAAACGTCCCCGCGGCCGTGGCGGCCAGCGGGGCGGGGGCGCTGGACGTATCCTCTGGCGTGGAATCCGCCCCCGGGATAAAGGACCCGGCCCGCATCGCGGCCTTCCTTGCGGCGGCGAAAAAGGCCTAAAATCATCCTCATGGCTTCAGACGGAACGTTGTTGCGCAACACGCGCGAACTGCCCGATGAGCGCGGCCGGTTCGGCGAATTCGGCGGCCGCTACGTTGCCGAGACGCTGATGCCGCTGGTGCTCGATCTGGAGCGCGCCTATCGCGCCGCGCAGGCCGATCCGGCCTATCAGGCCGAACTCGACGTATTTCTGCGCGATTACGTCGGCCGGCCGAGCCCGCTCTATTTTGCCGAGCGCCTGACGGCGCATTACGGCGCGGCGAAAATCTATTTCAAACGCGACGAGTTGAATCACACCGGCGCGCACAAGATCAATCATTGCCTTGGCCAGGTGATGCTTGCCAAGCGCATGGGCAAGACGCGCATCATCGCCGAAACCGGCGCCGGTCAGCACGGCGTCGCCACCGCCACAGTCTGCGCGCGGTTTGATTTACCCTGCGTCGTGTTCATGGGCGTCACCGATATCGAGCGGCAGAAGCCGAATGTGTTCCGCATGAAACTGCTCGGCGCCGAAGTGCGCCCGGTCGATAGCGGAACCGGCACGCTGAAAGACGCGATGAACGAAGCGCTGCGCGACTGGGCCACGAACGTCGACAACACTTACTACATCATCGGCACCGTCGCCGGCCCACATCCGTACCCGATGCTCGTGCGCGACTTCCAGAGCATCATCGGCCGCGAAGTGAAAGAGCAGAGCATGCAGCAGAATGGCCGCCTGCCCGATTCGCTGGTCGCCTGCGTCGGCGGCGGTTCCAACGCCATCGGCCTGTTCTATCCCTTCATCGGCGACGAGGGCGTGCGCATGATCGGCGTCGAAGCCGGCGGGCACGGCATCGACACCGGCAAGCACGCGGCGCCGCTTACCGCCGGCCGTCCGGGCGTGCTACACGGCAACCGCACCTACCTGATGAACGACGAAGACGGCCAGATCATCGAAACCCACTCGGTGTCGGCCGGCCTCGACTATCCCGGCGTCG
>DASZPV010000009.1:0-13362 GCA_035549875.1 Caulobacterales bacterium
CGCCTAGGTAGCGGACTCATAAGCTCTCATCCATAGCCGGGCCGAGGCGAGGGCGACGGCGGCGAGGAAGTTCCGCGCCAGCTTGTCGAAGCGGGTCGCGACGCGTCGGAAATGCTTGAGCTTGTTGAAAAAGCGCTCGACGAGATTGCGCTCCCGGTAGATGCGGCGGCTGACCGATCGCTGGACGAGGCGCGAGCGGGTCGAGGGAATGTGCGCTTTGGCTCCGGTGGCGCGAATGAAGGCGAGAAACGCATCGGCGTCATAGCCGCGATCGGCGACGACGTGGCGGCACTTCAGTCCTTCGAGCAGATGCGGCGCTGCATTGAGGTCGTGCGCCTGGCCGGGGGTGAGCATGAGCCGCACCGGCAGGCCGTTTTCATCGACGAGCGCGTTGATCTTGGTGCTCAGTCCCCCACGAGAGCGGCCGATGGCGTGATCCTCGCCCCCTTTTTTCCGCCGGCGGCGTGCTGGTGGGCGCGGATGATGGAGCTGTCGATCAGCGCCATGGAATGGGGCGATTTCGCCGCCAGCGTCTCGAAAATCCGCACCCAGACGCCCGCTTTCGCCCAGCGATTGTAGCGGTTGTAGGCCGTCGTGTAGGGCCCATAGCGCTCCGGCAGATCGCGCCACGGCGAACCGGTGCGCAGGATGAAGAAGATCGCGTTGAGCACGCGCCGGTCGTCCACGCGCGCCACGCCGCGCGGCTTGTTGGGCAGCAAGGGCCTGATCAGATCCCATTCCTTGTCGCTCAGATCGAACCGCGCCATCGCTTCCTCCCTCAGCGGAAGGAATCAGCGTTCGCGATCCTTGTGAATCCCCTTTATGGGTACAGAATCTAGTCTAGAAGGGTCGCGCAATATCGAAACCATCCCTCTAAGTGCGTATTTGAGACACTATGCTTGAACCGATCATCGCGATTACGCCGATGGCGCTGGCGGAGGCAATGGCGCCAAGCACGCGCGCGTTGCGCCAACGACAGGCGAGCAGCGCTGCCCCCGCGCCTAGATCGGCGATGATCGACCAATAAGCATAACGGAAGTCCGAGGCGACGCCGAACGGAATATAGCTGAGCAGATAAATCAGCGCTGAAAGCGAAAGCGCACCGGCGACCTGGCGCTGGGGCGAGTTTTCGGCGGCGAACGAAAGCCCCGCCGCGCTGATTGCGAGCAGCAGCCAAAAATAGGGCCGGAACAACGGCGTATCCGTCAGCGCCTCGCAAACTGCTTCGATCGCGCGAAACAATGGACCCGGCGTATTGGCGTAGCGTGGGTCAGCGATTTCGGTCTCCATGAATGCATCTCGCGTCGGAACGGGCCCGAGCCAGCGCATCAGTTCATTTGTGTAGGCGAGACGGTGGCCGAGATATTCCATCGGGTGGCTGAGGATCGCAGATGTCCATGCCTGTGTGAGGATCGGGGAGCCGGACAGATCCCGCTCGTCGAGCGTGCTGGTTACGAATGCGCATTCGCCCATGCCGGTGTGATCCCATTTGTCCGGGCCATAGCAGTTTGGAATTTGCCGCTCCTGCGCGGCCGTCCATGGCCCGGGAATCAGATTTTTGCCGAGCCGATGCGAAATGCCCGCGAGATCAAACAGGAATAGCGAGCTGGTCGCGTATTGCGGCTCAGCGCGCGCGACATATTTGTTGAATACCGCAGAGCCTGCCAACAACAGCGGCGGAATCAGCAGCATGGCGGCGATCTGCGGCCATAGGCGGCGCGAGAACAAATTCCCGCCGAGCAAGTAGAGCGCCAATGGCGCCGCCGCGAAAATCGTGTTGGCGCGCGCCAAAACGCCATAGGCGAAGGCCGCCCAGACGCAGACCTGCTCGATGGTGTGCGCTTTGACTTGGCCCGCTTGGCGCCGAAACGCCAATCCAGCGGCAAATGTCCATGCTGCCGCAACCGCTACGTCCTTCCACAACAGGCCGAGATAATTGAACACGAACGGCAGCAGGCCGATCAGCGGGAAAAGCGCGCCATACGCCAGGCCACGCCTGGTCAGACCGTCGCCGATGGCCCAAACACCAATCCAGAACAGCGCGAGGTGAAACCCGAAAAGGAGTTCGGGACCCACGTGTATGAAATTGAATGCACGCCAGAGCATCGCCATCACGGGCGGGTGCCAGTCGGTGAAGTGGCCGCTCTGGCTTTGTTCAAATTGATCCATGCTGTCGGGCGTGAACAGGCCGGGGAAATATACTGTCGCCGAAAGCAGGAAGCCGAAGGCGGCGATCGCTGGCCCCGCCGCCGCACTGATCTGGCGGCGCGTGACGGTCATTCTGCTTCGACTGGTATGGGATCGGGCCGGGGCGCGCTGGCTTTGACTGGTATAGGGTCGAGCAGGGGCACGGATGAGACATCGCCGGTCCTGCGCAGCTTGCCCCATGCCTGGCTGGCGCCGATCGCGGCGCGGGAGAGCGCGCGCCACACCGCAATGTACATAACCTGACGATATACGATCCGCTGGAGCGGCTGAAGCCAGAGCAAGCGTTTGTCCTCGCGGTCGAGCGAGAACGCCACCCACGCCGCGGCGAGTTCGAGCGCAAGGAAGGCGATATAGACGCCGAGGATGAGCCAGATGGCGGAATCGGCGGCCGGCGAAATGTCGGAATGGTCCAGCGACGCAAGCCAGCTCATAGCGCGCGCGCCGATCGCGACGATGAGTTGAAGATCGACGAACGGCGCAAGCACTTGCATCACAATTTGAAACAGCCAAAGCGAGGGCAGGGCGAACCCGCCGAACCAACCGTAGTGAAACAGCGCGCTACGATGTTTCCAGAGGCATTGCAGCGTGCCGAACGTCCAGCGGAACCGTTGCTTCATTAGCGCGCCGAGGCTCGCCGGCGCTTCCGTATAGGCGATTGCGCGCGGCTCGTTGGCGATGCGCCAGCCCGCGCGACGTAGCCGCCACGTCAGGTCCATGTCTTCTGCAAGCGTATCGGAACCGTATCCGCCGACCTCGCGAAGCGCTTGAGTGCGCCACGCCCCGATCGCGCCAGGGACCACCGTTATGGCGTTGACGTGCCCGAGCGCCCGGCGGTCGATGTTCTGCGACGTAGTATATTCGATAGACTGCCATCGCGTTATAAAGTTCCGGCGGTTGCCGACACGCACGTTGCCGGCGACGGCGGCAATGTCGTCTTCGGCGAACCGGCGCGCCAGGGCGGCGAGCGCGTTTGCGTCGATTTGCGTATCGGCGTCCACGCCTACGACGATCGGCGCTTCGACATGCGCCAGCGCAAAATTCAACGCTGCGGCTTTTCCGCCATTGGTCTTTGACAACACCAGCACGCGCGGCTCATGGGCGTATTGACGGTTGACGGCCTCAAGCGTGCCGTCCGTTGAGCCATCGTTGACGACAATGATTTTGACATCGACATCACGGCTCGCGAGAGCGCTGGCGATCGTCTTTCCGATTACGGCTTCCTCATTGAACGCCGCAATCATCACGTCTACCCGCGGTTTTAGATCGGCGATCTTGGTTGGGCGCAGCACCCGGAAGGATAAAAGCCAAAGCATGAGGGCGATGCGCGCCAGCCCCAGAGCGATGGCGACCGAGAACGCCCAAAACAGCACCGCGGCGGCGGCGCGCTGGAAGGAGAAGACGGCGTCGTCCATGGCGACGAGCCTTTCATCGCCGGTCGCGACCGCTGGCATCGTGTCGGCAAGCGGCATGCCGGCAAGCGCGCCCATGGTGACGAAATGGTAGCCGCGCGCTTGCAGCGCTACGATCAGGCGTTCGACCGCGTCGGCCGTGGCCGAACGGTCGCCGCCGCCGTCATGCAGGAGGATCGCGTGGCCCTTGTCGATATCGCGCAGCACAGAGGCGGTGATGTCCGCGCCGGTGAGTTTGCGCGTGCCGCCGCTTGCCGCGCGAACGTCAATTTGCCAGTCGTTCGGGTCGATGGATTCGCCGGCGGTTAGATAGCCGGCCTGATTGGCGATCCAGACCGGCATGATTTCGCCGTAAGAGGCAGGGTCGGCGTCGGCGTTGTAAGGCGGACGGAACAAGCGCGTCGAGCGGCCGGTGATCGCCTCAATGGCGCGTTGGCACGCAGCCAGTTCGAGGCGAATGCGCGCCGGCCCGGTATGGGCCATGTTCGGGTGCGTGAAGGAATGATTGCCGATTTCATGACCCTCATCGAAAATGCGCCGCACCAGATCGGGATGGGCGACGGCATTTTCGCCAATCAGAAAAAACGTCGCCTTCAAATGGTGGCGTTTCAGGATGTCAAGGATCGCGGGCGTCCAGCGCGGGTCAGGCCCATCATCGAAGGTGAGCGCGATCGATTTGTCGGCGTTGCCCTGGCGTGCAACCAGCCAACTCGTCGGGTAAGCAAGGTAGTTCTCGTCGGTTATGAGGCCGGAGTGGGCGTCGATGGAATATTGTCGTGATCCCGGCGAGGGTGTGCGGCGGACCGTCAGCAATTCACCGTCGCCGAGAAATTCCGGCGCCAGCGGTTGGTCCATGACGTGCAGGTCCGGGCTGGCCTGCGCGCTTCGTCCAAAGGCCCGCCACGTGGACGTGTCTTCCATCCCCAGAGCCCAGAGCGCCGCGCCGCGTGCGCGATAGAGCTTAGTCAGTTTCATCGCATTCGCGACGGTCACGCCGTCCAGATACCAGACTTCGTGGCTAAGCTTGTTGTCGTCGGTGTATTCGAACGTCGGCTCCAGCGCGTCTTGATCGAAATCGATCACGTCTTGCGCTTTTTCCTCGTCCCGATATCCGGCGGCGAGGGCAATGGCCTCCGAATTGGTGACCGCTTGCGGTTCGGTCCCGTCGCCCGGCCAATCGTAACCATAGGCGCCGACGCCGAGTACCAGCTTTGATGCCGGGACGAGCGCGGAAAAACGTCTCAGCGTGCTTTCCACGAACCCTGCCGAGGCGACAGCGCCCGGAACCTTCGCCATGGCGTGTTCGTCATACGCCATCGGGATGATGTAGTCGGCGGCGCCCGCAAGGCTCTTGATGACGTCGTCGTCCTCTGACGCCTGAATGGTTATTGATAGCTCTTTGCCTTTGGCCCGCATCGCGCGTCCGAGCGCGCGCACCCACGCTTCGTATGCGGGTCGCAACGGCTTATCGAGCATTTCGATATCGACCTGGACACCGGCAAGATCGTTCGTTGTCACGAACTTGGTCGTAGCGTCGATGACCGCCCGACCGGCGCCAGGCGTAAGCAGCATGCGCTCAATTCGCTTTGAGTCGAAGCGCGCGTTGGCGGCGTTGCTGAGCGTTGGCGCCACGCGAACGCCTTGCGCATGGGCGATACTTAGCAGCGGCGTGGTGGTCGGAGTGGTTTTGGGATCCCAATCCGTCGTACGGAGCGTTTTCCCGTCCTCGCCTACCTGAAGCCAGGCCGGATATACGTGAGTCAGATCCTTCGCGTGCGCCCGAAAAGAGTCCAGAGCGCCGTCTTGCCACGGCGGGAAATAAGCGCCCGAAATTTCACTGCCCTTGGGCGCGAGCCTCGTTGACCGGACAGCTACTTTTTCTTTTTCAATGCGTCGAAACAGATCGCGCCGCGCTACCTGGAAGTTGTGGTGGCGTGCCGGCGTGACAGTGTTGACGTGCCGCGCGAGCGTGCCGAGCCGCGGCGAGACCACAAGGCTGATGACAAATCCGGCAAGCATGACCGCCGCCGCCGCCGCAACCAATGCCGCAGCGAGGCGAATGCGCCGCGCCCGTCGTCCCGACCGGTCATAGAAAATTTGAGATTCAGGATGTTTTTGCATTGAAAGGATTGGCGAGGGCGTCTCCGACGCTTTTCCTGCGCCATCCATATCCGACGCCGGGCGGCGCCTGCCAGCGCCTGATCCTTACATCACTGTAAGACAAGCCGCGGCAGACGAAAAAGAGTCGCATTCGACCCAAGCCGCCTAAAGGTGAAATAGGCGAGCTTGGGGCTTGCCAAGCGCCGTGTCTTGGGGCGCCGTATCGGCCATGTACAAGAAGCATGTCACGCTGGGCGCACGGCTCCAGTACGCGTTCGACAGGACCATGGCGGCGGGGCCCATCGCACTGATCGGCTGGCTTGCGGCGGCCACCCTCGTCGTCTTGCTGCTGGCCGCCACCTTTTTGTCGCTCACGCATATTGCGCCCGCCGGCGGCCAGCCGTTCAACTTCTTGGAGGCGTTCTGGCAATCGCTAATGCGCGCGATGGATCCGGGCGACATCGACACCGACGTCGGCTGGCCCTTCCGTCTAACGGCGCTCGCCGTGACGCTCTGGGGCGTGTTTGTGCTGTCCACCTTGATCGGCCTTCTGAGCGCAGGCGTTCAGGCCAAGCTCGCGGACTTGCGCAAGGGGCGCTCCGTCGTGCTCGAAATCGGCCACACGGTGATACTCAACTGGTCGTCGTCGATCTTTGACATCGCATCGGAGATATTCCTTGACGATCCACGCGCCACGATCGTGGTCATGGCGGACAAGGACAAGGTGGAGATGGAGGATGCGATCACGGCGAAACTCCCGGCGAAAGCAAGGCGAATAATCTGCCGCAGCGGCGATCCGACCGACCTCACGGACCTTTCGATCGTCAACCTGCACACGGCCAATTCCATCATCATTGTCTCGCCTGAAGTGGAAAATCCTGACGCGCATGTGATCAAGTCTCTTCTCGCGCTTGTCCACGATCCACACCGAAGCCCCAGCAAGTACCGCATCGCCGCAGAATGCCGCAGCGCCCGGAACGCGGAGATCGCTCAGGCAATCGCGGGCGGCGAAGCACAGATCGTGCTCGCCGACGATCTGATCTCACGCATCATCGTGCATTCCAGCAGGCAGGCCGGTTTGAGCGGTGTCTATTCGGAGCTTCTCGATTTTGAAGGCTGCGAAATGTACACCATGCCGCAACCGGCCCTTGCCGGAAAAAGCTTTGGCGACGCGCTGTCGCTGTTCGATAAATGTGCGGTTCTTGGGCTCTGCGGGGTTGATGGAAAGGTCACGCTCAATCCGCCAATGGACACAGTAATTGTCCAAGGGGACCAGACGATCCTGCTGGCGAACGACCGCCGCTCGATCAAGCTCGCCAACATCGACAAATGGACAATTCAGACCGCGGCCATCCGCGACCGTGAGCGCGCGGCGCGGGCGGCCGAGCGCACGCTCATTCTCGGCTGGAATCATCGCGGACCGACTATCGTGACCGAACTCGCGCGCTACGCGGCGCCCGGCTCTTCGCTAACCATCGCCGCAAACGGGAAGAACTTCGTTCACGACATGGCGGCGCTCGCAGCGACGCCGGGCAACGTCGTCATCGTGCACCAAACGCTCGATATTGCACGACACGGCGCCCTCGACGCCCTCGATATGGCGTCGTTCAGCCATGTCATCGTGCTTTCCTACTGCGACGATATGGATGCGCAGGCGGCCGACACGAGCACGCTCATCACGCTGCTCAACCTGCGCCATGTCGCGGAACGAAACAATCTTCGCTTCACCTTGGTCAGCGCGATGGCCGATATCCGAAACCGCGAGTTGGCTGAGGCGACGCGTGCGGACGATTTCGTTGTGTCCAATAAACTCGTCAGCCTGATGTTGGCGCAAGCGTCGAAGAACGAGTACTTTTCCGCTATATTCCGGGACATTCTAGACGTCGAGGGTTCTGAAATCTACATGCGTCCGGCCGAGGACTACGTTGCGCTCGGCGAAAGCGTGAATTTCTACACGATTGTTGAAGCAGCGCGCCGCCGTGGCGAGGTTGCGTTTGGATATTGCAAGCGGCGCGCCGGCGCGAGCGACAAGCGCCATATGGGCGGCGTCACGCTGAACCCGGTCAAATCGGAGGCGGGCGCTTACCAAGCCGGCGATCTCATTATCGTGCTGGCGCAGAGCTAGCGTCGCAATGTGTGCAGCGAATAACCTTCGGCCAATTTTACGCCAAACAGCCCTGCAAGGTTTTTTGTGTTCGGACGCTTAGATCGAAATCTCCGGCGTCGCGTTGTTGCGGTGTTCGTCCCAGCTCACCAGCACGCAGGCGGCGACGATGAACAGCGCGCCGACGAACACGCGCGGCTGCACGCCTTCGTGGAACACCAGAACGCTCCACGCCGTGCCCCAGAGCAGACCGGTATATTCCAGCGGCGCGAGGATTTGCGGCGTGGCGCGGCCATAGGCCCAGGTCAGCATCAGCCAGAACACCGCGCCGAGCGCGCCGATCAGCGCAAACCACGGCAGCGCTGAAACCTGCGGCAGCGGTTCAAGCGCGATGGTGGGAATCGCCAGCAAGGCGGCGGGCATCAGATTGCCCATCAGGCCGATCGCATAGGGGCTGTCTTCGGTGGCGCGATAGCGCAGCAGGATCAGCGAGCCGGAATAGGCGAACACTGAAACGAAAATGGCGCAGACCCCGAGCGTGTGCTGCGGCGAGACGGCGGCGCTCGAAGGCTGAAACGCCGCGATCGCCACGCCGACAAAGCCGATCGCCGCCGCGACCGGATAAGGCCGCAGTTTTTCCTTCAGCGCGATGGCCGCCATGAAGGGCGTGATCAGCGGCGCGGTGAATCCGAACGTCATCGCTTCGGTCAAGGGCAGCACGGTGAGCGCGTAGAAGAACAAGGGCGCCGCGATCACGATCGATACCGCGCGGATGGCGTGAAGCTTCAGCTTGGCGAGCGGGATCGCCGGCGCGCGGGCGACGAAAAATATGATCGCCGAAACGACCGCCCCGATGCCGAAGCGCGCCAATGCTATCGTCAGCATGCCATTCGATGCGCCGATATGCTTGATCGCCGCATCCATTGCGCAGCCGAGAAAGATCGCGGCGGCGGCGACGAGGATCGGCGAGGGTTCGCCTCGGGGTTCTGGGCGGGAAGCCATGAATCAGTATAGCTGAGTACATCGGCGCGCCATGCACGAAATTAACCATTGGTTAACCGGGATGGATCGAGCCTCCGACGCTGAAGATCAAAGGAGCGCGCCCGCATGTTCTTGTTCGATCACAAGATTTGGCGCGGCGATTCGGGCAGGCTCTACCGGTTCAAGATCACGCTGACGCGCAAGGGCATTCCCGATTACGGCGGGGTGTATATTTTCGTGCGCCGCCGTTTCGTGTTTTTCCTCAAGGCGATCTACGTCGGCAAGGCGACGAATTTTCGCGAGCGGCTCTACGGTCACGAGAAATTCGCCAAGGCCGTATACGATTACGGCGTGACCGAGCGGCACGTCTACAATATCGCGACAGATTATGACCGCGCCGCGGTGGAGGAAGACCTGATCCGCGCGCTGAAGCCGAAAATGAACGATGTGATGTTGCCGCGCAGCGAGACAGACGGCGCGGTGTACAAGCCGGTCCCGTTCGGCTGGGCGATTTTGAACTGGATCAAGGTCAACGCCCAGCGGGAACGCCCCGATCCGCGCCGCCACCGCCGCAACCATGTCCACGCGCGCTAGCCTCGCCTCGTAAAACGCGCAATGGTCGGCAAATTCGCGCCTTGCGTGGGGATTTCATGCGCCGCCGTGATCTGATCGCCGCCGTCAGTGCGCTCGTCGCCGCGCCAGCGGCCTTTGCACAAAACGCAGCGCCGCTCACGGTGCGCTATGCGCGCACGCCCGGCGTGGCGGCCGATCTGCAAAGCCTTGACGTTTATGGCGCGGCGCCGGGGCAGGCGCGCCCGATCATGGCGTTCCTCCATGGCGGCGGCTGGGCGTTCGGCGACAAGGCCAATCCCCAGCAGGGGCGCGACAAGGCCGCTGCCTTCACCCGCCGCGGTTTCGTCTATGCCTCGCTGAATTATCGCCTGAGCCCGGCGGCAAAACATCCCGAACATGTGCAGGATGTCGCCGCCGCGATCGCCTGGCTGCACAAGAACGCCGCCGCGATCGGCGGCGATCCCGATCGGCTGTACGTCATGGGCCATTCCGCCGGCGCGCATCTGGCGGCATTGGTCGCGACCGATGAGCGGCGCCTCGCGGCGCACAATCTGCCGCTTTCGGCGATCAAGGGCGTCGTGCCGCTCGATGGCACGGGCTACGATCTTACCGTGGAGGCGCCGCTGGCGATCGGGCAGGGCGGCCTGCTCGGTCTTTGGTATCGCAACGCATTCGGCAGCGACCCCGCCGGCTGGGCCGATGCTTCGCCGCTGTCTCACGTCGCGCCGGGAAAAGGCATTCCGCCGTTTCTGCTCGTGCATGCCGCGCGCCCGGACGCGGTGACGCAATCGCGCGCGCTGGCCAAGGCGCTACGCGCGGCGGGCGGGCAGGCCGAAACGCTGCTGACGCCAAAGCAGGGCCACAACCAAATCAACCGCCAGTTCGGTAAGCCGGGCGACATGGTCACACAGCACGTGATGGCGCGGTTGGCGGCGTGGGGCGCTTGACCGCCGCGCCGCACCGCGCGAAGCCCCGCCCGTGAACGCCTTCCTCCGCTTCTTTACCGAGATGGACGCGCGCACGGCGCGGGCGTGGTGGATATCCACGCTCGCGTTCGGCATCGTCGGCCTGGCGCTGACCGCGGGCGTGTTCTTTGTCGATTTCGATCAGGGCGCGATGGCGCAATGGCTGGGCGCGATTAGGAGAGCCTGGTGGGCGCCGGGCGCGGTGACGGCGTTGTTCGTCGTGCTCGCGTTCGTCGGCGCGCCGCAGATCGCGCTGATCGCCGCCACGGCGGCCGTGTTCGGGCCGGGCGAGGGCGCGATCATGTCATGGATCGCGACGATGATTTCCGCCGTCGTTGGTTTTCTGATCGGACGCGCGGCCGGCGCGGCAACGCTCGAACGCCTTGAAGGCCGGCTGATCGAACGCCTGCGCCGCGCGGTGGCGCAGAACGGGTTCCTTGCGGCGGCGATCATTCGCGTCGTGCCCTCCGGCCCGTTCATTCTGGTCAACATGGCGCTCGGCGCTACGGGCATGCGCGCCTCATGGTTTGTCGGCGGCACCGGGCTCGGCATCGTGCCGAAGATCGCGTTCATCGCGTTTGCCGGGCACGGCATCGCGCAATTGTTCGATCGGCGGAACCTGGATGCGCTGGCGTTCTTCGTAATCGCCGCTGCGATCTGGGCGGCGATTGTCTTCATCGTGCGGCCCATGGCGAAGAAGGGGCGGGATGAAGGGCAGGGGTAAAATCTTGCGCTCCGGCCCGGTTTTCGCTACCTAACCTCCGTAATGGCTCGTTCTGACGCCTCCTCGCGCACGCTTTTGGCGCTTACCGCCCTCCTGGGAAGCCTTACCGGCCCCCGGGCGCTCTGACCTGCCGCGCATTCCGCGGGCAGGCGCGCCGCGGGGGATTTTCGGTTAATCTTCAACCCAATCCGCAAGGCGCCAAACCCCATGTCCGAATCCAAACAGCACGTCAAAATCTTCGACACCACCATGCGCGATGGCGAGCAATCGCCCGGCGCATCCATGAGCCACGATGAGAAACTGGAGATCGCCGCGCTGCTCGATGCGATGGGCGTCGATGTTATCGAGGCCGGCTTCCCGATCGCCTCCAACGGTGATTTCGAGGCCGTTCGCGCCGTCTCCGGCATCGTAAAAGACGCGGTAGTCTGCGGCCTGTCGCGCGCCGGCGCGAAGGATATCGAGCGCTGCGCCGAGGCGATCAAGCCGGCCAAACGCGGGCGCATCCACACCTTTATCTCCACCTCGCCGATCCACATGAAGCACAAGCTCAACATGAGCGCCGATCAGGTGCTGGATGCGATCGCCTCAAGCGTCTCGCTGGCACGCAATTTCACCGATGACGTCGAATGGAGCGCGGAAGACGCAACCCGCACCGAGCGCGATTTTCTCGCCCGCGCGGTAGAAGCGGCGATCCGCGCCGGCGCGACCACGATCAATCTGCCCGATACGGTCGGTTATTCGTTTCCGCAGGAATACGGCGCGATGTTCGCCGACATGATCGCCCGCGTGCCGGGCGCGGATGCTGTCACGTTTTCGGCGCATTGCCACAACGATCTCGGTCTGGCCGTCGCCAATTCACTGGCCGCCGTCATGGGCGGGGCGCGGCAGATCGAATGCGCGGTCAATGGCCTTGGCGAACGCGCCGGCAATGCGGCGCTGGAAGAAATCGTCATGGCGCTGAAAGTGCGCGGCGACGGCATGCCGTATGAATCCTTGGTCGATGCGACGAAACTGATGCGCGCCTCGAAACTGATCAGCCAGGTGACCGGCTTTCCGGTGCAGTACAACAAGGCGATTGTCGGCAAGAACGCGTTCGCGCATGAAAGCGGCATCCACCAGGACGGCATGCTGAAGAACGCGCAGACCTACGAGATCATGACGCCGGCTGACGTCGGCCAGCATTCGACCTCGCTGGTCATGGGTAAGCACTCCGGGCGCCACGCGTTCAAGGATAAACTGAAAGACCTCGGCTACGCGCTGACCGACAACGCGTTCCAGGATGCGTTCGAGCGCTTCAAGGCGTTGGCCGACCGCAAGAAGTTCGTCTACGACGACGACATCGCCGCGCTGGTCGATGATGCCGCCGCGCATGGCGCCGATCGCGTGAAAGTCGCGCGCCTGCGCGTCGTCGCCGGCACGGAAGGCCCGCAGACGGCGGAAATCGATCTGGATATTGACGGCCAGATCAAATGGGCCACGGCCCGCGGCAATGGCCCGGTCGATGCGGTGTTCAACGCGATCAAGATGCTGATGCCTCACAATGCGCGCCTGGATCTTTATCAGGTGCATGCGGTGACGGACGGCACGGACGCGCAAGCCGAAGTCAGCGTGCGTCTGGTGGACGGCGACAATGTTGGCGTCTCGCGTTCCTCCGATCCGGACACGCTGGTGGCCTCGGCGAAAGCCTACGTCGCCGCGCTCAACCGCCTCGAAGCCCGCAGCCAACGCGGCCCCAACGCCCAGGAAATGGGCGCGGCTTAGTCTTCCTTCTCCCGCGTGCGGGAGAAGGTGGCGCGCAGCGCCGGATGAGGGAGCCCGGCGCCAACACCCTCATCCGACCTCGCTTCGCTCGGCCACCTTCTCCCGCTTTGCGGGAGAAGGATTTGAGAGTTCATGACTTCCATCTGGCCCCTCCTCGTGCTCGCCTCGTCCGGCTTGCAGGTCGCGCGAAACGCCGCGCAGCGGGAGCTGACGGCGCTGCTTGGCCTTTGGGGCGCTACGTATGTGCGCTTCCTCTACGGCCTGCCATTCGCGTTGATCTGGACGCTCGCGATCGTACTGTGGCGCGGACCAGCGGGCGGGCCGAACCTTTCGTTTGTGCTCTGGGTTCTGCTCGGCGCGGCGACGCAGGCGGCGGCGACGGCGGGCGTGGTGCTGGCGATGCGCGGGCGCGCGTTCGCCGTGGCGACGGCGTTTACAAAAACCGAAGTAGCCGGCTCGGCGCTGGTCGGCGTTGCGCTGATCCATGACGTGCTGACGCCGGGCGATTGGATCGGCATCGCGCTGGGCACGATCGGC
>DASZPV010000010.1:0-70946 GCA_035549875.1 Caulobacterales bacterium
AAGATCACAGGCTTGCTCAACGGGCAAAATCTCGTGACCCGGATCGAAACCACAATTCCCAATCCGGTCCTCGGCGACATGCCCGTGGTCGTCACGTTCGCCAGTTACAAGACCTTCGGTGCGATGAAATTTCCGACCCACATACTGCAAAAGCAGGGCGGCTCGCGCACGTTTGAGCTGAATGTCGCAAGCGCGGCGGCCAATGTGGCGAAGGCAGCCCCCACCGTGCCCGAAAATGTTCTGAAAGCAGTCGCCCGGCCGGAGGAATTAAAATCGGAAAAAATGGCCGATGGCGTTTGGATGATTTATGGCGGCCACAACAGCGTCCTGGTCGAATTCAGGGATTATCTGGCGGTTATCGAAGCGCCGGTGGACGAGGCCCGCTCCCTTGCCGTCATCGCCGAAGTGAAGCGGCTAGTCCCGAACAAGCCGATTAAATACGTGATCAACACGCATCACCATTTCGATCACTCCGGAGGGCTTCGCACTTTTGTTGCGCAAGGCGCCGCCGTCATCACGCACGAAGGCAACAAGGAATTCTATCAATGGGCGTGGAAACAGCCCCGCACCATGCAGCCCGATGAGCTTTCAAAAAAGCCGACAGAGGCCCAGTTCATAACGTTCAAGACCAAATATGTCCTGTCAGATGGCGTCCGCGATCTGGAGGTGCATCTGGACTTCGGAGACATGCACGACAGATTCCTGTCATTCGCCTATCTGCCCAAGGAAAAAATACTAATCGAAGCCGATGATTTTTCAGCGTGGTATTCCACGCCATGGTCACTGGCGATGTGGAACAATCTGCTCGGCAATCTGACGCGCTTGCAGCTCGATCCAGTAACCATAGCGCCGCTTCACGGCCCGATTTCGCCTATGGAGGTGTGGCTAAAACGGCTGCGCGACGACACACGTTAAGAGCGACTTTCGGCTGAGCCTCTAAGCCGTCGCGGCGACGCGGCGGCTTTTTGCTTTCTCCCAAGTAGCGCGGGCGTACATCGGAATCGAGAACACGAGCAATTCGGCGCCATCGGGACTTGCGAGAGGCTCAGTGCCGATCCCTTCCGGAATATAATAGCACGCCTTATCGTCGAGCTTCTTGCCGCCGTAGGCCGTGGCGCCACGCACCACGCAACGAACCTGCGGCGCGTCCAGCGTTTCGCTCGCAATCACAGCGCCCGGTTCGATGCGCCATAGCGCGACACTGGTGCCATATTCGTTGAACGTCCCCAGATGTTTGATCTCGACGCCTGGCCGGCGCGGATCAGCTCTCCACCGGGCCCCCTGCGGCCGGATGATGATCGGGGTCTCATACCGCGGCGCGGCATAGCTTATCGGCTCGCCCATGTGCTGCTCCCAGACGGCCTCATAGCTATCTTGATTTATGCTGTGGCCGTCTGGTTGCTTAATTTTGTAGACGCCGTCTTCGAAATAGCCGCCCTTCGCCTTTAGCGCCGCCATGGCTGCACTCTTGTCCGAATCCTTGATGCGGTAAGCGCCGTTGGGCCCTGGAAACTGCAGCACGATCAGCGCGACGGGCCCCTTTTGCGATAGCGGCCCGTAATACGTTCCTTCGGGCACGTACACGCATTCGCCCTCATGCAGATCGACGCCCTTTCCCAGATTCATTTCACCCGACACAACATAGCGAAACTGATCGAAATTATGCCTGTGCCGCGGCGTGAAGAATCCGTCGCCGATCTGGTCGTAACCGAACCGCAGATTGATCTCGGCTATCCCCGTGTCGATTGGGTATTGCACCACTTTCAGGCCTGGACTGCCAGCGCCGTCTATTCCCCGCCCACGGGTCGAGGGGACAGCGCGCCCCACCGCTTCTTCAAAACGAAATGTCTGGATACCAAACGTCATCACCGCACCTCTATTCCTGCCGGACAGCGTAACCCTCAAGCCGTAACCGCAACCTTCCCGCTCGCTTTGATGCGTGAAGGCGCATGCAAGTCCGCAACGTTCGGCATGCCGAGCAACAGGACTTCCGAAACCTGATCGGCGCTGAATGTAGCGGTCTCGCCGGTGTCGAGATAAAGCGCGGTGAATTGCCGATAGTTCTCACCCTGCAAGGCACCGGCGCCGGACATGACCAGGAATACGCCGCGACCGCGCGCGGTGAACCTTGCCCCTGATTCCAGCCGGTACAGCGCGCACGGAATTCTGCAATCCGTGAAATTGCCCAAGGTCTTCACATCGACGCCGCGTACGCCCGCTAGCGGCATCCATTGGAAATTTTCCGGATGCATGAAAATTGGGACGCCATATTGCGGCTCAGGATAGACTAGCTCGCACCCATTGGCTTGTTCCCAGATAGCCTCGAAGCCATCCATATTCTTCTTGCCGGGCACATCCGGGTTGCGCCGAAATACGCCTTTCTCAAAGACGCCGATCTTGTCCAGCTCTTTCTTGGCAGCCGCTTTTTGTTCCATGGTCACGTAACCCTGACCACTCGGCCCGCCGAACTGCAGCGTTGCATTGTCCGTTTCGCCGACATCAGGTCCCTGTGGGCCGTAATAAGCCCCTTCTGGAAAGAAGCCGATCGTACCGGGCTTCATCTTGCCGCTCAGCGTGTAGTCACAAGTGCCTGCGAGTTGGACTCGAAACTGACAGAAATTGTGCCGGTGCCTCGGCGAGTAGAAGTCGGCGCTTTGATGGAAGATGCCGAATTTGAAATTGCCCCGCGAGGACGGATCTCCCTCCAGCAAAATACGTTTACCGATCTTGCCGGACCGAACACCGCCAGCGTCGTGAAAGCTCGCTACCTCATCCCCGTGCGTGATCTTCATCGCCTTCTCAGCCCCAGACACGATTCCTAACTAAGGCGAATCTGCCATGACCGGGCGGGCGGGCTTTGATTTCAATCAATCGCGGGCCGATGGGGCTGCCTACCGCATCGCCTTTGCCGCCGTTTCGAACTTTTTCCGGTCGAACTCGTTGGCGAATGGGATGAATTCGTCGGTCACAATATCCGAAGCCGGAAACACCGCCTTCGTAACGCCAGCCTCGTGCAGAAGTTCGATATAGCTCTGCATGCCGGCAACCGAAGGTGCGCCGATACGTTTGCTCTTCGGGTTCGCCGCCGGCAAATCGTCCTGCCAAGCATTCAATTCCGCGGCGTTCTTTCGCACATCTTCGGCGGCAAAGGGCTTTTGCTCAGCGACTAACCGGGCGCGCGCGGCCGCCTCGGGATTGTATCGGACCAGGAGCGACGCCTTGACGATTGCCCTCGAGAACCGCCTGAACGCATCCTGCTTGGCCGCGATCACCGATGGGGCGGCCAAATACCCGGCATTGGCGGAAGCTTCCAGCGTGGGATGATGAAAAATCCGCATCTTCAAACCGGCGACCATGTAAGGAACCAGTTCATAGAGCGGCAAAGCCACCGCATCCACTTTGCGGGAACGGAACGCTTCGGCCGCAGCGTCGGTAATGCCAATCGCCACCAGGGTGTAATCGCTTGGCGTTAGCCCTACCGTTTTGAGCGCCGAATGCGTCGCAAAAATCGGGGATGTCCCCGCAAGCGAGTGGACGCCGATCTTCTTGCCCTTTAGTTCGGCCAGCGTCTTGATCGGACTGTCGTCAAGGACAGCGATCACGTAGCCGAACTTCGATGCGCGCGTCAGAAACATTTTCAGACGGGCGCCGTCATCGTAACCAGAAATCGCGGCCTCGACGCCAATGGGGCAGATATCGGCCTGGCCGCTCGCACATAGCTGTACAGCCTTGGCTGTGCCGTCCACCACGCTCTTCGATATCTTCAGGTTCTCGGCTTCGTAAAAGCCGGCGCCATTAGCGATCAGATTCAGAGAATTCATCAGCGGCGGCGTTTCTCCGCCAAAGACCAGGGAAAGCTCGTCCGCGCGCGCTGGCTGGATAACCAGCGCCAGGATCAAGCCTGCGCCAGCTATGAGACTGCGGAGAGAACCGAATGGCGACATCAACGTGCTTCTCCAAATTCCAGCAACCCAGGGACGGCGAGGCCAAGAGCGCCGCCCTACGCCTCGCCGCTTCATTGCATCGATTTTGCGGTCCGTTCAAAGGCCTCGTGATCGAAATCGTTGGCGGCCTCGATGAGATCGTCAGTCGCAAGTTCCGTTGCCGCGACCGGGTCTTTGAGAAACCCGGATTTTTTCATGAGGTCGATGTAGCTTTGTATGCCGGCGATCGTGATGGCGCCGATCCGCCGATTGGTGGGATCGGCCGCAGGCAGATAGGCCTGCCAGGCGTTCAACTCGGCGGTCTTTTGCGTGAGGTCCTTGGCGGAAAACGGCTTGTGCTGCGCGGTGAGCCAGGCCCGCGCCGCCGCTTTCGGATTGTAGCGAATAAGCAGCGACGACTTCACGATCGACCGGGAGAACCGCTTCACCGCGTCGGTCTTGGCGGCCAGCACCGCGGGCGAGATGGCGTAACCGGAATTGGTCACATTCTCGAGGGTTGGGTGATGCAGAATTCGCAACTTTCTTCCGGCGACGATGTACGGAATGAACTCATAATAAGGCAGCGCCGCCCCCGCGACCTTGCCTGAAACAAGCTGAGCCATCGCCTCGTCGTCCTTGCCGATCGTCACCAGCGTGTAGTCGGTCGATTTAAGACCAGCAATCGTAAGTCCGGACTGCGACGCGCCGACCGCCGTGGGGCCGGTGCTCGAATGAACGCCAATCGACTTGCCCTTGAAGTCGGCGAGCGATCTAATCGGGCTGTCTTCAAGCACGGCGTACACATAAGTAAACTTCGCCGCGCGCGAGAGAAACATCTTCAGGCGCTCGCCCTTTTCATATCTCGTGATCAATGGCTCGATACCGATAGGGCAAATATCGAATTTGCCGTCTGAGCACGCTTGCGTCGCCTCGGGGGAGTCTTTCACCAAAGTCAAGGAGACGTTAAGGTGCTCGTCCTTGTAGAAGCCGGCGCCCTCGGCAACGAGGTTCAGCGTGTTCATGAGCGTCGGCGTCTGCCCTCCAAGCACGAGGCTCAAGGAATCGTCCGCGAACGCCGGCGTAAGCGCAAGGGCCAGGGCCGCGCAGAAGCCGATGCCGGCGGTACGCGCCAAACGGAGAGGCGTCATTGCACGCGTTCCTCTTATGTTATTTCCCGCAACTAGTCGTCGCACTGGCAGGAAGCAGAGGCTTTTGGCCGGGGTTCAGTTGCATATCGAACGCCGTAAGCTCAGCGCCAGTGGCCGCATACATCGCCATCAACTCGACCAAGTCCACCGTGCCGCGTGCGCCGAACAGGCGTCTCACGTCGGCGAATGTCTTCGGAGACACCTTCCGACTCCCGAACGTCTCGCGCGACAAGGTGATGATCGCAGCGTCCTTCTCGTCAAGACCGGTAACCGGTTTGCAATTCGTGATGACATCGACGACCTTTGGCCCCAGATACCGAGGGTCTTTCTCCTCCAGGGCATGCTCCACCCATTGGGTGAACTCGTATTGGTTGGTCAGCTCACGCGCCGTGGTCAACACGGCGGCTTCAACCACACGCGGCGATAGCCCTGTGTCGTATTTCAGATAGTGATGCACCTCCGCCATGGCCTTGGCGAGCTTTGGGCTGTGCATGCGGATGGGCGGACGCTCTTCCCCGCGGCTCTTGTAGCCGCCCTGTTGAGCGGCCATGACATCGTCGAAAATCTTCTTGTCGGCCTCGCTCATGTCTTCGCGCTTGGCGAAAGGCAGCCGATTGCCGGATTCAGGATATATATCCGCGGGAAGCGCCGGCACTTTTGCGGGCGCGTCCTGCGCCGCGGCTTGCCCGAGGTTGTGCCCCAGCAGCAGAGATAACGCGCCGACAACAACAAGCGCACCCACGCGGTTCAGTATTTTCACGCCCACCTCCCAGGTTCTGATTGCCGTTCTAGGCAGGAACATAGAGGCGATTGGGCGCCCGCACCAGACCAATAGTAGGAGCCCATACGAACCGACGGCTCACGAAGATGTGTCAGGGGTGGCAAACTCAAAAGCTGCTTTCCGTCGGCGCGAGAAGGCGGGCCATCCGGACATGCCAGATCCTGCAAGCGCTGCGCTGTCGCCTCCCAGGAGGGGCATTTCACGCGAGCCACACCTACAAGAAAATCTGGCATTCACGGAATCGATGAACTACCAGTGCGGTAACGCGCGAGGGGGCGGAAAACATGAGCAATGAGGCGGACATCGCGGTGCACGCTCCGGCCCAGAAGCGTTTAGGTCCAATCCTGCTGAGCCCCGGATGGGGGACAAAGCAGGTCATCGCGTTCCTGTTCGTGATCTCGATCAGCCAGAGCATGAACGAATTTGCCAACGTGATGACGCCCCTGATCCTTGGGCAGCAATTGCATCTGCCAAAGGAAAATCAGGGCAGTCTCGTCGGGATGCTCGGCGCGACGCAGCAGTTTGGCACGCTTCTCTGCATCCTGGCGGCTGGCGCGCTGGCCGATATGCTCGGGCGCCGCGTCCTGCTGCTCTTCACGCTGATCGGCTATTTCATTTGCCTTCTGACCTACCCGTTCCTGACTTCGGTGTTCGCACTTTTTGCGCTTCGATTCGCATGGGGCGTTTCCTTCACCGGCTACAATGCCGGCGCCCCGACGCTTTCCATGGACATCCCCGACAACAACTCACGGGGCAAGTTCAACAGCGTCGTGCTGCTGGTCCCGCTCTTGGTGGCGTCGTCTTTTGTCCTCGGCGCGTCGCGTCTGCCTGCCCTTTTTCGCGATTTGTTCAGCGACCCTCAACTCGCCCTGACCTGGACCTTCGGATTGGTCTCGATCATTCCGCTGATCGGCGCCGCAACCACCATCTTCTTCTTCAAGGAGCCGCATAGGCCGCCGCCCGGAGATGGCGGACTCTTGAAGCGGATGGGTACGATTTTTTCCAACATCCGATCCGTGCTGAGCTACGCCGGCAAGAACAAGAAGTTCGGCGCCATGCTGTTTATCGGCTCCGTAGTGCGAACCGACACGCTTATCATCGGATCATTTCTGGGCCTATGGGTCGTCAACGCGGGCCGCGAAGGCGGGATAGACGCTATTGAAGCGACGAAGACCGCCGGCCTGCTAGCCTCCATTCGATTCGGCACAAAAGTGCTCGGCTCGCCGTTTTTCGGCTTCATTAACGACAAAGTGAACCGCGTTGCGTTGATGCTGATTTCCCTCGCGATGATGACTCTCGCGTTCGCCTTCTTCGGCCTCATCACCGACGTGTTCGGCGTTTGGATGATCGTCGCCGTCGTCCTGATAGGCTTTTCTGAAAGCGCCGAAGCGCTGGCTTCGCAAACTTTGCTGGCGCAAGAAGCCCCACCTGAATTGCGCGGATCTTCCATCGGCGTGTTCACTTTTTTGGGAACGATCAGCTTGCTCCTGGTCAACCTGCTCGGCGGATATCTCTTCGACAAGCTCGGATATTCCGCGCCGTACATGATGGAAGCCGTTTTACACTTCATGGTGCTTGTCATAGCTGTAATAATACTGCGAAAGGGCGGCGCCCCGGCGCAGGCGCGTTAAGAGGGCGCTGCGCTTGACAGGCGTTTAACGCGCCCCGTATCGTAGGAATGTCAACAATTGAGGGCGCGAAGCAGGCACCCTTCGGACATCGCCGGCCCTCGCTAAGATCGACGTGGAGGAATTATGAGGACGTTTCTGGCGGTGTGCGCCGTCCTGGCATCAACTCAGGCTTTCGCACAAGCCCCCGCGGCGCCGGCGCCGGAAGCCATGCCGATCAGCAAGATAAAGCCGAACCTTTACATGATCACGGGAGATGGCGGTAATTCCGAACTTCTGATCACCGATAAAGGCGCGCTGTTGGTCGATACCAAGCTGCCTGGCGAAAAGGACTACAACGAATTAATGCGCGTCATCGGCACGGTGACGAAACAGCCGATCAAGGTCGTGATCGTCACGCACCATCACGTCGATCATGCCGGCAATGTCAAAGAGTTCATCGCCGCCGGCGCCCAAACGATCGGCCAGCAGAATATGCCCAAATTAATGGAAAAATATTTTGTTCCGAAGCGCATGACAGCGCCGCTGACGTCGCCGACCACGCTCTATGACAAGACCTACGAGGTGAAGCTGGGCAAGGAACAGGTCAAGCTCTATTATTTCGGCCCCGGACATACAGGCGCCGACACGGTCGTACTTTTCCCCAAGCTGAAAACCATCGTCTTTAGTGATCTCCTGGTCGCTGACCCGCTTCCGCCGCTTTTCGACGGCGGCCCCGGCGGCGGCAGTTTGCGCGGCACGGCGAACGTAATCGGCGAAGCGCTGAAGCTGCAGTGGGACACCGCCGTGCCCGGGCACGGCGAAAAGCCCCTGACGCGCGCAGACGTTGTGGCGTTCAAGGGCAAGTTGGACAAATTGGTCGAGCGCGTTCAGGCCGCCGTCGATGCGGGCACGCCGAAGGATCAGGTGGTGAAATCGCTCAAGACGGACGATCTGGGCTGGAAGCTTGAGGGCCCGTTCTGGTCAACGCCTGAACGTCTCGACATCCTCTACGCCGAGTTTTCCAAGAAATAGTAACGAGCATTGGAACCGGTCAACGGCCCGCCTTGCGTGGGCCGTTGACGTTTCACAGGCTCAGTAATTGTGATCCTTTAGCGTCGCGCCCGATGCCGTGGTGACGTTGATCAGAAAGGCGGCTGGTCCGCCGTCGCGCAGCGGATTGCCCTGCACCGTTATCTGGTCGCCGGCCTTCAGCGAATGGCTGCTCCACCCACGGCGAACAAGAATGCTCGGCGGCGAGCACTCGATATTCCACAATGTTTGGGCGCCGGCGGCGTCAGCGGCCATCACTTCGAAATAGACGTGCGGATTGTTCCACTTGATCGTCTTCACCGTGCCTTTGATGGTGACCGTCTTGGTGGTGTCGAACATCGCGGCGGAATGGTGTGCTTGCGCCGGCGACGCCATGGCGCAAACGCCCGTCAGCAAGACGGCCGCAGCGACCTTGTTAAGGCCAAACGCTACCGGAATTCGCTTCATCGCTGCTAATCTCCAAGTCGTGCAAAAAGTCGGGGATGTCTCCCCGCGCTCCCTGCGCAATCGACGAGTGGTCTCGTCCGCTTCCGCCCTAGGCAACGAACTGGCGATGCCGGCGCGTTGATCAGTCTTCACACTGTGTGCTTTCCAACTTGAGCATTTTCAGTCATTGTCCTATCGAGTCAAGTGAGCGGACGCTCTGGCAACCGGAGCTGCGCCGTTGACAACTTTAGGGATGAAACCAATGCGTTTGGCTCTTGGGTTTATTTCAGTCGCTGCGGTGTCGGCTTTGTGTCTGGCCAATATCGGCGAAGCCCGCGCCGCCGAACCCAACATTACCGGCGTCTGGGTCATGGAGGCGAACGAAGCGGCGATCGGCGTGACGACGCGGCAACAGGCGGCGCCCTTAACCCCCGCCGCGGCAGCAGAGCAAGCCGCCGTCAACAAGATCAACGCCGCCAATAAGCGAGTCACCACCGAGAGCCGCACCAAATGCTTGCCGCCGGGAATGCCGGCGATGATGACCACGCCTTTCGGCATCGAAATCCTGCAGACGAAAGGACGCATAACGATCCTGAGCGAGATCGGAATCGTGCCACGGACCATCCATCTGAACCAGAAGACGCATGGCGACAGCTTCATTCCCGGATGGACCGGGCATTCAATCGGTCATTGGGAGGGCGACACCCTTGTCGTCGATACTATTGGATTCAACGGCCGGGCCCAACGCGTGTCGGAGAAGATGCACATCACCGAGCGCATTCGGCTGGATAAGGATGGGTTTCTGCTCAACGAGATGACCCTCGACGACCCGAATATTTACACGCAGCCGTACAAAATGAGCTATCGCTACCGGCGCGTAACGGAAGGCGAAGGGGCTGATCTGATTGAATATGTCTGCGAGGTCGATCCGGCGAACCTGTTCGCCTACGAGGCCGAACAGAAGGCCGCAGGCAGGCCCTCCACCTTTGACCCCGCATGGGCGGCCCAACTTTACAAGAATCCGGCCGCTCCGGTAATGGCGGGCGCACCCAAATAACCCTATGGCTTGGCTGTCCTGCGGGCGGCGGCGCATGCGCGGTCGAGCGCACGCGACTGCGGCCTTCTGTCTGCCTTGACACCCTTTCGGTCCACGCCCTACCGTGTTGGTTCAAACAATAAGAGGGCGGAACGACAAGGGTGCGCAAAGACGCCGCTTGTCAGAGCTGCATGGAACCGTGATGGCCCGAACAGATCAGATGAAGCTCGGCTTCATACTCCACGGCATTGGAACCAACTGGGCCGATTGGCGCCATCCCGAAACGAAGCTGAACGCCAGCACCGATTTTGAACTTTTTAAATACCAGGCCCAATTGGCCGAAGCCGGAAAGTTCGACTTCCTCTTCGTCTCAGATAGCCTTGCGGTCACCGACAAATCCAGCCCGCATGATCTCAACCGGTTTGAGCCGATCACGATCCTGTCGGCGCTCAGCGCGGTCACCAAGCACATCGGATTGGTCGGTACGCTGAGCGTTTCGTACAGCGAGCCGTTCAACGTCGCCCGGCAATTCGCCTCGCTCGACCACATCAGCGGCGGGCGCGCCGCATGGAACGTGGTAACCTCCTGGCTCGACGCCAGCGCGGAGAACTACAGCAACGCGCCGCATCCGCCTCACGACGTGCGCTATCGCATCGCCGCCGAATATCTGGATGTCGTGCGGGGATTGTGGGATTCCTGGGAAGATGGCGCAATCGTCGGCGACAAAGCATCGGGACGATTTGTCGATCCCGATCGCCTTCATACGCTGAATCATCACGGCGAATTCTTCAACGTCAAAGGCCCGTTGAACATCTCGCGCCCGCCGCAGGGCCATCCCGTGATCTTCCAGGCCGGGGCATCCGAGGACGGGAAGAATTTTGCGTCGCGTCATGCTGACGCTATTTTCGTAAATCCTGATCGGCTAGAGGCGGCCATCGAGTTTTACGCCGACTTGAAGAAGCGAGCGGTCGGCTTCGGTCGTCGTGCATCGGACGTAAAGATCATGCTCAGCTGCCGTCCCGTTATCGGCAGAACGGATGAAGAGGCCGAGGCCAAATACCAGGAATTGTGCCAATTGGTCTCGATCGACAGCGCGCTGAAGGTTCTTGGCCGCCCGTTCAACGATCACGACTTCAGCGTCTACGATCTGGACGCCCCCTTCCCGGCGGAGGCCGCGGCGGCAGCCGGCATGGGCAGCAATCAAAGCGTATCGCTGCGCATCCTGAACGGAGCAAAGCAGGATGGCCTCACGCTTCGGGAAACGGCGCTGCGCGCCGCCACCCCGCGCGGCCATTTCGTCGGAGGCCCGGAAAAAGTCGCCGATGCTTTAACAACCTGGTTCCAGGCAAACGGCGCAGACGGCTACGTGATCTTCGCCCCGCTTCCGGGACAATTGGAATTGCTTGTTGAGTTGGTGGTCCCGCTCCTGCAGGCGCGCGGCGTATATCGTCGCGACTACGACGCAACCACGTTGCGCGGGCTGCTCGAACTGCCCGAAGCCGTCAACCGTTACACGGCCGCGCGACAGGAAAACTTGGCGGCGAAGCAGGCCTGACGCCGCGCTTCGCCGCTGGTTTCACTTCGCCGGCACAAGCCTCAATACCATGCCCGGCGAATTGGCTAGGACCTGCGCATTCTGCAGCAGCACATAGAGATAGCCGTCGGGTCCGACGAGCACGTCGCGGGTGCGCCCGAAACCCGTAAGCACCGCTTCCTGATGTGTGATCTCGCGGCCCTTGACCTCGTAACGCATCAGCGCCTCGCCGCGGAGCGCGGATAGAAACAGATTGTTCTTCCAGCCCGGATAGCGCGCACCGCCATAGAAGGTCATCCCGCTGGGGCCGATTGAGGGGACGTAGAACCGAATTGGATCTTCCATGCCCGCCTGATGCTGCTTGGTAATGCCCGGCTCCAGCCCCATGGAGATGACGCCCCAACCGTAATTGTGGCCCTTCTCGACGACGTTGATCTCGTCGCCGCCGGTGGGGCCGTGCTCGCTCTCCCACATCAGGCCGGTAACCGGATCGAAGGTCAAACCTTCAGGATTGCGATGGCCGTAGCTCCAGATCGAAGCGATGGCGCCGGGCGTGTTGACGAATGGATTATCCTTCGGCGCGGAACCATCGTCATTGACGCGGTGAATCTTGCCCAAGGGCGAGCCTAGGTTTTGCGCGTTGTCATGGTTGCCGCGATCGCCGACCGACCAGAAAAGATGCCCCTCGCGATCAAACAGGAACCGCGAGCCATAGTGGATGACGCTGGTCGTGTAGAGATCGGCCGGCGCGCGATAAATGTCCTGCTGATCCACCCATTCGTTTTTGGCGTTGATGCGACCGCGAACGAGGCGAGTCATGCTGGGAATGTTGGCCTGTAGCGTGCCGGGTGCGCTGCGCGCGCCGACGGGCGCCAGCGGCGGCGGCGGCGGCGTGGCGTTGCCGGGCGCAACCTCCGAGAACGACAGGTAAATCCAGCCGTTCTTTTTGAAGTCCGGATGAAGCGCGATATCGAAATAGCCGCCGTCCTGGCGCACCCAGGCAACGGGCGTGTTTTTCACCGGCTCCGGTAGAAGCTTGCCTTTGGCGATGACGCGAATGTGACCCGTACGCTCGGTCACCAGCATCCGCCCATCCGGCAGAAATACCGCGCCCCAGGGCGTTTCCAACCCGGCCGCCACGACCTCGACCTTGAACGTCTGTTTCTCGCTTTTGATGATCTTGCCGTTCGGGTCGGGCGCAAAGCTGCGCGGGCTCTTCAATTCGCCGCCGCGGACACGCAAGAAGGCGATGATCTGGCTGATCTCGTCGTCCTTGAGTTGGCCCTCAAAGGCGGGCATGCCGCCGTCTGGCCGGCCTTTCTGGATTGTCCGCAACAAGTCGGCGTCGCTCCTGGCCGAGAGCAGACTATCAGCAAACAGGCTGGGACCGCGCCCGCCCGCCAGGTCCGTTCCGTGGCAACCTGAGCAATTGCTGGTGAACGCCACTTCGGCGGGAGATGGCGGACGCGGCGGCGGAGTCGTTGCCGGCGTCTGTGCGCTTGCGGCGCCGGCGATCGCCGCCGCCAGACCCAAAATCGCAGAGATGAAAATGGATTTCATAATTGCCGCCCTATGACTTGCTGACATGCCGAGGCCCTTTTTGGATCGAGTGGCGCCACGCTATCTTTCAGCATACAATGGAACGCCGTGGCGCGTTTGACCACTGCGAAAATCTCGGGGAGATGGGCTTTAGATGGAGATAAACCGCCGGCGCCTCGTCGTCGCTGCTGCATGCACGGCGCTGATGGCGCCCTCTTTCGCGCGCGCGCAAGCAGTCGATGCGGATGGGTGGCCCGTCAACCCGCTGCGCGGGCCGGTCGATCTGGGTCTTACCGATCGCGTCCTTAACGGCGCCATCGATATTCACGTTCACCTCGATCCCGATGGGCCTGGCGCCTTCTCGGCGGAGCGCTCACTCGATGTTTTTGAGGCCGCCGACATCGCCATAGCGCGCGGCATGCGCGGCATGGTGATCAAGGCGCACCAGGATATGGGCGGGGCGAACGCCGCCTACATGATCCGCCAACACAAAGACCCAACCTTCCAGGCCTTTGGCCGCATGCCGGCGAACCTCTCGACCGGCGGGATCAACGCCGCCGCACTCGAGCACTTCACCCAGATTCGCGGCGGATGGGGCCGTATCTTCGAAATGCCGACGGTGGACGGACGATACCAGAAAGACCCCGTTACCCGCGAGCCGCAAGACGTCAGCACCTGGGACAGGGAGCGGTTGGCGCGCATTCGGCCCTGGGTGAAATTGCTCGCCCCCGACGCGCTTGCCTACGTGCCCATCACCAAGAACGGCGAATTGCTGCCGGAGGTGAAGCGGGTAATCGGCCTTATGCCCGACATGCGCACGGTCGATAGCGGCGGTCGCGTTGTGCTCGCTACTGGCCACGCCTTGCCGGAGGAGCATGTGTTGATCGCGCGCGAGGGCCGCAGAGTCGGATTGACCGTGCTGATCACTCACCCGGGCGATATTCCGCAATTGCCGGAACTCGCCAAGCTTGGGGCCTATATCGAGATGACGGCAGCCCTCGTCGCCAGAACAGCAGCGAGCAAGGCGGCGGCAGCAGCCGTGGTCAAGAAAATCGGCGCCGAGCACATTATCATGGGCACGGATTGCGGCACGCGAACCAACCCCTATCCCACCGACTGCCTGGTCATGGCCGCGCGCGGCCTACGCGCCAACGGCATTACGGAACGCGAGCTTGATCTGATGTATAAGGTCAACCCCGCCAAGCTTCTTGGACTTGAGCCGCCCGACAACATCGCGACTAAATAACTGACAGTCATTGCGGACAGAGCGGCGTGTCTTTCAATGGCGGAAGCAGCAGCTTCTGCCCCTCATCCAGACGCGTGTCATAGGCGTTCACTTCCATTGCCGTGGCGGTGTATTGCGCCATCATCGCGGTTAGATCCACGACGCCGCGCTTGCCGAACAGACGCAACGCCTCGGCAAACGTCTCCGAAGACACTTTCTTGTTGGGGCCGAACAATTCGCGGCCGTATTTGATGAGTACCGCGTCCTTGGGAGCCAGGCCTGTGACCGGCTTGCAATACTTGATAATGTCGATGATCGGCTGCTCAAGTTCGGGCTTGCCGGCGCCTGGGGCATGAGAGCCATGCGCTTCCCATTGCGTCCACTCGAACTGATGGTTCAGTCCGCGGGCCGTCACGAGCACGGTGATTTCGATCAGCCGATTGTCGATGCCTGTGTCGTATTTCAAGTAACGGCGCGCTTCTGACATCGGCTTGGCGAACTTGGGGCTGAGCAGCCGAAGCGGCGGCTGCCCGCCTTTGGTCATGTCGTCGAAGATTTTGCGCTCTGCGTCGTCACGCATGTCCGCGCGCGTGGCCAGCGGAAGGCGGTATCGCGTGACCGGATCAATGTCTTTCGCCAGCGGCCCAGCCTCGGTCGTCGATACGCGCGCGGCAACTTGTGCTTCGGTCCGCTCAGCGAGCGAGACGACCATCACGAAGGCCAACGCAATGGGCCCGGCATATTTCGTCACACTCATCCCAATTTCCTTCCTTGAGCGGTCATCCAGCTTTAGCCGAATGCGCAGATCCTTAATTCGATAGCTTACTTGGCCGCGTGCGGCGCGGGCGCCAATTGTTCAGCAGAAAGCGCGTTTGGCGGTGGTTTCTCCGAGAAGCCCTTGAATACAAACTTCTGCGCCCTGGATCCGGGGACGACTTCGCCCGTGTAGAGATTGCCTTTGGAATCGACGGCGATGTGGTGGATTCCCTGAAAATTTCCCGGCTCCGGTCCACGCCGTCCAAACTGATACAACACCTTCAGCGTTTTGCGATCGACCACCGCGACGCGAGAATTGCCAAAATCGGAAAGGTAGAGAAATTTCTGCGCAGGGTCTGGCGAAAACGCCATTCCGGACACGGATTCCGGCGCGGGACCCGCACGATTCAAAAACATTTCCGTCAGATATTTGCCGCTCGGCGTGAAGAGCTGCACGCGCCGGTTAGTCCGATCGGCGACATAGACGACGCCATCATTGGAAACGAGTATCCCATGCACCGGCCCTGCGAATTTCTTCGGGCCCGCCCCATCCGTATCGAGCGGCGCCGGCGCCGCGGCGGGCGCGGCGGGTTGACCAGGCTGCGGCGCAGGGCCGCCATTGGCGCCGGGCCCGCCAGAACTGGCGTCATCGGAGGGTGGGTTGCCGAACGCACCCCACATACGCTTCACCGCGAATGTCGCAGCGTCCAGCACTACCACGCGGCGATTGCCGTACCCATCGGCGACGAACAATTCGTTCGTCTTCGGCCAGACGAAAAAGTCGCCGGGCTTGTTCACCGACGCCTTATCGAGGCTGCCCTTGCTCACCGTGCGACCGCCAAATTGTTTCAGAAATTTTCCGTCGGCGGTGAATTTCAGAATCATGTCGTCGGAGCGCGTCGTCTGCGACCGGCCGCCAGGGCTGCTGCCGCTGATGTAAACGTTGTCGTTTCGGTCGACGAAGATGTTGTGCTCCACGTCGGGCCAGTCATACCCGGCGCCCTCTCCGCCCCAGGCATGGACAACCTTGCCGTTTTGATCGAGCGCCACGACCGCCGGGGCCGCGACCTTGCCGGCGGGAACCGAACGCGGACGGTGGATCAGCCAGATATTATCGTGGCGATCGACGGCGATCTTGGAAACCGTGCTGATCACCCAATCATTGGGCAGTTTCGGCCATGCAGGATCGACCTCGAAAACTGGCGCCGGCATGGCGAGAGATTGCGCCGCAGCCCTTGTCGTCAGCGCCGGCGCGGCGCCGAGGGCGAAAATTAGTGCGGCGGCGAACAATGCGCGCGTCATAAAACAGCGTTTCATCGGCCGCCTCCCTATGGCGCCAAGACGTATATTCTTATAGCCGCGAAGTGAACCCGGAAGTGTGCGCGCGCCTATTTCGGCGCGTAGCGCGCGATCGTTTCCTGGTAGACCTCGGCGATGTAAACCACGCCTTTGGCATCGGCCCACACGCCCTCGCCGCCGCTGGCGGAGACTTTGGTTTCATCCATGTCGTCGGGAATGAAGGCGGTGACCTTTCCGGTCTTGGCGCTGCCGATGCGCACGCCGCGCTTCCAGCCCGGATGATAGGCGTAGCCCGGCTGATCGCGAGATTCGGAATCGGAGACGTACAGCACGTCGTTCTTGTCGATGTAGCAACCGCTCGGCCGGCCGAACTGGCTCCACTCGGCTATGAACTTGCCGTTCTGGTCGAATATTTGCAGGCGATTGTTGCTGCGATCGCCAACGAAGACGCGGCCGGCCGAATCCAGCGCCAGACAATGGGGGGTTTGAAACTCGCCCGGCCCGCTGCCGTGCATGCCCCATTGCATCAGGAACTTTCCATTCTTGTCGAGTTTCACCACGCGCGAATTGCCCATGGTGGGACTATGGGCCTTGGTGGTGATCGTATCGCCGCCGTGGCCGTCCGAGACAAAAATGTCCCCGTTTGCCGCAATGACCACCGCATTGGGCTCATGGAACGTGTGTTCGTCATTGCCGGCGACGCCCGGCTTGCCGAGCGTCTTCAGCAGCTTGCCGTTTTTGTCGAATTGCATGACGACATCGCCGATCTTGCCGTCATTGTGGTTATCGGCGATCCAGATGCGATCGTTCTTGTCGACGAAGATGCCGTGCGCAAACAGGATTTTCCCGGCGCCCCAGGATTTGATGAAATAGCCCTTGGAGTCGAACTGCATCACCGGATCGAGCGGGCTGCCCGCGCAATCGTTTTTCGCGCAGCGATCGACAACCCAGATATTGCCCTTGCTGTCGCCCGCAACGGTGCTGCTCGAGCCAAACTTGCGGCCCTTGGGCAATTTGAAGAAATTGTCCGTCCGCTCGTAGGGATTGGGCAGCGCGTTGAGCGGCGCCATGGCCGGTTGCGCCGCAGCAGGGCCCGCGCTAACCGGCGCGCCCGCCGGCGCGGCGGTCTTCTGCGGTTGAACCGCACTGATCAGGACGCCCGATTGCCTAACCGTATCGCCTGGCAGGTCAGCCTTGCCGGCCGGGGCGTCGTTCTGCTGCAGCAGATACGCCACAAGATCGGTCGTGCGCGCCGCGCTGAGGGAGCCGGGATTATCCAGCGGCATCGTCGTGCGAATGCGCTGCACCAGATCGCCAACGGATTGGGCATCCCAATTGGAAAGGAAACGAGAGCCCTTGAGAGGCGGGATCTCATCCTTGCCTTCCAGCCCCTCGTTGTGACAACGCGCGCAATCTGCCGCGTACACCGCCTTGCCGCGGTCAGCCTGGGCTGACGAGTAAACGCCATCCCAGATGGAGGGCTTGGACGCGCCTTGGGCGTAAAGCGAAGTCGAAGCGCCCGTCACGGCGACAAGGGAAAGCGCCGCAACCGAGAACCACCGCATTGCCGCACTCCTTACAATGGTCGCTTGGTCACGGCTTTTGCGCGGCGATCTGGATGCCCGCTTGCGTGAACGGATCGCTGGACAGTTCGGCCGCGCCGGCCGGAATGTCGTTTTGCTGCAGTAGATACGCAACCAGATCGGTCGTGCTCGCCGCGCTGAGTGAGCCGGGATTATCCAGCGGCATGGTTCCGCGAACGCGCTGCGTCAGGTCGCTGACCTGTTGGGCGTCCCAATTAGAGAGGAAGTGAGAGCCCTTCAGCGGCGGAATCTCATCCTTCCCTTCCAGCCCCTCGTTGTGACAACGCGCGCAATTTTCGGCGTAAACTGCCTTGCCGCGATCAGCCTGGGCGGCGGTATACACACCCGCCCAAACGGTGAATTTGGGCGCGCTCTGGGCGTAGAGCGAGGTCGAAATCCCCGCCGCCGCCACAAGGGCAAGCCCCGCAATCGAAAACCAACGCATTGTGATATCATTCTCCCATGGCGGTCGCCGCCTAGCCTTCGCCATTAGCGGCCCGCCCCTGTTTGACGTCAATTACCTGAAGGCAGCCTGAACGCGATGTATTCGCCAGAGTAGTTGCCGCCCGAGACCGCCACGATGATGTATTGCTTGCCGTTGTGCATATAGGTCATCGGCGAGCCGCTCTGCGGGGCCGGCAAATAGACCGCCCCCACCTCTTTGCCGGTCATCTTGTCGTAGGCGCGCAGCATTGCGCCGCGGGGGCGGCCCGGCGCTGTCGATACCAACGGATCGCCGCTGATCACCAGGCTTTTGGTCACCACTAGGCCCACCGCGCCGTTCTGGCCGGTCTTGGGAATGGTGAGACCTTTGAGCGCCGGATTGTTCTTGATCTCGTCTGGCGTGTCGCCATGCGCCACTTGCCAGCGGAAATCGCCGGTATCCAGGTTGATGGCGGTGATCGTGCCATAGGGCGGCTTGAACAGCGGCAGGCCGTCCACGGTCCTCGGCACAGGAGGGGCGCTTGGCTTGGTTTGACCGGCCTTGGCCAGTATCGCCGCCAGCCTAGCTTGCTCAGGCGTGACCTTCGGTGCATCGGAGGCCGTGCCGAAACCGGGGCCGCCCTGTACCGAGAACGGCTGGCCCGCGGTGCCTTCGACGTACCTAGCGTCGGTATATCCCTCAGGGGGCTCGATTAGGCCATGCGTCGTGACATTGCCGTTGCCGGCAGGCACGAAGACGGTATGGGTTTCCGGATCGAACCCGCCGCCCTGCCAATTGGTGCCGTTGGCCGAGCTATCCGAACTCATCGTCGATAGCGGGCCGCCAACCTTGCTCAGCACAGGCGGGGTGAACACAGGGCCGATCTTGAAGTTCTTGATCAGCGCCAACGCCTTTTTGCGCAACTCCGGGGTGAAATCGATGAGGTCCTCAGTGCGGATCGCGTTGCGCGAATACGCCGCCGGCTTGGTCGGATGCGGTTGCGTCTTGGAAGTCTTCTCCCCCGGCACATCGCTCTGCGGCACCGCCTTTTCGACGATCGGCCAGACCGGCTTGCCGGTTACGCGGTCGAGCACATAGAGGAAGCCCTGCTTGGAGGGCATGGCGAGGGCCTTGATCGGCTTACCCTTGACCACGATGTCGCCCAGGATCGGCGGCGAGGTGGCGTCCATGTTCCAAATGGGATGGTGAACCATCTGGAAATGCCATTTCCGCTTGCCGGTATGCAGATCGACGCAGACGATGCTGTCGGCGAATAAATTGTCGCCGTGGCGCGAGCCGCCATAGACGTCGTTGGTGGCGTCCTCGATCGGCAGATAAACGCTGTCCAGCTCAGTATCCACCGTAACACTGGCCCATGATCCAGCATTGCCGTTGAAATCGGCGGAATTCTTCTCCCAGGTGTCGTAACCGAACTCGCCCATCTGCGGCACGTTATGAAAGGTCCAGAGCAGCTTGCCGGTCTTTACGTCCCAGCCGCGTACGAGGCCCTTGGTGTTGTTTTGCGTGGTCGGCTGAAAGCCTTCCTTCATGGACGAACCGACAATGATCACGTCCTTCGCGACGGTCGGCGTCGAGTGCAGGCCGATTTCGCCGGTTTCGAGATCGATCTGCTTGTATTTGCCGGGCTGTCCAAGGATTCCGGTCACGGCGCCGACTTTCATGTCGATTATGCCGTGTTCGCCGAAGCCTTCGATCGGCCTGCCGTTCCTGGCGTCGAGCGCGACCAGCCGGTAGCCGGTGGTCACATAGAAGATGCGCTCATCGCCCTTGCCATCGGTCCAGTAGGAAACGCCGCGGCCGGAAAGCTGACGCGGCGAATTCGCCGCGCGCGCGCCTTCGTTGAGGCTGTACATCCACTTCAATTCGCCCGTCGCAGCATCCAGCGCGATTACGTCGCGGCGCGAGCCGGCCGTAGTGTAGATCGTGCCGTTGATTTCGAGCGGCGTGCCTTCGAGTTTGAATTCGGGACGGGCGCCGAAATAGTCCGTCTTGAAGCGCCAGGCGACTTCCAGTTTGTTGAAATTGGACGCGTTGATCTGATCCTGCGGAGAATAGCGCGTACCGGCCGTATCGCCGAAATAGAGCGGCCAATCCCCTCTCGCGGTGGAGGGTTGACCATAGGGCTGAGCGGCTTTCTGCGCCCCCGCCTCGCCCGCACCGAAAAACGGCGCGGCCACGATCGCCGCCGCCAGCAAAAATCCGTTCCACTCGCGATGCGCCACGATCCATCCCCCTATATTGATCGAATGAGAAACGCTAACGTTGCAGTCGCATAACTTCGTCGTGCAACACCTTCAGCGCCGCTTCTGCAGAAAATCCATTTCAGACGCAACCGGCAGCGGCCCATCAACAGCGTAGTCTCATCCAACAGATTTGTTCTAGTCTTTCGCCTAGTTCAAACAATTGGCCCGCTTGCGCACCGTCCCCACGGCCGTTAGTTTGCCCTTCTACAGTATGGTGCCCCTCTGTCGATACTGTCAAGGAGGGCTCTCCCGCGCGCGCTAGCGTTGTTGCGGTGGACGATATGAGGCCATATGTCGAGGCGATTTGGCAGGAGGCTCCCAGATGCGTCATGTAATGGCTTTTGCAACCCTATTCACGATCCTTCTGGCGCATGCCGCTCCAGCTCAGCCAACCGGCGCGCTCGTCGCGCCGCCCTGCGACGGCGACATCGCAAACGTACGCCTGACGGAGATTACGCCGACCGGCACGATGGCGGGCTACCTCAAGGCGGTGAACGATCATCGCGCATGGTACAAAGCGCATGGGTTCACCGGAAATGAGATTTTCGTGTCCCAGATTATGGCTGAAAACCCCGCGACCAAAAAACTCGAATATTCCAAGACCGAGGTTCTGGCGTTCCACATTCGGCCGCCCTTCATGCCGGGCAGCACCGGGCATGACGCGGCGTGGGACACGTTCCATGACCTCTATCGCAAGAACTCAAATATCAAGGCGACCTACAATATCTGCATGCCGAAAAACGGCATGGGCGGACGCGGACCGGAGCCCGCGGCGCCAGGCAAATGAACCCAGGGCGGCGGGGCTCATCACGATTACGCGAGTTCGCCGCCATCAATGGGTATTGTCAGCCCGGTTAGATACATGGACTCATCGGACGCCAAGAACGCAACCACGCTCGCGACGTCCTCGGGTTGTCCGATACGCCCCAGCGGGACATTAAATCCGCTTCTCCTGACCGCCTCGCGGTAGTTTTCTTCGTCCAGGCCAGCCCAGCGCGGAAACGCCGTTTCGATGGCGCCTGGAGCGATGGCGTTGGCGCGAATGCGCGCCGGCCCCAGTTCGCGCGCGAAAGCGCGCGTCAGCATAAGAACGCCCGCTTTGCTGATGTTGTAGAGCGGGCTTCCCCCGCCGAACTTCAAAGCGCCCGCCGACGAAGTATAGATGATCGACGCGTGCGGCGCACACGGCAGCATGTAGGGGACGGCGCAATTGGTCGCGAAGAAGTGACTTTTCAGGTTGATGGCGAAGGCAGCGTCAAACTGTTCTTCGGTAACGTTGAACCCCTCGGGCGCCCTCGATCCCACGTTAGAGAACAAAACATGGAGCCGCCCATAGGTCTTGCCCAGGAAATCGAACATCGATCGCAATTGTGAAGGCGACGACGCATCGACCTGGTACGGCGTCGCCTCGCCGCCGGCCGCCTTCACCTCCTCGGCCGCACGCGCGGCGGCGTCGCCGTTCCAATCGGAGATGACAACGGCTGCCCCCTTGGCTGCAAGCGCGCGCGCGGACGCAAGGCCAATGCCCGCCGCGCCCCCAATCACCAATGCCACTCTGTCCTTCAGATTCGACACTGCGAACCCTCCTTCGTTGGTCCGCTTCTACCCACCGGCGCCTTCGAGAAGACGAATGATTTCCTGGGTCGTGCCCGTCTCGCCCAGCTTCGGGAAAACCCTCATCACGCTGTTGGCGTAGCAATCGGCGTTTGGATCGCTCATCGCATCGATCGCAAGCGTGACGTTGTATCCAAGCTCATGGGCGCTGCGGGCGGTCGATTCCACCCCGATGCTGGTCGCTACGCCGCAGATCACGACCTGCGTCACGCCGAGCTTTTTGAGGGATTCGTCTAGGCCCGTGTGATTGAAAGCGCCCCACGTGCGCTTGGTCACCAAAATGTCTTCCGGCTGCCGGTTCATCTCGGGAACGATTTCGTTCCAGTCGGCGGGGCGATCAACCGGACGCGGAGGCATCTCATTTCGCCCCGGCGCCGCGCCGCCCGCATTGACGAGCACAACGGGCAGGCGCCGTTTGCGGAACGCATCGGCCAGCAGCCGCGATTGCTTCACGACGCCCTGCATGGGGTGGATGGTGGGCGCGGCCATGAGGCTTTTTTGCAAATCCACCACGATCAGCGCCGTGCGAGGGTCGATCGTCGTTACGGCCATGGTGACTCCTGTTCATTTCAGTTGAAGGCAGGACTGTTATCCGCGGTTTCGGCGCTCGTGAAGCCGGGCGGTATTATTTTATGGCCTCGTCGTTAGCCGGGTTTCGTTCGGTGGTGGACGGCCTTTCCGCGAAATTGTACAGCTTCGGCGCAAAACCGTTGACTTGATAAGACGGGGGAGGACGCGCGCTCATGAAGAAAGCTCTGTTTTTCGCAATCGCTGTCGCCATGGGCTCGCCGGCGCTCGCCCAGACGCTGCTGCCCCCTCCGACCAACGAAGAGGTGCGCGCGCCGCGGCCGGCGCGCGGCCCCGGGATTCCGTCGGCGGTCGCCATCGAGGCGGCGCAGGCCGCGATCGCCGCTTGCGGAGCCCAAGGCCACAAAGTGACGGCGCTGGTGGTGGACTCGCAGGCCACGCCCATCGCGATGGTCTCGGCGGACGGCGCGGCGGCGATCACCCAGCGCATAGCCGCCGGCAAGGCCGCGACGACGATAAAAATGAAAATGTCGAGCGGCGAAGCCGCGGCGAAGGCGAAAACGGACCCGGCCTTCCTGGCGTCGCTGATGGCCGATCCGAGCATGGGTTCGCCTCGCCAGGGCGCCCTGCCGATCAAAATCGGAAATGATGTCTTGGGCGCTATCGCGGTTTCCGGCGCGCCGGGCGGCGACATAGACGAGACCTGCGCCGTTGTTGCACTGCCGATTATCGCCACGCGCGTCGCGGCAAGAGCAGCGCCGGCGGCAAGCGCGAAACTCGATCCCAAGCAAGTCATGTTGACGTTGCCGAAAGACTTGAAATGGACCGACACCAATGGCGCGTCCAGCGCGCCGCTGTTTGGCGATCCTTCCAAGCCCGGCTTTTATGGCGTGCTGATCAAATGGCCGCCCGGCCGCCACAGCAAGCCGCATTCCCACAATCACGATCGGTTCGCTTATGTGATCTCCGGAACATGGTGGAAAAGCACAAGCTCAACATTGGACATGAGTACGCTGGTGCCGATCCCCGCCGGCAGCATGGTGGAAGATGTCGCCAACCAGATACATTGGGACGGCGCGCTGGATGACACCGCGCTCATCATGCTCGTCGGCGAGGGCCCGCTGACCACCAAGCAGGTTGATGCGAAATAGGCGCTCGTCGCGATACCGGCGCCGGCCAACCCATTTGCAACGGAAATCAAGCGTCCAGCAGAACGCCCAGGGGATTTGAGCGATGACATTTTCAAAAACCATCGGCGTTCGATCGGCATTGACGGCCGGCTTGGTTCTCGTAGCGGTGTCCGTTGCGGGCGTGGTGTCTGCGCAGGCCCCGCGAACCGGGGCTGCTCAGGTGCAGGCGGGGCATGATCTCTTCGGCGCCCGTTGCGCTGGTTGCCACGGCGGCGATCTCGGCGGCGGCGAAGGCCCAGCGCTGGCCGGCGGCAATTTCCAGACAAAATGGGGCTCTCGCTATCCCGTCGATTTGGCGCAGACGATCAAGACACGCATGCCGCCCGATCGCAGCAATCTGTCGGATGCCGAAGCCTCCGATCTCACCGCCTTTATCCTGTCTTCCAACGGCGCCGCCACGGGCGCCGCGGCGCGCGAGCCCGGCCGCGAGGCGACGATCCGCTACGTCGTGCGTCTGGCGGCCGCGGCCGCCGAGGAAGCGCCGGCGCCCGCGGCGGCCCCCGCCAAACCCGCTCAGACAAAACCTGTCCTGACCGTTAAAGGCGAAGTCGCGCGCTACACGCCGGTCACCGACGCCATGCTTCGCGATCCGCCGCCCGGCGACTGGTTGATGATCCGCGGCAATTATCAGGCCTGGAGCAACAGCCCGCTCAAGCAGATCGATCGCGATAATGTGAAACGCCTGCGCTTGGTTTGGTCGTGGGCGATGGTCGAGGGCGGCGCCAGCGAACCAACGCCAATCGTGCATGACGGCGTGCTGTTCATCATCAACACCGGCAACGTGGTGCAGGCGCTCGACGCCGCCAGCGGCCAACTCATCTGGGAAAACCGTCTGGGCACGCGGCCCAAAACCCAAGGCCTGGGCGCGATGCGGGGCATGGCGCTTTACGGCGACAAGGTGATCATCGGAACCACGGATGCGCGCGAAGTGGCGCTGGAAGCCAAGACCGGCAAGGTCGCATGGGACGTGCCTCTGGCCGATCCGGCCAAGGGCTATGGGAATTCTTCTGGTCCGCTCGTCGCTGACGGCGTCGTGCTACAGGGCATGGGCGGCTGCAGCCGCTACAAGAGCACGGGCTGCTACATCTCTGGCCTCGATCCCGAGACCGGCAAGACCTTGTGGCGGTTTTATACGGTGCCCAAACGCGGAGAGCCCGGCGACAACACATGGAACAATCTGCCTGACGCCGAACGCGCCGGCGGCGATACCTGGATCACCGGCAGCTATGATCCGCAACTGGGCCTGACCTATTGGGGCGTTGCGCAACCCAAGCCCTGGATGCGCGCCAGCCGCGGTACGGACGCCAGCAATCTGTACACCTCCTCGACCGTCGCCCTCGACGTTAAGTCCGGCAAGCTCAAATGGTACTACCAGCACGTGCCGGGCGAGAGCTTCGATCTGGACGAAGTGTTCGAGCGCGTCCTGGTCGATGTGGACGGCAAGCCCGTGGTGTTGTCCGCCGGCAAGAACGGCATCCTCTGGAAGCTCGATCGCCGAACCGGCAAGTATCTCGATCTTACCGAGGTCGTGTACCAGAGCGTCTTCGAGAGCGTCGATCGCAAGACCGGCAAAGTGCGTTACCGCAAGGATCTGCTCGATCAGAAGATCGACGAATGGGAGGGGCAGCAATGCCCCTCGTCCGAGGGCGGCCATAATTGGCATGCGATGAGCTACAGCCCGATGGCCAAAGCGGTGATCATCCCTCTGGCGCAAAGCTGCCAGCGCATGCAGCCGCTCGCCACATTGCGAACCGAGGGCTCCGGCGGCTCAGCCGCCAATCGCGACTTCCAGACCATGCCCGGTACTGGCGGCAATGTCGGCAAATTCGCCGCCTATGACGTCGCGACGCTAAAGGAGAAGTGGGCGATTACCCAGCGGGCGCCATTCTTGACCGGCGCGCTCTCCACCGCGGGCGGCTTGGCTTTCGTCGGCGACATGAACAGGGTCTTTCGCGCGCTCGACGTCGATACCGGCAAGGAATTGTGGCGCACGGTCCTGCCCACATCGGTGCAGGGTTTTCCCGTATCCTTCGCCGTCAACGGCAAGCAATACATCGCCGTCACGACCGGACTTGGCGGGGGAAGCCCACGCATGGTTCCCGGGTTAATCATCAACGATGTAGCCTATCCCGACCACGGCAATGGGCTGTTCATTTTCGCCGTGGATTAGCGACAACGACCTACGCTTTGCGCGGTTTTTTCGCCGCGCGCGGTTTGGCGTCCGTGGAAAATGCGAATTCCGTGACCGAACGGAATGTCTCTCCCGGCCGCAGCACCGGCGAAGGAAACGCGGGCTTATTGGGACTGTCGGGATAGTGCTCTGTCTCGAAACAAATGCCATCGCCTTGTCGTTGAACGCGCCCGTTAGCGCCCACGCGAGAGCCATCTGAATTGGTGACGTAGACCTGCACGCCAGGCTCGGTGGTCCGCACCTCCATTCGTCGCCCGCTGCGGGGATCGTAGAGCCGCGCAGCGACCTCGACGGCGCCGCGCTCCGGCGATTTCTTGTCGAGCACGAAATTGTGGTCGATCCCGCGCGCCAGCAAAATCTGCGGATGCGCCGTGTAGATGCGCTCGCCGATGGGTGTCGGCTTGCGGAAATCGAATGGCGTTCCACCGACGGGTGCGATTTCTCCCGTGGGGATGAGATCCTTGTCAAGCGGCGTCCAGCGACTGGCGAAGATCTGCAAAACTTGATTGTAGACGGGGCCGGAATCGTAACCGCCAAGGTTAAAGGCGGCGTGATTGGTCAGATTGACGATCGTGGGCTTGGTTGTGGTCGCCCGATATTCCAGACGCAGCAGATTATCCTCGCCAAGGCTGTAGGTCACCGCAGCCGCGACTTCTCCCGGAAACCCATTCTCGCCATCGGCGCTGACATAAGACAGCGTCGCACCGGCGCGATCTCCGCGCGTGAACGTCTCGGCTTTCCACAATCGCTTAGAAAATCCCGTCGGCCCGCCGTGAATGACGACATTGTTGTCGGGTCTCGCGCCCGCCAATTTGTAAAACACCCCATCGAGCGTGAAGCCGCCGCCGCTGATGCGGTTGGCGTACCGGCCTGTGATGGCGTTGAACCCGTTTTCCCAGGCGGCGAAATCTGCCACGCCAAGCACCAGGTTTTTTACGGCGCCCTTGCGGTCTGGCGCGCTGATCTCCGTGATCGAGCCGCCGCGCGTTGAGAACCTGACCGTCATCCCGCGCGCGTTGCGCAACGTGATCAGCTCGACGGTCCGCCCATCGGCAGCCGTGCCGAACACGGAACGCTCGACCGTGGCGGCGTCAGCCGATCCAATGGTGAGCAGCGCCGCAACAGCAGCGAAAAACCCGCGGAGGCAGCTTGCGCCGGTTCGGCTATCCGTCCCCATTGTTTAGTCCTTTTGCAAAGCCAACTTCTCGCTTCGTATCGCCGAACCCCGACATCACCGCTAGCGCCATAACTCTCACGGAAATATGATGATGTCCCCCGTTTCAAGAGCCTCGCTGACCGGCGCGGCAGGGCCTCCATCGCCTCCGCAAGAGCGCAGGAACCACGAACGGCCCTCTGCTTTGGCGCCGCGCTGGCTGCCGCCCCGCAACGCTCGTCTTAACACCGCCTGACTTGACTATCGCCAAACAGCAACGAGAATAGTATGAGGCAACACTGTTGGATACAAACGTGGCGCCCCGGAGGAAAACGATCCGGCTATAGTCCGGTCGGACACAATCGCTAGCTCGCAGAAAAGCCGCGCGCTATTGTCGCAAAGTAGAGATAAAATCGATGAGCCGTCATCTTCAGATCTTTTTGTGTCTGCTGGCCGCCGTCGCCCTGCTGGGAGCGCCGACGACGTCGCGAGCCAAGGACGAAGAGCAGGTTCTTAACAAGCCGCCCACCGCCAAGGACTACGCGGACCTCGGCAAGTTGCCCGACTGGAGCGGCATGTGGATTCCGGTCGTTTCCGACCAAATTAAACAGATGACCACCAACCCGCCGCCATGGACCCCCAAGGTGGCCGCGCAGGTCAAACAGCAAACAGACGATCAGGAAGCGGGCAAGCCGCTGGGAATATTCGTCGATTGCCTCCCCGAAGGCATGCCCTCCTGGATGCTGATCAGTCATAACTTTATGGAAGTGGCGTTCACGCCCGGCAAAATTTTCTTATTGGGCGATTCTGACGGCAACCGCTTGCGCCGAATCTATACCGACGGCCGGCCGCACCCAGACGATCCGGACCTTACCTTCCACGGCCATTCCATAGGTCACTGGGAGGGCGACACGTTGGTGGTCGATACCGTCGGCATCAAGCCCGAGACTTGGCTTGCCATTGGCGAAGCCCAGGGCATTCCCAACAATGGCGACATGCACGTCGTTGAGCGCATCCACCTCATCGACGCCAACACTCTGGCTGACGAGTTGACGATCACAGCGCCGAAAGTTCTGACCAAGCCGTGGAAAACCACCCGCCTGTTCGAGCGCGAGCGCCGACGCGATCTCGATATCGTCGAAGGCGTCTGCATTGAAGGCTCGTTCCGTCCCGAGATAGACAAGAACGGGAACCACGTTTTCGTCCCGGCGCCCCGCACGCCCGACGGCAACCGTATGAACGCTCAATAAGGATGACGAAGTCCCGATGACCAAACCCTCCACGCTGACCGGCCCGCGCGCCTTATTTTTGGCAGCGGCCCTATCCCTCTCGTTCGCGGCAGGACCCGCCTTCGCGCACCACTCGTTCGCCATGTTCGACAGAAACAAACCCACGCCGATGAAGGGCACGATCAAGCAGGTGGACTGGACAAATCCCCACGTCAGTCTGTGGGTCTACGTCGAAACCAAGCCGGGCGCGCAGCCAGAAGTATGGAACCTTGAATGCGCCAACCCCAGCAACCTCAAACGAAACGGCTTCACCAAGCGCACGTTCAATCCGGGCGACAAGGTGGACATCGTGTACTTGCCTTCGCGCGACGGCTCGCACAGCGGCCAGCTCCGGAAAATCATAAGCGCCACAGGCCAATCTTATAGCATGGAAAAATAGGCCCGTTCTTCATGGGTCGTCAGCGATCTGCCGGGTGACAAGCTGATCCTGCATACGAGGCGCCTGCAGCCATGGAAAAGGCTGCAGCAGTTTAGAAGAACAGACTCGGGGAGGCAGGACTCATGAACAAGCCGAACACGTCAAACGCCAGGCGGCATTTTTTGCGCTTGCTGGCGGCGAGTCCGGCGCTGCCGTTGCTGGATCTGCCTGGGTTTATGCAGAACGCGCTGGCGGCCGAAATGGACCCCATCGGCCTGACCGCCGCCACGCTCAAATCGCTTGACGATTACGGCGCGGCGATTTCCTCGCCCAAGCAAGCGACGAACATTTTCGATCTGGAGCAGACCGCCCAGCGCAAGCTGCACGTCGGCCACAATGCGATGCTTGCGGCCGTCGAAGACCAGGCGACTTTGCGCGCGAACCGGGAAGGCTTCAAACGCTACGAGCTTCGGCCCCGGCGTCTGGTCGATGTCAGCAAGACCGACATGTCGATGACGCTGTTCGGCGCGCACTGGGACATGCCGCTCATCCTGTGTCCGGTTGGCAATCAGGGCGCGTTCAACCCTGAGGCGGAAGTCGCGGTGGCGCGCGCCGCGAAGGCCAGGAAGGTTATCCAGACGCTGTCCACCGCCGCCAATCGCAGTATCGAGGATGTGGCCGCCGCCAGAGGCGCGCCCGTCTGGTATCAGCTCTATGCGAGCCCCAATTGGAGCATGACGCGCGCTATGATCAAGCGCGCCGAAGCGGCCGGCAGTCAGGTCATGGCCTTCACCGTGGACGACCAGGGCGGTTCCAATCGCGAAGTCGTGACCAAGGTCCGCCGCCAGAACGCAGCCTTCTGTTCAAGCTGCCATATTGTCGATCCCAAGGAAGTCGCCGGAGAGGCGCCGTACCGTGGAATGGGCGGCGGTGAAAATCCTATGCGTGCCACACCCCCGCTCGGTCCGCCGCAGATGGACGCCGGGACGCCCACCTGGGACTACGTGAAGCGCATAAAAGACACGACGAAAATGAAATTGCTGATCAAGGGCATCACCACGCGCGAAGATGCGGAACTGGCGATGAAGTACGGCGCTGACGGCGTTTGGCTGTCCAACCACGGCGGCCGCGTCGATAATACCGGCCGCTCCACTATCGAGTGCGTCCCTGAAGTGGTCGCGGGCGTCGCCGGGCGTGGCCCCGTGATTGTCGATAGCGGCTTTCGGCGCGGCGCCGATATCTTCAAGGCGCTCGCGCTCGGCGCGACGGCGGTGGGCGTCGGCCGTCCCTACATCTGGGGATTGGCGTCGTTCGGCCAGGATGGCGTGGAGGCGGCGATCAACATCTTGCACGCCGAACTGCTTCAGGTGATGCAGCAATCTGGCACGACCAGCCTCGCCGCCATCAACAAGAACTACATCGCCGATCGCGCGCGATTCTGAGCCGCTGGCGCCGCGGCGCCTCCATCAGTTGACCTGATAGGTCTTGCTGAATCCATTGCGGCTGTTGGTGACGGTGACCTTGCCGCTACGCGCGATGTCGAGCCTGATGTTCTTGCCATAGTCAGGCGCCGGTTCGAGATTGGCGATGTAATCGGGATCGCCGTTCAGCTCCGGATTTACGGTCGAAGCGTGCAGTTTCCAAAACCCCTGAAGCCCAGGGCTGCTGCTGACCACATTCACGACCGCCGGCACAGCGCCCTTGGTCGCGCTGTTGCCCATCACCGCAATATCAGGCCGCATGGCGGCGATTGACGCGGGGTTGCTGCTCCAGGCTGTGCCGTGATGGGTGACCAGCAGAATATCGACGTGTCCGACCCGGTCGATGGGACAGAATAAATCATGCTCCCGATTCCAGGTAAGATCGCCGAACGCGGCGATCTTGACCTTGCCGAAGCTTAGGATCGATCCAACGGATTCTGCGTTCTCCAGCCCGCCATCGCTGTCCATGGGCGGCGCATCGCAGTGCGAGCCTGGGCCGCCGGCGCCCGGCAGCGGACGGGCAATGACCTTCGAATCGCTTGTAACGATTGTGTCGGTCAACGAACCGAAGTGAAGCACATCGCCAGGTTTTGCTTCGATGTGTTTGTGGCCTTTGATCGCTTCGAGATATCTCGGGTAAACGGCGATACTGTCCCGCGCCATGCGATTGATCGAAGAATCGGGCGCCAGGCTTGGAATTTCTCGTTCGCGGTTCGGGCCATGGTCGATAATCGTGCCGACGGGAAAGCGCTTCAGGAGATCGAAAACGCCGCCGATATGGTCGCCGTGGTAGTGCGTGATGATCAGGTAGTCGATTTTCTTCACGCCCAGCGCCGAGGCCGCAGCCAATATTCGGTCAACGTCGCTCTTGGCGCCGTCGAGTCTCACAGGCGCGCTGTCGCGGGGCGTTGATCCGGTGTCGATGAGCAAAGACTTGCCTTCCGGCGTAACGAATAGCGTTCCCCCACCGCCTTCCATGTCCAGGCTAACCATTTTCAACGTCGCTTCGGCGGCGCTGGCCGTGCTTGCGATCGCGCCTGCAGCCACACACGCCGCGATGATAGCGTTACGGATCATGGAATTGTTCTCCCTGGCGTCATTTCTATCACGTGATCACAACTGCACGAAGGTCATTTACATTGGTCAATGTCGGTCCGGTGATCACAAGATCACCGAGGCCGGCGAAGAAGCTGTAGCTATCATGTCCGCGCAGCATCGATGCCGCGTCCAGGCCCGATGCGCGCGCGCGGTCGAGCGTATCAGGCGAGACGATAGCGCCGGCCGCATCTTCCGTACCGTCTATTCCGTCGCTGTCGCCGGCAATCGCCCAGACGCCTTTCATGCCGCTAAGCTGGCGCGCAAGCGAAAGCAGGAACTCGGTGTTTCGTCCGCCGCGGCCAGCTTTGGCGCCGCGTAGCGTTACCGTCGTTTCGCCGCCGGACAACAATACGGCCGGCGCAGCGACCGGCAGGCCATGATCGCGCACCGAACGCGCGATGCCAGCCATCACAACGCCCAGCCCCGCGCTCTCACCCTCTATAGCGTCACCTAAAATCAGCGGCGTCCACCCTAATCGGCGTGCTTCATCCGCCACCGCGTTGAGCGACATCGCGGGCGAAGCGATCATGCGAATATCGGCCGTAAAGCTCTGCATGGTGGAAGCGCGCGGCGCCTCGAGTGTTTTACGGAGGCCGGCTGGCAGATCGATTTCATATCTATCCAGCACCGCAAGCGCATCTTCCCCGCGGCTAAGATCAGGCGCCGTCGGGCCCGAAGCGATGGTCGCTGGATCGTCGCCCGGCACATCGCTGATCACCAGCGTAACGACCCTGGCAGGCGCTGCCGCCAGCGCCAAGCGTCCGCCCTTGATGCGGGACAGATGCTTGCGCACCAGATTCATCTCTCCGATCGGCGCGCCGGACGAAAGCAGCGCCGCATTGATGCGCTGCTTATCAGCAAGCGTCAGCCCCTCAGCCGGCAGCGTAAGCAACGACGAACCGCCGCCCGAGATCAGGGCGAGGACAAGATCATCGGCGGTCAGGCCGCGCACGGCGCCCAGGATTCGTTCGGAAGCATGCACGCTAGCCGCATCCGGCACAGGGTGAGCCGCTTCAAGGATCTCGATTCGCGTCGTCGGTACGGCATGGCCATAGCGGGTGACGACTACCCCCGTTAACGCCACATCCGACCACGCCTCTTCCAGCGCCGCCGCCATCAGCGCGGAAGCCTTACCCGCACCGACGACGACACACCTTCCCTTGGGACGCGCCGGCAAATGCGCCGGCAGCGTTTTACGCGGGTCGGCAGCGCGCACGCCGGCATCGAACAAAGCCCGAAGACGCTTTCGGATTTCATCGCTCATCGGTCAGGCGACGCGATTGACGGGCGAACCAGCCCGGAACGCTTCGATGAGACCAATCAGTTGATCGGCCAGGGTCTGAATCGCCTCACGACTGGCCCAGGCGACATGCGGCGTCAGAATAAAGTTAGGCCGCTCCAGCAGGCGCATGAGCGGACTGTCCATCGGCGGAGGTTCCGGGCTGGTTACATCGAATGCGGCGCCGGCGATGAGATCGCGCTCAAAGGCGCGCACCAGCGCGTGTTCATCGACCAAGCCGCCGCGACCGACATTGATGAGCAAGGGGCGGCGCGCCATCTGCGCGAACTCCCCATCGCCAATCATGCCGCGCGTCTCGGCATTGAGCGGACAATGCAGGGTAATGACATCGCTGGTGGCCAGAAAGGTTTCAAACGGTACGCGGCCTTCTGTCCCCGTGTCGGTCTTTCGGCCGGCGAACTGGACGCTCATGCCAAGCGCGGCGCCAAGCCGCGCGGTCGCCTGGCCTAGGGCGCCGGAGCCGACCACGCCAAGCATCGATCCGGCCAGATCGCGGATCGGATAATCGAAGAAACAGAACTGCGCCGCCTCCTGCCACCGCCCGCGCGCAACGGCTTGGCGATAGCCAAACAGGCTGCGGCGTAGCGCTAGAACCAGAGCAAAGACATGCTCCGGCACGGTGGTGACAGCGTAGCCGCGCACGTTGGACACCATTATTCCGCGCGCAACGCACGCCGGCACGTCGATCACATCATATCCGGTCGCCGCGACGGCGATGAAGCGCAGACGCGGCGCGGCGGCGATATCCGCGGCAGTGATGCGGACCTTGTTGGTTATGACAATGTCCGCCTCAGCAATACGGTCGGCCACCTCTTCGGCGCTGGTGCGGTCGTGCATGTCAAAGCGGTGCGGAAACGCCGGCGCCCGGAGAACGGTCTCCGGGCTCAGCGTTTGACGATCGAGAAAGACAATGCGCTCAACCTGGGTCATTGGCCTGGATCACGCATCGCCGTCACTGGGTTCGGCGCCGCCGATGCGCGGCGCCGAACCATTACCAAACCAAACGCAGCGCCCACGCAAGCAATCTAGTGATGGCCCGGTATCATCCACGGGAACACATATTGCTGCAGCAACACCAGGCCGCCCAAAAGAACGGTCAAGAACACACTATGGAAGAAGGTTCTCGCGAAGATCGCTCCCTCTTTTCCCTTTAAGTCGCTCGTTGCGCAGCCGGTGGAGATGTTCTGCGGCGAGATCAGCTTTCCCATTACGCCGCCGGACGAATTGGTCGCCGCCATGAGCACGGGATCGAGATTGAGTTGCCTGGCGGCGATGACCTGCAGATTGCCGAACAGAGCGTTGCCGGATGTATCGCTTCCCGAAAGGAACACGGCCAACCAGCCCAGAAATGCCGACAGCAGCGGGAAGAAGACGCCCGCGGACGCCACCCCCAAGCCCAAAGTATAGGCCATCCCCGAATAGTTCAGCAGATAGGCAAGGCCGAGGATCAGCATCACCGTCAGAACTGCGATGCGAATTTGCACCCATGTCACCACCATGGCCTTGGCATAGCCCTTGACGCCGACGCCCACGCAAAGGGCTGTCAGGACGGCGGCGGCCAAGATTGCGGTCCCGGTCGCCAGCGGTTGGAAATTCCAAATCGCCGCGTAAGGCTTTTCATACAGCGTTATGTAGACCTGATTGTGCAGCCCCTCCCACGGGATATTCATCTGGCCCATAAGGTTCACTTTGAAGTGGACCCAGGCGATCACCGTGCCCGCCACGATGAGCCACGGCAGCCATCCCTGCCACGCTGGCACCTTATCTTCGACAACCAGCGTATTGGCCGGCGCCACCAGCGCGTATTCAGGATCAGGCTTCGGACGCCAGATTTGGAGGAAAGCTATCGTAACGATAAGCGAAACCAGCGAGGAGCCGACGTCGGTGAGTTCATAGGCGACGAAATTGGACGTCGCGAATTGGGCGCCCGCAAACGAACCGCCCGCCACCAACAAGAACGGCCATACGCCGCGGATCGCTTTAAAACCGCCAAGCATCGTGACCCCATAGAACGGCAGCAAGAGAGCGAAGAATGGCAATTGCCGCCCGATCATGGCGCCCAGATCGGCATTTGGAAGGCTCGTTACCGCGCCAAGCGTAGTCACCGGCACGCCCATCGCACCGAAGGCGACCGGCGCCGTGTTGAACAGCAGAGTGAAGACAATCGCCTCCAGCGCCGGAAAGCCCAAGGCGATCAGCAAGGCGCTGGTGATCGCCACCGGCGTGCCGAAGCCGCAGACCCCTTCCAGCAAGGCGCTGAAAGAAAAGCCGATCACAACCATCACGATCCGCTTGTCGTTCGGCAGATGCTGGATCACCCAACGGCGAAAGGCGTCAAATCGGCCCGACTGGCAGGCGATGTTGTAGAGAACCAGCGCATTGAACACGATCCACATCACTGGCCACAAAGCGAAGACCGCCCCTGCCCCCGTGCTGATCAACGCCATTTGAACCGGAAGCTTCCAGATTAGGATCGCAATAGTCAGCGCCGAGACCAGACCGACCAGCGAGGCCAGCCACGCCGGGGCTTTGACGATCCCTAGCAAGACCAGGACGATCGCGAGCGGGATCGACGCAACCAAAAACGACAGCAACAGGCTGTCTTGCACCGGCGTCAGCAATTGATGAAACAAGGCGTTGCCCCCCTACTATTTTTTGACGTCACAGTGCTCGACCTTGGTCGCGCCCGCCACGTTTAACGTAAAAACTCAAGCGTCCCGGCCCGACAGCGCCGCGCGCGACATTCTGATACCTGCCAACGCTGCCATTTGCACGTGTTTTTCATCTTCGCTGACGACGGCGTCATGATGCTGACACTGACGGGACGTGCGTTCGTCGCGCCCGCCCCGGCCAAGACGAGCAGCTCAAACCTTTCGCCTAAACCGGGAGCGCCACAGGCCGCCCGGTATCGGACGATTGCTCCAGGGCGGCGATCAATTTGTGCGCCTTGAGGGCGTCGGCGAAGCTGGGCTCGAAGGGCGCGCCCGCCGCCATGGCGGTCGCCAGGCGACGGTACGCCTGCGCCACGTTCCGCGGCGGCCCCGGGGGCGCCTCATCGGGGATCAGGGTGAAACGAGGGGGAATCTCTACCGGCTTGAACGCTTCACCGCCCCGCGCGGCGAACAGTTGATTGGGCCCGTGATACACGCTCGGATTCCGCTCTTTCGCACCCGCGCCTACGGCGATCGACAACGTGCCGTCGCGTCCATAAATCTCGAAAGACCTCCGTCCATCGGGCTGCGAGGGTACGCTCGCCACCAGAAACGACACTTCGGCGTCGCCTCGCAACCGGCCCGACACGTTCACCCAATCCGGCGAATCTACGGGCGTCGTCTGTCCGGTGTCCGTGTTGTGCCATTCGGTGATTTTGGTAGCGATGCGCGCCGACACTTCACGAAAATCACCCAGGACGAAATTCAGCGCGTCAATCGCGTGGCCGCCGCCGATGGTCAGGATATTGGCGCCGGCCTTGCGGTCGCTTTGCCAGATGCGGCCAGCGCCGCGCCGCGTGGTGGCTTTACCGACGTAGGAGAAATCCACCGCCAGAATCTCGCCGATAAACCCTTGCTGGACAAGCTCGCGCGCGTACATGAGCGCCGGATCGCTATGCGCCTGAAGGCCTACGGCGGTATAGAGAGAGCGTTCTGCTGCGAGATTGGCCATGTCCTCGGCCTCGGCCAGAGTGGCGCCAAGGGGCCATTCGCAGTACACGGCCTTTCCGGCCCGAAGCGCGCGCATGACAAGATCATAATGCGCCGGAACGCGCGTCACGACTGTCACCAGATCGACATCGGGACACGCCAGCATGTCGTCGAAATTGTGAAACGCGAGTTCGGTTCCAAAGGCCTTCTGCGAGGCAAGCGCTGTTTCCTCACGGGTTGTGCAGACCGCCTTAAGCTCGAATTCGGAAAGCGCGCGCAACGCGGGAATGTGTGTCTTGGCGCCCCAGCCGCTGCCGCCCACCGTCACCGTGGCGCCGACTATTCCAACGCGAACTTTTTTTGCCATTCGGCTTGCTTAGCTCCATTTTGCCGGCGACGACGCCAGCCATTTCGACGGCCCGCCGGGCGTAAGGAAATGACGAGAAACGCACCCGCTTCCCGCCAGCTCGACGCCGAACGCAATCGGAGAAAGGCCAGCTCAATTTCAGGGGGCTAGTAGCCGCCCTGCGCCCCTGGGTTCACCTGTGTTGCGCGCGGCTTTTCCGGATCGGGAGCCGGCGCCATCATAGCGATATGGATCGTCTCTTCGTCGAGATTCCAAAAATGGTGTGGGACGCCCGCCGGATAGATCATCAGCGTGCCCGGTCCCACCTGGTGGGTCTCACCGGCAATCGAGACCATCATCTTGCCGCTGATCAGGAACATAAACTGATCATAATCGTGCACGTGCTCGCCGCCCGGCGTGCCGCCGAAAGGCGGGTTCCTGACGTAATTGACGGCGCAACTCATGATCTCTGAATTGCTGCGGTCGAGCAGCCGCTGATTGAACCGGCCGCCCTTGGCGTTGAACGTCTCGAAATCGATCCGGCGAATATATTTCGAGACGTTGTCTTCAGTCATTGCGGGCAATGTCTGTGTCATGCTTGTTTCCCGACGTTCCCAATCAAGCGGCGACCGACTCCTGCGCCCGCTCCCAAAGCGCACGCGCATACATGGGGATGCCTAGCACAAGCAATTCCGCGCCGCCCTTGGATTGAATTGGCGCGGTCCGCAGGCCTTCCGGGATATAATAGCAGCCAAGCGGGCCCAATTCCTTGCCGTCGTAATGCGTATCGCCGCTCAGCACGCACCGCAGCTCAGGCGCCTCCAGCACTTGGCTGGGGATCACGGCACCGGGCGCCAGGCGCCACAACGAGACGCTCGTGCGGTATTCGGTGAAATCGCCGAGGAACTTGACCTCCACGCCCGGATGTTTGGGATCGGGCGCCCAAAGAAATCCCTGCGGCCGCATCACGATCGGCGCTTGGTAGCGCGGCGCCGCATACTCGATCGGCCGGCCCATGTGCTGTTCCCAGACCGCTTCGTAGCTGTCCTTGTTGAACGTATGGCCGTCCGGTTGGGGCACTTTGTATATGCCATCTTCAAAATAGCCGCCCGCCGCCTTCAGCGCGTCCATGGCTACGCGCTTTTCCGAGTCCTTGATCCGGTAGGCGCGATTTGGTCCGGGAAACTGCGCCACCAAAAGCGAGGCGGCGCCCTTTTGGGCAAGCGGCCCGTAATGTGTGCCTTCGGGGAAGTATCCGCACTCGCCTTCGTGCAGATCCACGCCCTTGGCGATATTCATCTCCCCCGAGACGATATAGCGGAATTGATCGAAATTATGCCGGTGCCGCGGCGTGAAGAATCCGTCGTGAATCTGGTCAAAGCCGAAGCGCAGATTGATCTCCGGAATGCCAGTGTCGATCGGATACAGAACGACTTTCAAGCCAGGATTATCGGCGCCGACGCCCTTGCCGCGCGTGGTTCCCACCTCACGGACTTTCGCTTCATCGAAGCGGAAAGTCTGGATTTTCGCCGCCATCTCGTTCCTCCTTGCTTGAGCCCGCCGGCCGCAACGGCGCTATGAAGCCCTCGGCCAGATCACGATGTTCGTTAACATTTGATCGGGCCAGAATGCGCCGCCGCCGAGTCATCCGCTCAGCAACAGTATGGACCCCTACAGTGCTCCCGCGCCCGGCCCGTTGTCAATGCAGGCAAGGCAAATTTATTCAGTTAAACTTGGTAGATTTCCTGCGAATCGGCGGATAGACTTCTGCCGATGAAGGAGCGGTCGAACGAACCGGGGCCAGCGCACGCCCTCACCTTGGCGGCGGAACTCCGCAGCGCCATGGGCAAACTTAAGAGAAGGCTTCGCGACGAGATTCAGCTTGGGGGCCTCACGTGGTCCCAGGTCGCGGTGCTTCGCGTTCTGGAGCGCGACGGTCCAGCGACCGTGACCGCGCTGGCCCGCGCGGAGGGGATGCGGCCACAATCCATGAGCGTCACGGTTTCAGCCTTGGAAGTCTCGGGCTTCATCGTCGGAACACCCGATCCGGCCGACGGCCGCCAGACCATCTGGTCCATCACGGGCGTCTACCGGGACTGGCTAAAGGCCGGCCGCGCCGCGCGGGAGGACTGGCTGTTCAAGGCGATCAGAAAAAGCCTCACGCCCGCCGAGCAGGAACAACTCGCGACCGCCGTCAAATTGCTCAAGCGGCTCGTCGAGACCTGATCGAAATCATGACTGCCCTAGGAAAATCCGTTCTTGCAGCACACCCCACCGATATCGAATTCAAGGCTGGCCCAGGCATGATGCCCGACGATGAAGCCAGCGGCGTACGCAACGCCAAGGGCGCCTTGCGCTCGCTGAGCAATTACAATTACCGGATATGGGCCGCCGGCGCCCTGGTCTCCAACACCGGCACGTGGATGCAGCGCATCGCCCAGGATTGGCTGGTGCTGACCCAATTGACCAATCACGATGCAACAGCGGTCGGCATCGTAACCGGTCTCCAGTTTGCACCGCGGATTCTTTTCTTTCCCTGGGTCGGGCACGTGGCCGATCAGTTCGACCGGCGCAAACTGCTCATCGCCACGCAATTGGCGATGGGCGTGCTGGCGCTCGGTCTAGGGCTTCTGACGGTGACAGGGCTCGTCCGCACCTGGCACGTGTACATCTTCGCCTGGTTGTTGGGATGCGCCACCGCGTTCGACGCGCCGGCGCGACAGACCTTTGTGACCGACATGGTCGGTGAGAAGGACTTGTCGAATGCGGTAGCGCTCAACTCTACGTCTTTCAGCATCGGCAGAATGGTCGGGCCGGCTGTCGCTGGCGCTTTGATAGCGATAGCCGGCACGGGATGGGTGTTGATCCTGAACGGGATCTCATTTGCTGCGGTGCTGGTCTCGCTGTTTTATATGCGGCTTGGCGAACTTCACCAAAAAAAACTGAGTTCCGCCAAGTCAGGGAGCTTGGTCGCAAGCCTGCTCTATGTCTGGCGCCGGCCCGAGCTTGCTACTATTTTGTTCATGCAATTTCTGGTCGGCACGTTCGGCATGAACTTCCCGATCTTTATTTCAACAATGGCGGTGACGACTTTTAAGGTCGGCTCCGGGGGCTATGGACTTTTGACCTCCTCGATGGCGGTCGGCTCGGTAATCGGGGCATTCGTCTCCGCCTACCGCGAAAGGCCCAACGTTCCCTTGCTGATATTTGCGGTCATCGTGTTTGCGGTCGGCGGCCTGCTCGCCGCAGTCATGCCGAATTACTTTCTCTTCGGTTTCGTCCTCGCCATCGTCGGCGCGTCCGTGCAGACATTTACGTCATCACTGAACGGCTTGGTCCAGATGTCCGCGGCGCCTGAATTGCGCGGGCGCGTGGTGGCGATTTTGCTCACGCTCGCGCTCGGCGGCCAACCGATCGGCGCGCCCCTGGTCGGCTGGGTCGCCGATACATTCGGGCCGCGCTGGGCCCTGGCCGTCGGCGCAAGCTCAGGCCTGGCGGCCGCTGGCGCGGGGCTCTACTACTATATCCGTTTTCGGCGCTTGCGCGTCAGCATCAAATCCAGCGGCGTTCGCTTTGCAGTCGATCCGCCGCCTGCGGACCCGGACGACCTGCCCCGCTAGTGCTTCGTTGTTAGTGTCGCGCCGACAGCTTTTCAGCGGCCGCCTGCCGTGCGCGATTCCAAACGGAGGGCACATACATCGGCACGCTGATTACCAGCAGTTCGGCGCCTTCGGGGCTCTCCAGCGGCTCTGTATCCACGCCTTCGGCGACGTAGAGGCAGCTTCGAGGCGCCAATGTCTTGCCAGCGTAATTCACCGCCCCCTTCAGGACATACCGGAACTCCGGCGCGCTAAGTCGCTCACTCGGCGCCACGGCGCCGGGATCAAGCCGCCATTCGGCGATACTTGTGCGGTATTCGTTAAACGTTCCCAGTTGCTTGACCGCCAGACCGGGCCTCCGCTCGTCGGGCACCCAGTCGAAAGCGTCCGGCTTGATCACTACCGGCTGGGCGTAGCGCGGCGGCGCGTAAGTAACGGGCTGGCCATTGTGCGCCTCCCACACCGCTTCAAATCCATCCTGATTGTATCGCTGACCATCCGCACCGACGCGCCGATAGGCGCCGTCTTCAAACACGCCGCCGCTCGCCAGCAGCTTTTCCATCGCCGCCTTGAAGTCCGACTGCAGCAGGAAATAGGCGGCCTGGGGACCGGGAAACTGCATAACGAACACTTCGCCATCGCCCTTTTGTTCCTGCGGGCCGTAGTAAGTACCCTCCGGGAAATAGGCGCATTCGCCCGCGGCAAGGGTGACGCCCTTCCCGATATTGATCGTGCCCGACAGGACATAGCGGACTTGATCGAAGTTGTGGCGGTGACGCGGAGAGAAATAGCCGTCCTTAACGGTATCGCAGCTAAAACGAATGTTCAGGCCCGGAATTCCTGCATCCACCGGATACATAAGCGCCTCGACCTTGACGCTCTCCGAGCCATTGACGCCCTTTCCCCGCACGGTGGCGCCTTTGCGAATGCGCGGAACAGCTTCATCAAACCGAAATGCCTGGATTCGTTCGCTCATCGTCTTTCTCCCTGCTTACGGTTCATCGGGTTCGGTTAGCTGTCAACCTTCGCGCGGCCGATCAGCCCTTTCCGAGGGCCTTGCGCAACTCCGCCGTCCGGCGAGACGCCTCCGCCATGAGAAATCCTATGTCGGTGTGGGTCGTCATCAGGTTCACGCCCTTGCCGATGAACTCGACTTGCCGGCCTACGTCGCGGTCGCCGCCCAGGCCGACATATTTCCCGTTGTCGGCGGCAGCCTTGATCACCCGGTCGATAGCCTCCACGATCTGTTGACCGCCGAAAGCGCCCGGCGTGCCCATGCTGACCAGAAGATCATTGCACCCGATGTGGAGGATGTCGACGCCCTCTATCGCCGCGATGGATTCGACGTTTTCGAGCCCTTCCATCGTTTCGATCATGCACATGACCACCGTCGTCTCGTTCAATATCCGTATGGTGTCGGCCATCGGCATCGGGCGAAAGTCGAACAGGAAACTCGCGCCCGCGACCGAGCGTTTGCCGATCGGCGGAAACTTCACGGAGTCGACGGCTTTGCGCGCCTCCGCGGCCGTATTGATATCGGGAAAAACAATACCCGTAACCCCGGCGTCGAGCAGCAGCGAGGTGTTGGGATCGTCGCAGCTCCGCACGCGCACAAATGGGGCCACGCCGCACCCACGCGCCGCCTGCGCAATGTGGGCCAGAGTCTCGTTTGAAAAAATCGCGTGTTGGCTATCGATAAAGAGAAAATCGTGGCCGGTCGTTTTCGCAATAGCGGCAATGTCTCCCGAACGGCCGAGGCGGATATTCATCCCGAGCGCGACCTCGCCGGCCCGCATCCGCTCCAGCACCGGATTGACCAGGACGTTGTTGTTCTCGGGCGGGGGCATGAAAGAGCCTTCGTTTGATCGATCGCGGAAGTTCGCGATCAGGCTGCGACGCGCGCGCGCTGGGGCAATCCAATTATATCGCGCGCCTCGCTCGCGCTGGCGATTTCCAGGCCAAGCTCGGTCGCGATGCGCACGGTCCGCGCCACCAATTGCTCGTTCGTCGCCAACTCCCCACGAGCATAATAATTGTTGTCTTCAAGTCCCACGCGCACATGACCGCCAAGGAGCATGGCCTGCGTCGTGGCCGGTAGCTGCGCCGGGCCGATCGCGGAAACGCAGAAGATCGATTGCGGCGGCAACGCAGCGATCATGGCGTTGAGGATGTCGTGGCTATAGGGCATCGCGCCCTGGAAGCCTTTGTCCGCGCCAAGCACCATGTTGATATAATAAGGCGGCTTGTCGTAGCCCTTCTCGATCAGGCGCGTGACGTCCTGCAGAATGTGGTTTGGCGCAAACACCTCCCATTCCGGCTTGATGCCCCGCTCGATCATCCGCTTGACCAGCGTCTCGCAGCGCGTGGGCGGGGTGATGACGAGAATTTCCTTGCCGCCGTGAATATCGACAAACGTCATGCCGTCAAACGTCGCCATTTCGGCGCCGGCTTCGCATCCCTTCAACCGCTCCTCGAAATTCGATTCAAACAGCCCGTCGGGGCGCGGCACCAGCATATCGCCGCTCGCGCCGCCGCCCGTGGAATTGTTGATGACGATATCGCATTTGTCGCGGATGCGGCCGTTTATGTCGCGATAGATGTCGGCGTTGCAGGTGGCCTGGTCATCAGGGCGGCGCGCGTGCAACGCGGCGATGCACGCCCCGGCCTGAAAAGACTTAAAGACCGAATCCGCGATCTCGGCCGGTTGCGTCGGCAGGTTATGGTTTTGGCTTTTCGAGGCCATGCCGCCCGTCGGCGCGACCGTGACCATCAAGCGAGAGCGGGACATTGTGACCTCCTGGATAGCGTATTGTCTTAGTCGGCGCCCGGATTGGCCTTCAGACCGGCCGCGGCGATCCCGGCCAGCGCGGCGGTTTCGTCGTTGTCTGAAGTGTCGCCGGAAACGCCAACTGCGCCAATGACTCGGCCGTCTTCATCCTCGATAAGGACGCCGCCCGGCACTGGAACGGCGCCGCGTTCGCCGAATATCTCGCCAACCGACGCTATGAAAAACGATTGTTCCTTGGCGCGCTTGAAAAGCGAACGCGAGCCCATGCCAAGGGCAAGTGCGCCGTAGGCCTTGCCCCTGGCGATATCCACGCGCCGCAGGCTGCAGCCGTCTTGCGCCGCCAGCGCCTTGTCGGCGCCCCTGGCATCGAACACCACGACCGCTATTGGTTTGGTGCAGGTCTTGGCCGCATTCTGCAACGCAGCCGACACGATGATCTGCGCCGCATCTAGTGTAAGTTCCTTCATTGCCCCATTTTCCCTAATGGCTGGCGCTGGCGGCTTTCACGTCTCGCCGCCATACATTCAGCAGATCTTCTGTATAACCATTCGGCTGGTCGCGTCCCGTGAAGATCAAATCGCAGGCGGCGCGAAACGCCGCGCCGTCATAGCCCGGCGCCATCGGCCGGTAGTGCGGATCGCCGGCGTTCTGGCGATCTACCGTCAGCGCCATGCGCTTCAGCGCTTCTTCCACCTGAACGACATCAACGATTCCGTGGCGCAGCCAATTGGCGATGTGTTGGCTGGATATTCGCAGCGTGGCGCGATCCTCCATCAGGCCGACATCGTGGAGGTCTGGCACTTTGGAGCAGCCGACGCCCTGATCCACCCAGCGCACGACATAGCCCAGGATGCTCTGACAATTGTTATCGAGTTCGTCCTTGATCTCCTCGACAGACCAATTGCGGCCCGCCGCCAGCGGCGGCGTGAGCAGAACGGACAGCGGCGCCAGGGGCCGGCCCGCAAACGCCGCGCGCCGCTCGGCAGGCCGCACGCGATGATAATGCATCGCGTGCAGCGTCGCGGCGGTTGGCGAAGGCACCCACGCGGTCGAGGCGCCGGCATTGGGGTGGGCGATTTTTTGCGCAATCATATCGGCCATTCGGTCAGGCGCGGCCCACATGCCCTTGCCGATCTGCGCGCGGCCGGGAAGGCCGCACGCCACGCCAATATCGACGTTGCGATCTTCGTATGCCGCCAGCCATGGCGCGGCCTTGATGTCCGCCTTGCGCAGCATGGGACCGGCTTCCATCGAGGTGTGGATTTCATCACCCGTACGATCGAGGAATCCGGTGTTGATAAAAAACACACGCCGCGATGCGGCGGCGATACAAGCGGCGAGATTGGCGCTGGTCCGGCGCTCTTCGTCCATAATACCCATTTTCAGGCTGAGCGGCGCCAAACCCAGCATCGCCTCCACCCGATCGAACGCTTCATCCGCGAACGCCACTTCGTCAGGCCCGTGCATCTTGGGGCGCACGATATAGATCGACCCTGCGCGGCTATTGGCGCGCTGCGCCAGATCGCGTTTCGCGATCAGCGCGGTCATCGCCAGGTCGAGCAGGCTTTCAGGAATAACATTTCCATCTGCATCGCGGACCGCGTCGGTGAAGAGATGCAGGCCGACATTGCGCATCAGCATCAGGCTGCGGCCGGGAAGCGTGAAGCTGCTTCCGTCGGGTGCAAGATAGCGCCGGTCGGCCGCGAGGCCCCGTTCAACCCGTTTGCCGCCCTTCTCAAAGCTGGCGGTCAACGTTCCGCACATCAGCCCGAGCCAATTGCGATAGAGTTCGACTTTATCGTCGGCGTCCACCGTGGCGACGCTGTCCTCGCCGTCCATGATCGTGGTGAGCGCCGCCTCCAGAACCAGATCGGCGACGCCGGCCGGGTCGGTTTTGCCGATGGGATGGTTTCGATCGATCACGATCTCGGCGTGAAGATCATTGTGGCGCAGCAGCACAACGCTCGGCGAAGCGGGCTCGCCCCGATAGCCAGCCAACGCCAGCGGATCCTTCAGGCCGACGCTGCGGTCATCGGCGAGTTTGACGCTCAACTTTCCGTCCGTGATGGTATAGGCGCGGCTATCGGCGTGCGAGCCTTCAGTCAGCGGCGCAATCTCGTCCAGCAGCGCGCGGGCGTAGGCGACGACCTTGGCCCCGCGCGCGCGATTGTAACCGCCGCTTCGTCCGGCCCCGTCCGCTTCGCTGATCGCATCAGTCCCGTATAGCGCGTCGTACAGGCTGCCCCACCGGGCGTTGGCCGCATTCAGGGCGAAGCGGGCATTGGTGAGCGGAACGACCAATTGCGGCCCCGCCAGTTCGGCGATTTCGGCATCGACATTATTCGTCGTGATCGAAAACGCGGGCGGCGCGGCGCGCAGGTAGCCAATGCGCGTCAGAAAGGCTTCATATTCCGCGATTTCATAGGCGCCGCCGCGCTCGCGGTGCCAGCCATCGATTTCGGCCTGCAGCCGGTCGCGCTCAGACAAGAGCGCCCGGTTGCGCGGTGCGAAATCGCGAACAAGCCCGGCAACGCCTTCCCAGAAGGCGCCGGCCGAAACGCCTGATCCCGGAATCGCTTCACGCTCGACGAAAACAGCCAAGGGCTCGGCGACGCGCAGCGCCCCTGACTTGCATTCGATCAGACGTTCGACCGGACCATCCGATTTGGTCAGCACACCGCTCAAATCGGGAACTGTCCTGGTTGGGTTTCGATCGTGATCCAGCGCAGCTCGGTGAATTCGGCGACGCCCGCTTGCCCGCCGAAACGGCCATAACCGCTGGACTTCACGCCGCCGAACGGCATCTGCGCCTCGTCATGCACGGTCGGACCATTGATGTGGCACATGCCGGATTGAATCCGCTTGGCCACGGCAAGGGCGCGCGCGATATCGCGGCTGAACACGGCGGCCGAAAGGCCGTACTCGCTTTCATTGGCCACGGCGATCGCCGCTTCCTCGTCCTTGACGCGAATGATCGCCACAACCGGGCCGAAACTCTCCTCGGCGTAAAGCCGCATGTCCGGCTTGACCCCATCGATGACGGTGGCGTTCAGCAACACACCATCTCCGCCGCCGCCGGCCGCGATCTTGGCGCCCTTCTTCTTCGCGTCATCGATCAAATCGCGCACGCTGCGCGCGGCGTTCAGATCGACGACGGAGCCCAAAGCCGTCTTGCCTTCACGGGGATCGCCCGAGATGAGCGTATTGGCCTTGGCGGAAAATTGCTTCACGAACTCGTCCGCCACGGAATCGACGACGATAATCCGCTCGGTGGACATGCATATCTGGCCCTGGTTCATGAAGGCGCCGAACGCGGCGGCCTTCACCGCTTCGCCGATATCGGCGTCGTGGAGCACCAACAACGGCGCCTTGCCGCCAAGCTCCAGAACCACCGGTTTGAGTTGACGGGCGCAAAGCTCGGCGATGATCTTGCCGACCCTGGTCGAGCCGGTGAAGTTCACCCGGCGCACCGCCTTGTGGGCGATCAAGGCGCCGACAACCGCGGAGGCGTCGGCTGCGTCATTGGTGACGACGTTGACGACGCCGGGCGGGAAGCCCGCTTCATGGAAGGCGTCCCCAATCAACGCATGAGTGCGCGGGCAGATCTCCGACGCTTTCAACACAACGGTGTTGCCGCACGCCAATGGCGTGGCGATAGCCCGTACGCCGAGAATGACCGGCGCGTTCCACGGCGCCATGCCCAACACCACGCCGGCCGGCTCGCGAATCGCCATGGCCAGACATCCTGGCTTGTCCGACGGGATCACCGTGCCTGAAATCTGCGTGGTCAACGCCGCCGCCTCGCGGATCATCCCCGTAGCGAGATGGATGTTGAAGCCCGCCCAAGCCTGCGTCGCGCCGATCTCGGCCTGCATTGCGGCGATCAGTTGCGGCGCTTTCGCGGCCAGCGCATCAGCAGCTTTGTTCAGCAACGCACGCCGGGCGTTGGGGCCTTGCATCGACCACGCTGGAAACGCCGCCGCGGCGGCGTCCGCGGCGCGGATCGCGTCGGCGGGATCGGCGGCCGCAGCCTCGGTCGCGACCGAACCATCCAAAGGATTTAGCCGCGAGAAGGTGCGACCGGCCGCCGGCGGCGCATACTCGCCGTTGATCAACAAATTCGTGCGGATGCTGCTCACTGGGATCTCCCGTTACGATCTACGCGGCCGTCATTACATTGCGCGCGCCGCTCCAACTCCACGCATCACGGCGCCCACTTCGGGGTTCGTCGCGATGAAAACGCTAGTCGGCATACTCCAATTGCTCAGCGCCCTGCCGCGCCGCGAAGAATGCCGAATACTTCCGAATTTCCGCGAGATCAGGCATCCCCATGAGCAAAATCTCGGACACCCGATTGGCCTTGAATTGGGCCTTCTCTCCGGTGTTGAGATAAAGCGACGTGTAGATGCGGAACTTCTCGCCCTCCAGATCGCCGCCGCCGGACAGGACGAGGAACACGCCGCGCCCTTTCGCCGTGAACGTGGCGCCGGGGCTAACCCGGTAGTGGGCGACTTTAACCTGGCCGCCGGCGAATGAGCCCATGCTCTTTTCTTCAACCCCGGCCGATCCGCTGATCGGAACCCATCGATAATTTTCGGGGTACATGAAAATGGGCTCAGCGTATTGGGCCTCGGGATAGACCAGCTTGCGGCCGGCTATTTGTTCCCAGACGGCCTCGAACCCATCGACGTTTCGCTTGCCGGGTTCGCCCTCATTGCGGTGAAAGATGCCATTCTCGAACGTGCCGGTCTTGCTGAGTTCGCGTTTGGCGTCGGCAAGCTGCTGCGTTGTCAACAACCCCGAACCGCTCAGGCCGCCGAACTGGAGCGTAGCCGTGTACGTATCGCCCACGTCCGGGCCCTGCGGGCCATAATGGACGCCCTCGGGGAAATAGCCGACCGTCCCCGGCCGCATCGTGATCGTCTTGCCGTATTTGCAATCGCCCTCAAGCTGCGCCCGTATCTGACAAAAGTTGTGGCGGTGCCGCGGAGAAAAGAAACTGCCGTACTGGTGGAAAAGCCCGTACTTGAAGTTATCGGGCGATTCCGGGTCGCCCGTGAGCATGATCTGCTTGCCGACCTTGCCGGTTCTGACGCCGCCGCCATCGCAGCGGATTTCAACCTCATCGCCATGCACGATTTGCATAGGACTCTCCTAAAATGGGCGCTCGCTCGTCGCCGCCATCGAACGACCGGCCGCGCTCGCAATTCTACATGGCCCTGATTTAGCGCTTTCTACTGTAGACGACAACACAATGTACTATGCCAAACCTCCCCCCCGGCGCCGCTGGGTCAGGGGGATAGCGCCTCCAGCGATTGGCCGCGTGTGCGCGGACCGAGAAAGGTGATGAACAGCGCCAGGGTGAGCATGCTGCCGGTGAACAACACAAACACCGCCGGCGTGCCGTATCTTCCAAGAATATAGGCCACAAGGAAGCCCGACAGCGCCGCGCTAATTCTGCTCCAGGAGTAGACAAAGCCGACCCCCTGGACGCGAATCCGGGTTGGGAAAAGCTCCGCCTGATAGGCATGGAAGGCGAAGTTGAGCACGGCAGCGGCGAACAATTCGATTGCGCCCGCGGGAACGATGATGAGGGGATTGCGCGACAGCGTGAAGGTAAACCCACAGAGCGCGACAACGATCGCGGACCCCACGATCTGCCATTTCCGCTCGACCTTGTCGGCGAACCAGAGGCACGCCAGCGGCCCGAGCGGCGCAACAAGCGTCATCGCAAAGGTGTAGCCGAGGCTTTCGGTGATGGTGACGCCGTGCGCAACCAGCAGAGTCGGCATCCAATTGACGAAGCCGTGAAGCGCGATGGCCTGCAACAAGTGGAACACGCTCAACATCACCGTGCGCGGCAAATACTCAGGGCCGAACATTTCTAGGAAGCGCCCGTGCTTGTGTGGCGGCTGCTTCGCCACCGGTTCCGGCGGGGGCAATGGCTTGCCCCGCTCGCGCTCCACGCGCTGCTCCAGCATGCTGACGACTTTTTCCGCCTCGGGCAGTTTGTCGTGCGCGGCGAGCCAGCGCGGACTCTCCGGAATCAGCAGCCGCAACGGCCACACCACGATCGCGCCGAGGCTGCCGATAAGGACGACCCAGCGCCATCCCTCAAGGCCGAAGAGCGTCTGGTGGACGCCGGAAGTCATCATCAAACTCAGCGCAAAAGCCGCCAGCGTGGCGATCGGCTTGCCGGCCGAGTGGATCGCGTTATTGACCGCGAAGGCTTTCCCGCGCGCGTTCTTCGGCATCAACTCGCTGAGATACGAGTCGATCGTGATGACTTCGATGCCCGCCCCGATAGAAAGCAGGAAACGCCAGAGAATGAGCCCGCTCGCCGTCTCCTGAAACGCCATGATGGCGCCGGCGATGCTGAACCAGAGCAGCCCAACTGTAAAAACCGTGCGGCGGCCAAACTTGTCGGCGATAAAGCCGAAAAAGAAGGCGGCCACCCAGAGGCCGGCGTAGGTCGTGGCGAAGAAGCCGGCCGTGGTGTGCAGATTGAAGACTTCGGCAAGACTGTCGGCGTGTCTCGACCCTTTGGCCAGCAGGCCGCTCTCGACCATCCCGGGCACGATGACAGGGCCGGAACTCATCAGATAAGCGTCGAACAACCCGCCGAGGCTTAAGGCGAGGACAAGCACCCAAAGCGTTACGCTCGACCCCAGGCGATCGAGCCGGGCGCCGATCGCGGCAAGCCCGTCGCCGGACGCCGAAGTCGCCTTTTCAGCCGAAACTTCCATCGCCTCCCCCTCCTCCGACTATGACTTTGTTCTTGGAGCGCCGTTCGACCGGCGCCTTGTCACGAACCAGCAAGCCTAACGTCAAGCACTGCGGCGCGCCCCTCGACCTGCACTGCATGAAAACAACGATCGAGCGCGGCCTCCAGATCGGCGGCTTTTTCCACGATCTCTGCATGCGCGCCGCCGGCCGCCGCGGCTATGCCGGCATAATCGGCCTGAGGGTGAAAACTCATGTCCAAATCTTTGCTGCGGCTGGCATAGCCGTCCGGATGCACCGCCAGCGTCGAAAGCTTCGGCGATTTCCACCCGCCATTGTTATAAATCACCGTCAGGAATGGCGTTTCATACCGGCGCGCCATCCAATGCACGGAGGATGGCACAGAAAACATGTACGAGCCATCGCCCGTCAACGCGATCACGGTCTTGTCAGGGTGAGCCAGCTTGGCGCCGATCGCGGCCCCGCCGTGCCAGCCTAACGACCCGCCGCCGCTGGTGAAGATCGTTCCCGGCCGGCTAAGCGCGAGATGATCGAAAATGACCTGGTAATTCGAAATGCCTTCGTTGATCACCAGGGTGTCCGGCGTCATCCGCGCGCGCAGCGCAGCCGTTAAAAGCTCCGCCGTGAGCGTCCTAGTCGAGCGCTCTCTTTTTGCGAGTTGCGCTTTTCGCAGCGCGTGCAGTTTCTCCCAGATCGCGCGCCGCTTCCCGACAAGCGCCTGGTCCAACGGACCCGTGTCGAGTTCGGTATTGAGCTGTCGCAGCGCTGTCAGCGCATCCGCCGCGAACCGGCCGCTTGCGGAAATGTACCACAACGGCATCTGCATCTTCAGCGGATCGACGTCGATGTGATAGATTTTAGCCCGTGTATCCGGCCGACTGACGCTGCCGATCCAGGGAACGTCGCAATCGATCACGAGCACGACGTCGGCTTTGGAAAGGGCGACATTCTGGGACGGCTCGTTCCACTGGCTTCCCTGATACAGAACGTTGTCATGGGGAAAGTTCATGTAACCGGGAACCGATTCCAGAACGCCGGCCCCAAGCCTTTCGCAAAGTTGAATCAGCTCATCCACAGCCGCGGGCTTTCGCCCGACAAACGATGTGACCACCAGCGGCGCGCGCGCAGTCGCGAGCGCCGTCGCCACCTCGGTGACGGCATCTGGCGCCAGCGCCCCCGGCGCGATGGGCTTCCATTGCTCAGGGACCAGTTTCGTGACTGGCGCCGTGGCCTCCATCACCTCACGGGCCGCGGTCAGATACACCGGCCCTTTCGGATCGCTGCACGCGAACTGAAACGCGCGCGCCACGAGCTGCTTCAGGTTGGCGGCGACGCGTATCTCTCCGTCATAGCGCATGTAGCCGCGCACGAGCCCGCGCTGGTCATGCACGTCCTGTATCCAGTGAATGAATTCATTGCGGCTGCCCTTGAGTTCGCCCTCCTGCGTCAGGGGCGAGGCGCCGGCGAAAATGAAGACCGGTATTCTGCCCTTCGCTGCATTATGCACCGCGCCGGCCAACGCCTGCGTGCCACACTCAACATGCACGAGCACGGCTTGAGGGCGGCCCGTTACCGAGGCGAAACCGTGGGCCGCGCTGAGGCCGACCATTTCATTCGGGCAGGTGATGACCCGCGGCATGGGTTTACGGCCGGCTCGCGCGCCGGCGATGCTTTCAACAACGGCGGGATGATCGCTGCCAAAATTCGCGAATATGAACTCAACGCCTAAATCCTGCAGGGCGTCGATGAGGGCGGCGCCGCCTGTGTGAGCGGGCCCGATGGTCGCAACGTTGGGTTCGCCCTGCTTTGCTTCAAGGCCCTGTTCGCCAACCAAAATTGGTTTGCGCGGCGCGGCTTGCTCACCTACCCTCAAAACCGATGCCTCCAACAGTGATTGTGTGGTATCAAACTGTCTGGGGCAGATCAAGCTGCGTTTCTGGTGGATTTGCCAGTTGCACGCTTACCGGTTGAGCGAGGAATCCGTGGAAACACAACACGCGGAGCGCACGGAACACGCAGCTCCACCGATGGTCGAATTCGGTGAGTTGGGCGACTTTATCGCTTTTTACCTTAGGATTACGCAGACGCTCTCGTTTCAGGCGTTTGTAAAGCAGGCGGGCGAAACCGAAAGGAATCTTCGGGCGGGATATTTCGCTGTCCTGACGTTAATTGGCGAAAATCCGGGCATTACGCAGACCGCGCTCAGTCGGGCGAACGGTCGCGACAAGTCTTCGCTAACGCCCGTTATCGACGAACTGGAGCGGCGCGAGTTCCTGACGCGGCGGCGCGTCGAGACCAATCGCCGGGCCTATGCGCTTGAATTGACGCCGGCAGGAGAGCGCGCGCGGCGCGTGCTCCTGAAGGCCGCCCTCCGGCACGAAAAAAATCTGCGGACCATTCTCGGGAAGACCGACAGTGAGGAACTGTTCCGCCTGCTTAAACTTCTTTCTTCCGCCCTGACGAAAAAGCTCGCTAACGGGCATCCGCAACCCTAGACCGAGCGGCGCTCAGACGCCCTCGGCTGGCGCCGGCCGGCGCAACCACGCCAGCAGCGCCGCCAGGACGCAGCCGGCGACGATGCCCGCGGTCAGGTCCCTGACGATCGTCAGCGCGAAGGTTGCGGTCAGAACGAGCCCTGTCGGCCATGCCCTGAGCAGGCGCGCGAACTCGGCCTTTTCCGCCATGTTCCAGCACACCGCCACCAGCACGCCGGCGAGCGCCGGCAAGGGAATATAGCCGGCAAGCGGCGCGGCGATGATCATGAACAGGAGCAGGATCACGGCGTGCAGCATGCCCGATATGGGGCTTTTCGCGCCGGCGCGGATATTGGTCGCCGTGCGCGCGATGGTTCCGGTGACGCAGAGGCCGCCAAAACAGGCTGACGCCATATTGGCTACGCCCTGCCCTATCAGCTCCATGTTGGAGCGATGTTTGCGGCCTGTCATGGCGTCGGCCACCTTGGCGGACAGGAGACTTTCAACCGCGCCTAGCAGGGTAAAGCTGAATGCCGCCGGCAGGGCGCGCATCACCAGATCCCCGGACATTGCCGGCAGGGCCGGCCAGGGCAATCCGCGCGGAATGCTGCCGAAGCGCGAGGCGATGGTCTCGACTGGCAGACCCCCAAGCATCGTAATCAGCGCCGCCGCCGCGACGGCGATCAGCATCCCCGGCCAGTTGGGACGGGTCTTCCGCAATCCGAAAATGATCGCAGCGGTCGCCGCGCCTACCGCGAACGCATCGATGTTGAACGTCGAGGCTGCATGCGCAAGCGCGCCTAGCTTGGGAATAATCGGTCCTGGTTCGGCGCCGGCCAGCCTCAGCCCGCCCAGATCTTTCAGTTGGCTCACCAGGATGGTGACGGCGATTCCGCTGGTGAACCCGACTGTCACGGCGTGCGGCATATAGCGCACCAGCGAGCCGATCCTGAGCGCCCCCAACACCACGAGCATCGCGCCCGAGAGCAGCACCGCAACCAATAGCCCCTCAAGCCCGATGCTCGCTGCAGTGGACGCCATAAGCGTGATGAAGGCGCCGGCGGGACCGCCAATCTGAAAGCGGCTCCCGCTCAGCGCGGAAACAACGAACCCGCCGACAATCGCCGTGAACAGCCCGCGATCCGGCGATACGCCGGAAGCGACAGCAATCGCCATCGACAGCGGCAACGCAACGATCGCCACCGTCACCGCGGCGGTCAAATCGTGCCGAAACGCCCCCAGATCATACCCCTCGCTCAGGGTCGTAATCAGTTTTGGACGAAAGAGATGGGCTGTCGCCTCGCCGTTGGGCATGCGGTTACATAGTGTTGAAATCGTACCCAACTCGTCAATTGCGCCTCTTGGCCTACCGTCTCATGCAAGGCGCGACAGGCCGCCACGGATCAATTCAGGCCGGTTTCCGGCAGTGTCCGCCCGATGTTCCGGCCCGCGTGGATTCGCAAGCATGGCCAAGCCTTCGCGGCGCTCGCGCTGCTGGCGATGATCGTGCGCGCCATCGTGCCGGCCGGCTACATGCTGGCGCCGGCGCGCCACGGCGAGTTGCTGGCGATTACCCTCTGCTCCGGCCACGGCCCGGTTGAAGCGCTGATCGATCTGAAGACCGGCGCCCTGGTGGAGCATCAGAAAAAGGCGCCGGAGAAGTCCGCCGCCAGCGATGCGCCTTGCGTATTCGCCGCGGTTCCTGCACTCGCCGCGCCCGAAGCGCCGTTAACATTGGCCGTGCGCTTTATTGCAATCGGCGCCGCGCCGTCTCGTCTCGCCGCGGTTGCGCCCGGCCGCGGCCTGGCCGCGCCGCCGCCCTGGGCCACAGGCCCGCCCGCCACCGCCTGATCCCACGCCAAGTACGGCCAGCACGCTGGCCGCATTCGCGCATTCGCGCGCGCTTACCCATCAGGTGAATCCACATGCACGCACATCAAATGGCGTTGGCCCTCGCCGGCCTTGCCGCCCTTCCCGCCTCGGCGCTGGCGCAAGAACACGCCATCATCGTCAACGGCAAGCACAAGATTATTCAGGAACAGACCCCCGCTTCCATCGTCTCACGCAGCGTCGAAGACATCGAGCGCACGACGAACGTGATCAATACCGAAGACGCGCTGCGCTATTTTCCAAACATCCTCGTGCGCAAGCGCCACGTGGGCGATACGCAGGCGCCGATTTCGACGCGTACATCCGGCGTCGGCGCCAGCGCGCGCAGCCTGATTTACGCCGATGGCGTGCTGGTCTCTGCGCTGATCGGCAACAACAATTCCAATGCGTCGCCGAAATGGGGCATGATCGCGCCCGACGAGATTGCCGGCGTCGACGTGCTCTACGGCCCGTTTTCGGCCGCCTATCCCGGCAATTCCATTGGCGCGGTCGTCAACATCGCCACGCGCATGCCGGAGAAGCTTGAAGGCAGTCTGAGCACGTCCGGCAGCCTGCAACACTTCCACCAATACACGACGAAAGACGATTTCGGCGCGCATCAATTCGCCGCGACGTTCGGCGACCGCTTCGGCGCGTTTTCCTTCTGGCTATCGGCCCAGCAGACGCAAAGCGACAGCCAGCCCCTGGCCTACGCCACCGCAACGCGCCCGGCCGCTCCCAGCGCCGCTGGAACCCCGCTCACCGGCGCGTTTACCGACCTCAACCGCACCGGCGCGCCGATCGCCGTGCTCGGCGCGACCGGCTTCGAGGGCCAGACGCAGGATAATCTCAAGCTCAAGCTCGCCTGGGATTTCACCGCGCAGACCCATTTGATGTTTACACTCGGCCGGTTCGGCAACGACACCAACTCAACCGTCCGGAGCTATCTGCGCAACGCAACCGGCGACACGGTCTATGCGGGCGGGCCGTTCAACATCGGCGGCTACAACTACACGATTGCCGCAACGACGTTCTCGAACAATGTCTATGCGTTCGATGAGGCGCAGTGGATGCGCAGCCTGTCCCTCGATCACAGCGGCGACGCGCTTGATTGGCGCATCGTCGCCAGCGATTATGATTACGAGAAGAGCCAGCAGCGCACGCCTTCAACCGCTCTGCCCGGCGCATTCACCGGCGGAGCGGGTTCGATCACGCGGTTCGACGGCACAGGCTGGCGCACGCTCGACAGCAAGCTGGTCTGGCGCGGCATCGATGCGCACGAGATCAGTTTCGGCGCCCATGGCGACGAATACGAACTCGCCAACAATCGCTTCAATACGGTCGATTGGCTCTCCGGCCCCGCCGGCGCCCTCGCCAGCGCCGCGCGCGGCAAAACCCGAACTTACGCCGCCTGGGCGCAGGATGCATGGCGCATTAGCGATGCGTTCAAGCTGACCACCGGCGCACGCTTCGAAAGCTGGCAGGCGCGCGACGGGCTGAATTATTCGCTCTCGCCAACGCTCAACGTGGCCCAGCCCACACGCGACGCCGACAAGCTCTCGCCGAAAGCCACACTCGAATGGTCGTTCGCGCCGGACTGGACGGCGCGCGCCTCTTTCGGCCGCGCCTATCGGTTCCCGACGGTCGGCGAGCTTTACCAGGCGATCACCACCGGCTCGACGCTGACCTCGCCCAATCCCAACCTGCGCCCCGAGCGGGCGCTCTCCACGGAATGGGCTATCGAGCGCATGACCGGAAACGGCAGCCTGCGCGCAACCGTGTTCACCGAAGACCTGAGCGACGCGCTGATTTCGCAGACTGCGCCGCTTGTGCCCGGCTCGACCACTTTGTTCAGCTACGTGCAGAACATCGACAGGGTGCGCAGCCGCGGCGTCGAGATCGTCGCCGAGCAGAACGACGTGCTGGTCCACGGGCTCTCGCTTTCGGGCTCGGCAACCTATGTGGACTCCCAGATCACCCGCGACGCCGCGTTCCGCGCCGCGGAAGGCAAGCAAACGCCGCAGGTTCCGCGCTGGCGCGCCACCGCCGTCGCGACCTGGCGGCCTGACGACAAATGGGCGTTCACCGTCGCGGGCCGTTACAGCGACCGCGTCTACGCCACGATCGACAATACCGACCCCGTCACCCACACCTATCAGGGCTTTGACGATTACCTGGTGTTCGATCTACGCGCCGCGCTCGCGCTGAACGCCCACTGGAGCGCGGCGGTCGGCATCGAGAATATCGGGGCGGAAGATTACTTCATCTTCCATCCGTTCCCCCAACGCACGGCGACCGCCGAACTGAAGTACCGGTTTTGAGGGACAAAAATGAAACACGCTTACTTTGGCGCCGCGCTGTTTGCGGCGCTTGCGTTCCCCTCGCTCGCATTGGCGCACGTCTCGCTTGCCGTGCCGGCGGCCCTGGGCGGCTCCTATTATGTCGGCGCATTTAGGCTCAGCCACGGCTGCGGCGCCTCGCCGACCATTTCGGTCCGCATCGACATACCGGCGGAGATCGACATCGCCCGCCCGCAACCCAAGCCCGGCTGGAGTTTGACGGTCACCCGCCAGCGTCTGGCCAAGCCAGTCCAATCGGAGGGCGGCATGGTCGCTGACCGCGTGTCCGCCATCACTTGGACGGGCCAACTTCCCGCCGACCAGTTCGACGAATTCGCCATCATGATGCGCGTGCCGCCGCGCGGCGGAGCGCTGTATTTTCCCGTGGTGCAGACTTGCGCCGAGGGCGAGCGGCGCTGGGTCGATGTCCCCAAGCCCGGCGCGCGCGCCGCAAATCCCGCCGCGGTTTTGCAACTCGCCGCCCCGTCAAACCAGCAAGTCGCGCAGGAGCACCGCCACTAGACTAGCTAAAGGGAAGACTCCCGTTCGCTGGCGCTATATCAAGGGCGCCGGCAACGGGGGACGATGTCATGACCAACACACGCTCAATAACCGGCGTGAGCGCCATTGCGCTCGCGATCGTGTTCAACATTCCGTTTTCGATCCTGGGCTATCCCGATGTGTTGCGTCGCCCGGCCGGCGAGGTGCAATGGAAAGAGAGCGCCCGCATTTGCGCCGGGATCGGCTTTGCGACGGCGCTGGCCATCGTGCTGGGAACCGGCGAAGGCCTGGCCATCGCTCTGGGGCAATCCGGCGAACCTTTCAGCCTCGCCACCATCGCCGGCTTTATCGGCCTCACCTTATGGCTGATCGCCACCGGTATTGGCCTGCTACGCGCAAAGCCCCACTACGGCGTTACGCCGTAGCCGACGAAAGTCTTGGCGATATCGGCCTTCAGCGCCGTCGCCGCAGCGATGTCAGCCTGCCCGTCGGCGGCTTTGCCGAGCCGAAGCGCGGCGACGCCGCGTCCGAATTTGTAACCGGCATACGTAGGATCGCCGCGCGCCGCCGCATCGTAATCGTTCCACGCTTCCTGAAAGCGGCCTTGCTTCAGGCCTACCAATCCTCGGCTATCGAGATAGGAAGGGTCGTTGTTCGATAGCCGAATGGCGGCGTCGCATTCCGTACGCGCGCGGTCGTAATCGCTGTTGAGATTAGCCGCGCGGACCCAGCAGGCGCTGTTGTGATAAGACGCGTTGTCCGGCGCCAGTTTAGCCGCCTGGTCGTAGTCGGCCATGGCATGGGCGTAATCACGCAGCGCGTAATAGGCCTCGCCCCGGCTATAATATGAGGCTGCATCATTCGGATTGAGCCTGATCAACTGGTCGTAATCGCCGATAGCGTGCACGTAATCGTTCTGCGACTCGTAAGCGCCAGCGCGCTGCGAATAGGCGATCTGTGATTGGGGATCGAGCGTTATCGCCTGGGTGTAGTCGGCGATCGCATGCGGATAATCGCGCTGACCGCCGTAGGAGACGCCCCGACCGACGAAGGCGAGCGTCATTTTCGGATCGAGTCTTATCGCCTCATTACAGTCAGCCATCCCCAGCTTGTATTCGTCCTGCATATTGTGGGCGGCGCAGCGATTGTTGAAAAAGTATGGGTCCTGGGGGTTCAGCTTGATAGCCTGATCGTAATCGGCAACCGCCTTGGCCCAGTTCTTCAACGCCCGATAGGCAAGCCCGCGCCTGTGAAACGCGTCCGCCAGATCAGCCGTCGACAAGGTTCCCGATTGGATAAGCGCCGTGCAGCCGCCGATGCGCAGATCCGCCTGATACTCATCCTTTTCGCAATACGCCCTCTGCTGGTCCACGCTCTGCGCCAAAGCGGACGGCGCCCCGAGCACGGGACCACTCGCCAGCGCGAACAGCGCGGAAAATACCCTAACCAATCCCACCGTTTTCATGATGCGCCTCCCGACCCGGCTGCATCTTATATCTAATCGGGACCGTGGAAGAAATGACCCGCCCTCGTTTTGACGCCCCGCGCCCAGCGCGCTAGGCGTTCGCCCCGGAGTACTCATGACCGTCCCCATCCGCGTGCTCGGTTTCGCCGGCAGCCTGCGCAAGGGCTCGCTCAACCGCGCGCTGCTGCGCGCAGCCGCTGAACTTGCGCCCGCAGACATGACGATCGAGCAATTCGATATCGCCGCCGTGCCGCTCTACAACGCCGACGTGGAAGCGGCGGGCGATCCCGAAGGGGTGGCCGCATTCAAAGCGGCGATCCGCGCCGCCGACGGCGTGCTGATGGTGACGCCGGAATATAATCATGGCGTTCCAGGCGTGATGAAGAACGCGGTCGACTGGGCCTCGCGGCCGCCGCGCGGAGCGCCGCTCAGCGCCAAACCCGCGGGCCTCATTGGCGCCTCTCCCGGCATGGTCGGCACGGCGCGCGGCCAGAGCCAGTTGCGCCAGGCGTTTGAATTCACCAATTCCTATTGCATGCCGCAGCCGGAAGTCCTGGTTTCCCGCGCGCACGAAAAATTCGACGCCGCCGGCAAGCTGACCGACCAGCCGACGATCGATTTCCTCAAGCAATATCTTGTCGCGTTCGGCGCATGGATCGTGCGATTCAAGCATGGCTGACGCTTTGGTCGGGGCCGGCGCGGTCGCGGCGGGCGCGCTGATCGGCGGGCCGGCGCGTTTCTTCCTGTCGCAGCTCATCGCCAAACACGCCGGCGAGAAATTTCCCTGGGGCACGCTGGCGGTCAATATCAGCGGCTGCTTTGCGATGGGCGTGCTTGCTTCCTATGCCGGCGCGCACGGCTATTCGGCGCAATCGCCGTTCTGGCTGCTGTTCGCCACCGGCGGCCTCGGAAGCTACACCACCGTCTCCTCGTTCGCCTTCCAGACCCTCGCCCTCGCCCATGACGGCCAACGCCGTACCGCCATGCGCTACGCCGTCCTGTCCGTCGCGCTGTGCATTTCGGCGGTCGCCGCCGGCTATGGGCTCGCGGACCTCTACGCATGATCCCCGCCTGGAAAACATACGCTGCCATAGCCGCCGGCAGCGTCGTCGGCAGCCTGATGCGCTGGGCCGCCGATCTTGTTTTCCCGCTCTGGCTTGACCCCGGCTTTCCCTGGTCGACGCTGTTCGTGAACGTCGCCGGCTCTTTCATCATCTCCTATTACGCCGCGCGCTTTCCCGCCGCCGGCGCGTTGGCCCGCCATTTCGTGATGACTGGCCTTTGCGGCGGCTTCACCACCTTCTCCACGTTCGGCCTCGGCGCGTTGAATTTGCTGCGGATCAATGCTGGCGGCGAGGCCCTTGCCTATGCTGGCCTGACGCTTGTGGGCGCAATCCTCGCGGTCTGGCTGGGCGACGTGTTCGGACGGAAAACCGACTGAGCGCGGCGTTCGGCCGCCCAGTCGCACTTGCAAACCATTTGCAACTTGAGCGCAATGAGCGCATGAAAGCTGCATGACACTGGACAGGATGGCCAAGGGCGCCCTCGCCCGCATCGCCTCCATCGAGGCCGCGCCCGACCTTGAGGCGAAGCTGCGCGAAATCGGCTTCGCCGAAGGCGACGAGGTCGAGATGCTTGGCCGCGGCCCGTTCGGCGGCCAGCCCTTGGCGGTGCGCCTCAACCGCCGGATCATCGCTCTGCGTTCGGTGGAGGCCCGCGCACTGCGTCTAGAGCGCGCGCCTTGAGCACGCTGCGTCTTGCGCTGGTCGGCGCGCCCAATTCCGGCAAGTCGACCCTGTTCAACGGCCTCACTGGCGGGCGCGCCAAGACCGCCAATTATGCCGGCGTCACGGTCGAGCGCCGTCGCGGCTGGTTCAAGACCGAAGCCGGACGCACCGTCGAACTGATCGATCTGCCTGGCATCTATGGCTTCACCGCCCGCTCGCTGGACGAGCGCATCGCTTACGAAGCCATCACCGGCCGCAACACCGAAGAAGCCCCGCCCGACGCGCTGCTGGTGCTGCTCGACGCCTCCGACATCCGCACGCATCTGCATTTCGTGTTGCAGGTCCGCGCGCTCGGCCGGCCGATGGTGCTGGCGCTCAACATGATGGACCTGGCCGAACGCGACGGCGTACGCATTGATGTGCCGGCGCTCGAAAAGCGCCTCGGCGTGCCGGTCGTGCCCACCTGGGCGACGCGCGCCGCCGGCCGCGCCGGCCTGCTGGCGCGGATCGAAACACTGCTCGCCTCCAATGCCTGGCTGGAAGCCCCGCCGCCGCAGTCTTCATCCGACCTGCAAGCGTTCCAGCGCGAGGCGCGCGCCATTTCGAAAGACGTGATCCTCGCCGAGCCGGCGATGAACCGGCTGACGCGCGCAATCGACGCCGTCGTACTTAATAAGATCGCTGGCCCGCTGATCCTGGCGGCGATCTTGTTCCTGATGTTCCAGGCAGTGTTTACCTGGGCCACCGGGCCGATGGACGCGATCGATGCGGGCGTGGGCGCGCTGAACCAGGCCGTCAGCGCCGCCCTGCCTGAAGGCTGGCTGCGCGGCCTGATCACCGACGGGATCATTTCCGGCGTCGGCAGCGTGATCATTTTCCTGCCGCAGATCGTCATCCTGTTCGCGCTGATCCTGGCGCTTGAAGCCTCCGGCTACATGGCGCGCGCCGCGTTCCTGATGGATGAATTGATGATCCGCGTCGGCCTCAATGGCCGGGCGTTCATTCCGCTGCTTTCCAGTTTCGCCTGCGCCATTCCCGGCATGATGGCCGCGCGGGTTATCGAAAATGAAAAAGACCGCCTGACCACGATCATGATCGCGCCGCTAATGACCTGTTCGGCGCGGCTTCCTGTTTACACGCTGATCATCGCCGCCTTCATCCCGCGCACGAACGTGGGCCCATTTGGCCTGCAGGGGCTGGTGATGTTCGCACTCTACGCCGTCGGCGTGCTCAGCGCCGTGATTGTCGCTTTCGTGCTGAAACGCACCGTCACCAAAGGCCCGCAGCAGCCGCTGCTGATGGAATTGCCAACCTACAAACTGCCAGACGCCAAGGATTTTTTCCTGAACCTGCTCTCGCGCGCCTGGGCGTTCCTCAAGCGCGCGGGCACGGTGATTTTCGCCGTCTCCGTGATCCTCTGGTTTCTGGCCAGCTTCCCGGCCGGCGGCGGCGACATCCGCCATTCCTTCGCCGGCATGATCGGCGGCGTGCTTGAACCCATTCTGCGCCCGATCGGCTTCAACCTCGAAATCGCCATCGCGCTTGTGCCGGGCATGGCTGCACGCGAGGTCGCGGTCGGCGCGCTCGGGACAGTCTATGCCGTCCAGGGCGCCGGCGGCGACGCGGCCAGTCTCGGCCACGTGCTCGCGGGCGCGTGGTCGCTGCCTACCGCGCTTTCGTTCCTGGCCTGGTACGTCTACGCGCCGCAGTGCCTCGCCAGCCTCGCGGTCGCGCGGCGCGAGACCAATTCCTGGAAATGGACCGCGCTGATCGTGGTCTATCTCTTTACGATGGCTTACATCGCCTCCGGCGCGACCTATTGGATCGCCAAGGCCGCCGGGCTTTAGCTGGCTTGATGAGCGCCGCTCCGAAAATTGCTGGCCTGTTGCTCGCAGGCGGACAATCGCAACGCTTCGGCGCGGAAAAAGCGATGGCGAAATTCCGCGGCCGGCCGATGATCGAGATCGTCGCCGAACGGTTCGCCGATTTTCACGGCGTCGCCGTTTCCGCACCCGGGCAATCGGGCGCCGCCGCCTTCGCCCGCGCCCACGGCTATGGCCTGATCGAAGACAATCCGCTGTCGCCGGCCGGTCCGCTCGCCGGCATATGCGTCGGCCTGGAATGGGCCGCTGCGCGGGATTTCACCCATCTCGCGACGGCGCCTTGCGACACGCCGCTCCTGCCGCCGGATCTCTATTCGACTCTCGCCGCTGAACTGGGCGAGGCGTCCGCCGCCTTCGCCGCGACGGCGGAAGGCGATCACGCGCTCTGCGCACTTTGGCGCATCGGCCTGCTGGCGCCGCTGCGCGAAACCCTGGCCGCCGGCGATCATCCAGCGATCCGGAATTTTCTACTGGCGAACGGCGCGCGCCGCGTAACATTCGCCGGCGCCGCGGCATTCGCCAACGCCAACACGCCTGAAGACCTCGCCAGGCTGGCCACACAATAGCGGACCGCCGGCGGTCCGTTCAGAACGGCGCAGTCGCGGTGATTTTCCGCGCCGCGGCCTGCGCGCCGGCCATCGAGCGCACGGCAAGTTTCGATCGCATCTCGCCGGCCAGGTGCCCGGCGGCGAACATCAGCGTCGGCTTGGCGGCGCTGGCGGCCGCGGCCATCTCGGTCAGCATATCGGCGGCGAATACCAGATCGTGCTGGCGGCCCAGCGCATTCTGCAAATCCTCCAGCGCGCCTATGAAGTCCTTCGCCCGCTCGCGTCCCTGCGCGCCTTTGACCAAGGGGGCGAAAAACTCCGTCGCGTAGCGCAGCCGCTTGCCGCATTTGCGCAGATCGTGCAGCGCCTCGTCGTCGAGCTTGCGCACGACGCTCCCGGCGCGTGAGAGCTTTTGCCACTTCTGGGTGACCCGCCGCGTGGCGAACGCCATCGCCGTCTCGGCCACTTCATCGCGCAGCGCCCAATCGCCGGCTTCGATCCATTGCAACAACCGTAAGAGCGCGCGGCGCCAGCGCTCTGAGGAGAGATCGCGGACGAGATCGCCATAGCGCTGCCGTTTCAAGTCCGCGATGTGATCTGACAGATCACGGAATCCAAGCGGCGCATCGTCCGGCGCCCGCGCGCCCAGAATCCTTACTTCAAATACGTCAAGGTCGCGCACCTTGCCGAGCGAATCCGAAATCCATTTCAGATCGGCCTTTACCAGCGCTGTCTGCGTGTCCTGAACCAAAGGCGCAAACAGGGACAGCGCCGAACGCAATCGCCGGATTCCAATCCGCGCCTGATGGATCGCCTCGCCATCGAAGCGCAGCCTCACCACCTCTTCGTTGAGCATGAAGTGCTGGACGCAGGAATGCGCGATGGCCCGGAACGCCGTGCGCGGCGTCATGCGCGGCGTCAGCGGCGCGGGCTTGGCGCGTGCGGGCTTGCCCCAGCTTTCGTCGAGCAGGCGATAGCCGCGCTCGTCCTTGGTGAATGCGGTCGGCCGCAGGCGCGCCGATTCAGATAGCACGCGCGCCACGTCGAACAGGTCGCGCGGCGCGCCCTGCTTCAATTCGATTTCCAGTTCGCACAGACTGGTCGTGTTGCCGCCGGCGACGATCTCGCCGCGATCGAGCGCAAATTCCACGTCCACGCCCTCGGCGCTGCGCTGCCAGGAGGTGCGCTCGCTCCGCACCGTGAACACCGGACGCAGCACCGCCTTTTCGGCGATCACCGAAACACGCGACAGCATCTTTGCGTCGGCTTCGTCAAATTGGGGAACGGGACCGGCGACCTCATGGGCCTGCTCCCAGCGGTCGGTGCCGCCGCCGGCGCGCACGTAGCGCTTTATCGTCTGCACGTATTGATCGCCGGCGCGGCGCACACGCAGGGACAGCCCGCCCTCGCGCAGGTCGAAATCCGGCGTATCGAAATAGATTGTTTCCAGAAGTTGGACGCGCGCGGGCGCGCCCGCGGAAGCGGCATCGACGAGCGCTTCTACCGCCTCGCCCGACTCGAACTCGAATTTGAGTTCGCGTTCCTGCGTCCTGGACATTTCCGCGCCTTTGGGTCGATCCCGCTCTACCGTCGAAGGCGGCGGGTCGCAACCGGCGCTAAATGTCACAAAACTGTCGTGAAAGATTTGCGTTCGCGCAACGTGCTGGCGCTAAAGGACATTTCGCGGGACCAAGTTCGCTGTGAGTAATTTGGCGCTCTTAGCGGCGCCGAAAATGCGGTGCGCGCCTTTCAACGAGGGCGGCCATGCCTTCTTTTTGATCTTAAGACGCGAACATCGAGTGAAACAGGCGCCGCCTTGGGCCGGATAACCGGGTCCGCCGCACGCGGTCGCGGGGCTCGACGATCCGGGGTTTATGCGGCATGAGGGCTTGCCTTTTTCGGTTTCCCTAGCACCCGCGCGCACGCGCGCAAAAGCCAATGCTGAGCCAAAAATCCCGTTACGCCCTGCGCGCCCTGGCCGTGCTCGCCGAGCATGACGAGCCGAGCCCGCTAACAATCCAGGAAATCGCCGCCCGCGCGGACGCGCCGCGCAAATTCCTAGAAGCGATCCTGCTGGAATTGCGCAAGGACGGGGTGCTCGTGAGCGTGCGCGGCAAGCTCGGCGGCTATGCGCTGGCCGCGCCGGCCGGCGAGATCAAGCTGTCCCGCATTATCCGCGCGCTTGACGGGCCGCTGGCGCCGATCGCCTGCGCGAGCCTGTTCTTCTACCAGCCCTGCGCCGATTGCCCCGACCCCGCCACCTGCACCACCCGCGGCGTCATGCGCGAAGTGCGTGACGCGGTGAACAAAGTCCTGGACGGACGCACCATCGCCGACCTGACGGCGGACCGGGCAGGCGCGCGAAAGGCCCCCCGCCGTTCGGTAAAGGTTCCGAAACGTCAGAGCCGCTGAACCGGCGGGTTAGAAACTCTCGCTTGCCGTAAATCCCATTGGCTTTATAGATATTTAGCTTTCCGATAGGCTGTTTTGGTCGGCGCCTTGCGGGCTCGGCATTTGGCCCTGAACCAGAACTGGGATTACGCGATGAATACGAGCAACCAGCGCCTGTGGGCGCGCCTAGTGGTGTTGGGGTTGGCTGGCGGCGCGCTGATGTTTGCCGGCGGCGCAAACGCCCAGCAGGCCATATCGACCACGTCGGCCGCGCCAAGCGCCACCGACGAACGCATTGCCGTGCTTGAGCGCGAGATCGCGGCGCTCTCCGCGCAGATCGCGGACCTGAAGGCCTCCACCGCCTCGAACCTCGACGATATCCGGGCAACGCAAGCGGCCAACACGACGACGATCACCAACGGCCGCACGACCACCGCAAGCGGCGACGGGGCGCAGAAATTCGCCGTCCGCGGCGTCGTGGAATTCGATGCAGCCCATTACGACGAAAGAGGCAATCCCGCTTTCGTCAACGATCTGAACTCCGGCACGAATTTCCGCCGCGCGCGCCTTGGCGTGGAGGGTACGTTCGCGAAAGACTGGAATTATTATCTCACCGGCGAATTCGGCGGCAGCGGCGCCGAATCAGCGCAACTAAACCAAGCCTACATCGAATACACCGGCCTGAAGCCATTCGGCCTCGCCAGTCCGCTGCGCGTACGCATCGGCGCCTGGCCCACGCCCACGGGCCTGGAAGATGGAATCAACTACGCCGAAGCCCTATTTCTCGAACGGCCGGCTATCGCCGAACTGGTGCGCAACACAGCCGGCGGCGACGGACGTTCCAGCGTGGGCGTGCTGGCCAATGGCGATCACTGGTATGCCGACGCCGTACTGACCGGCGACACGGTCACCACCACCGGGGAATTCGACGAGCAGACTGGCGCGCTCCTGCGCGCCGCATTCAACCCGATCTACTCGCCAGACTATAATGTACACGTCGGCGTCAATTTCCAGACCGTGTTCGATCCGGCCGACAAGGGCCAGGGCCCAGCGACCACCAAGACAATTCAATTGCAGGAGCGCCCCGAACTTCGCGTCGATGGAACGCGTCTGGTCAACACAGGAGCAATTAACGCCGATGGGGTCAGCGCCTACGGCGCCGAGTTGGGCGCGCAGTGGAAAAACGTCCTGCTCTACGGCGAGTATTTCAAGATAGACGTGAACCGCTCCACTGTGGGCCTGTTCGATCCGTCCTTCTCCGGCTGGTATGTCGCTGGCTCATGGGCGCTCACCGGCGAGAACCACCCGTGGGTTCCGGCCACCGGCGGGTTCCGCGGCATTCGCCCGGCCAACACGTTCGATCCGTCGAAGCACCATTGGGGCGCCTGGGAACTCGCGGCGCGCTATTCCACCCTGGACCTCAACGACCATGAGGGCGTTAGCGGCGCGGCTGTTCCCGCCGGCGGCATTCGCGGCGGCCAACAGGACATCACGACGCTTGGTCTGAACTGGTATCCCAACAACGTCGTGCGGTTCCTGCTCGATTACCAATGGATTGACGTTGAGAAGTTCGGCGGCTCGCCCTCCGCTGCTCCTGGCTCGACGGCGCCAGCAAACAAACTCTTCAACGAGGACGTCGATGTCGTCTCGTTGCGTTCTCAATTCTCGTTTTAGGTTTCGTCCTAAGCTCGGAGGAGCACTTTAGATGACCGGCAAACTTTCCCGCCGCACTCTTCTCGCCGGCGGCGCGGCGCTCGCAGGCGCAGCCGGCGGCGCGTTCGCCCAGGCGCCCCAAACGATCAAGCTGCTCAACGTCAGCTACGATCCCACGCGCGAGCTTTACAAGGCGATCAACGTCGCGTTCGCGGCCGACTGGAAAGCCAAGACCGGCCAGATCGTCACGATCGACCAGAGCCACGGCGGCTCAGGCAGCCAGGCGCGCAAGGTGATCGACGGCTTGCAGGCCGATGTCGTCACGCTCGCCCTCGCCGCCGACATCGACGCGATCGCCGACAAGGTAAAAGCCCTGACGGCCAATTGGCAAAGCCGGCTGCCGCAAAACTCCACGCCCTACACATCGACCATCGTGTTGCTGGTGAAGAAGGGCAATCCGTGGAAGATCAAGGATTGGGGCGATCTGGTGAAGCCCGGCATCGCCGTAATCACGCCGAACCCGAAAACATCAGGCGGCGCGCGCTGGAATTATCTGGCGGCCTATTATTGGGCGCTAAAGCAGCCTGGCGGCTCGCCCGCGAGCGCGCAGGCATTCCTCGCCAAACTGTTCAAGCAGGTGCCCGTCCTCGATACGGGCGCGCGCGCCTCCACGCTTACGTTCGCGCAGCGCGGCATCGGCGACGTATTGCTGTCCTGGGAAAACGAAGCCTATCTCGCCAAGTCCGAATTTGGCGACAAGTTCGACATCGTGACCCCGTCGGTCTCCATTCTGGCCGAGCCGCCCGTGGCCGTGGTCGATAAATACGTCGATCGCCACAAGACCCGCGCTGTCGCCGAAGCGTATCTGAAATTCCTCTACACGCCGGCGGCGCAAGAGATCATCGCGCAGAACTATTACCGTCCGCGCGATCCGGCGGTGGCGGCCAAGTACAAGGCCAATTTCCCCCAATTGCCGCTCGTGACGATAAACGATCCGGCCTTCGGCGGCTGGAAAACGGCCCAGGCGACGCACTTCGCCGATGGCGGGGTATTCGACAAAATCTACACGCCCGGCGTACGATGAGGATATGAGCCCGCAAGCGTCCTCAGCGTTCCGCTGGAAAACGCCGAGCGTCCTTCCCGGTTTCGGGCTGGCGCTCGGCGTCACCATGTTCTGGCTATCGGCGATCGTGCTTATCCCGCTCGCCGCGCTCGTGCTGCGCCCGTGGGAACTGGGCTGGGACGGGTTCTGGGCGGTCGCGACCAGCCCGCGTGTCGTCGCCGCGCTGAAGCTTTCGTTCGGCGCAGCGTTTGCTGGCGCCGTGATCAACCTCATCTTCGGTTCGATCGTCGCCTGGGTGCTGGTGCGCTACGATTTTCCGGGCAAGAAAATTCTGGACGCGTTCGTCGATCTGCCCTTCGCCCTGCCTACCGCCGTGGCCGGCATCGCGCTCACCACGCTCTATTCGCAGAACGGCTGGCTCGGCGCGCCGCTGGAGGCGATGGGGATCAAGGTCGCATACACGCCTTTAGGCGTGGCCGTCGCGCTCACCTTTATCGGCCTGCCGTTCGTCGTGCGCACGGTGCAGCCGGTGCTGGAGGATCTCGACGTTGAAATCGAGGAAGCCGCCGCCACGCTCGGCGCTTCGCGCATCCTGACGCTGACGCAAGTGATCTTCCCGCAGGTCGCGCCGGCGCTGGCCACCGGCTTTACGCTCGCTTTCGCCCGCGCCGTCGGCGAATACGGCTCGGTCGTGTTCATCGCCGGCAATCTGCCGCTGAAGAGCGAGATCGCGCCGCTACTCATCATCATCAAGCTGGAAGAATTCGATTACGCCGGCGCCGCCGCGATCGGCGTGGTGATGCTCGGCGTGTCGTTCGCCATGCTTTTGATCATCAACTTCGCGCACAAATGGGCGCGGCTCTGGGCGGCATAGGGACGATGGCTGGGGGATTTTCGACTTCGAGCGCCGGGCGGCGCGATCCGGTTGCGCTGCGTATCGGCCTTACCGTCGTTGCGGTGGGTTATCTGCTATTGTTCATCGGCCTGCCGCTGATCACGGTGCTCACACAAGCGCTGGTCAGAGGCGTCGATGAATATATCCGCGCGATCGAAGACCCCGAGGCGATCTCCGCGATCCAGTTAACGCTCACCGTCGCGGCGATCGCCGTGCCGCTCAACATGATCTTCGGGGTCGCCGCGGCCTGGTGCGTGGCGAAATTCGATTTCGTCGGCAAGAGCCTGCTGGTCACGCTGATCGACTTGCCGTTTTCGGTTTCGCCAGTCGTGTCGGGCCTGGTGTACGTGCTCGTTTTCGGCGCGCAGGGCTGGCTGGGCCCATGGCTCGATTCCATGGGCATACAAGTGATCTTCACCACCACGGCGCTTGTGCTCGCCACCATCTTCGTCACCTTCCCGTTCGTGGCGCGCGAACTCATTCCGCTGATGCAGAGCCAGGGGCAGGAAGAAGAAGAAGCCGCCCTCACGCTCGGCGCCAATGGCTGGCAGACATTCTACCGCATCACCCTGCCCAACATCCGCGGCGCGCTGCTTTACGGCGTGCTGCTCTGCAACGCCCGGGCGATGGGCGAGTTCGGCGCCGTCTCGGTGGTCTCCGGCCATATCCGCGGCCAGACCAACACGATGCCGCTGCAAGTCGAGATTCTCTATAACGAATACAATTTTGTGGCCGCTTTCGCGGTGGCGTCGCTGCTGGCGCTGCTGGCGCTCGTCACACTCTCGCTCAAATCCCTGCTTGAATGGCGCTTCCGCGATCAGATCGCGGCGACGCGCCGGCACTAGAACGAAAGCCTCATGTCGCTCGAAATCAACAAGCTCACAAAAACCTTCGGCGCCTTCTGGGCGCTCGACGGCGTCGGCCTTGAAGTGCGCGACGGCGAATTCCTCGCGCTGCTTGGCCCTTCCGGCTCGGGCAAGACGACGCTGCTGCGCGTACTCGCCGGCCTCGAACAGCCCGATGGGGGCAATATCAGTTTCAACGGCGAAAACCTGATCGCCCAGAACGTGCGCGAGCGCGGCGCCGGCTTCGTGTTCCAGCACTACGCGCTCTTCCGCCACATGACCGTGGCGCAGAACATCGGCTTTGGCCTGCAGGTGCGCCCGAAGGAAACTCGTCCGCCCAAGGAGACGATCAAAAAGCGCGTCGAGGAATTGCTTTCGCTCGTCCAACTCGAAGGCATGGGCAAGCGCTATCCCAGCCAGCTTTCCGGCGGCCAGCGCCAGCGCGTCGCCCTCGCCCGCGCGCTCGCCATTGAACCGAAATTGCTGCTGCTCGATGAGCCGTTCGGCGCGCTCGACGCCAAAGTGCGTAAGGAATTGCGCCGCTGGCTGCGCCGCCTCCACCGCGAAATGGGCCTAACCTCCGTCTTCGTCACGCACGATCAGGAAGAAGCGCTCGATCTCGCCGACCGCGTCGCGATCATGAACAAGGGCAAGATCGAACAGGCCGGCACGCCGCAGGAAGTCTACCGCTCGCCCGCCAACGCGTTCGTCTATGACTTCCTCGGCGGCGCCAACAAGCTGGACTGCGTGATCGACAATGGCCTGGTGAAATTCGACAGCTACGAAGTAGCCCGCCCCGATCTCGCCGGCGTCTCCGGCAAGGCCACAGCCTATGCGCGCTCGGAAGACATCGCGATCGTACCCGCCACTATGCGCGGAATTCCGGCGACGATCGGCGAAGTATTCCTCGCCGGCCCCGCGCCGCGCGTGGAATTGAAGCTGGCCAACGGCGCGTTCGTCGAGGCCATCGTGCGGGACGCGCCCGGCGCGCCGCTCGACTATGGCGCGCAGGTCGCGCTGCAACCCCAGGCGTTCCGCGTTTTCCCGGAAACTTGATTCCTTACCATCTCAGTGCATATCGAGCGCCTTGAGCGCTTCCACGACATCCTCGATCCGCGACATCTCCCCACCGGTCATGTTTTCGTCGGCCGCTTGCTGCAATTGCATGGCGTCCAGTTTCCATTGCTCCAGGATTGCGCGTTTTTCATCCTTTGACAGGTCGTTCGCGGACAGGACGTTTTGTGGTTCGTGAAACATGGCGGCGGGATTTTGCTTGGCTTCGCGCAGCTTACCGCTTTCGCTGGTCAAGTCGGACATGGGGTCGTCTCCTGCTATAGTGAGAAGACCAACGCGGCCCGGCGCATGGGCGTTCCCC
>DASZPV010000011.1:0-9903 GCA_035549875.1 Caulobacterales bacterium
TCGCCCTTGTGCTGGCCGCGCTTGGTTAGCGTTATGCCGAGCGCGGCGGCGGCCTTTTCGGCGTCCTCGAAGAACAATTCGTAGAAATCGCCCATCCGGAAAAACAGCAGAGCGTCCGGATATTCGGCCTTCGCGGCCAGATATTGCGCCATGAACGCCGTTACCGGCGCGGCGATGGATTCGGGCGGCGCGCCGTCAGGCATTGGCGACCCCGGTGTTGTTTGCAGCCCAGCGCATGCGCAGGATATAGCCTGCGCCGCCCCCGCGCCGCCAGCGCCGCTCTATTGCGAAGGAAAATCCGCCTTGCCCGAGGCCCGCGCGATTTCGCCCGGACAGCTCACGTTGATGTTGGGCTCGATGGCCGCGCTGATCCCGATGTCGATGGACCTGTACCTGCCGGCAATCCCCACGATGGCGCGTAACGTGCACGCCAGCGCCGCGGCGGGCCAGCTAACGCTTGCTTCGTTCTTCCTAGGTCTTTCGGTCGGCCAGCTATTCTATGGGCGATCGGCGGACCGGTTCGGGCGCCGGCCGGTCTTCTTCGCCGGCGCCGTGCTGTTCATCGGGGCCTCTCTTGGCTGCGCGTTCGCCCCGAACATCGAGACGCTGATTGCGTTTCGGCTGCTGCAGGCGGTCGGGGGCTGCGCGGCGACGGTGATTTCCCGCGCGGTGCTGTTCGATCTTTATGACTCGCGCACGGCCGCCCAATTTCTCTCCCGCATGCTGCTGATCATGGGCCTGGCGCCGATCGTGGCGCCCCTGGCCGGGGGCTGGATCACGGTGGTGTTCGGCTGGAGGCCATTGTTCCTTCTGCTTGCCGGCTTCTGCACGCTGATGACCGCTTCGGTCTATTTCTTACTGCCCGAGACGCGCAGCGCCGAGGGGCGCACGTTCTCTCGGGGCGAAAGTGTGCTCGGCTCCTATCTGGCTGTTTTGCGCAACGGGCCGCTGCTGCAGGTTACGATCGCCGGCGCGTTCGGCTCGTCGGCGTTTTTCGCCTACCTTTCGAACGCACCGCAGCTACTGATCGAGGTCTACAAAATCCCCACCGAGCAGTTCGGCTATTATTTCGGCGCCAACGCGATCGGCTTTGTAGGCTTCGCCCAGCTCAATCGCGCGCTGCTGGGCCAGCACTCGCCAAGCACCATTCTGACCCGCGCCACGATCTTCGCCTGCGGCGCCGCGCTGCTCATGCTGATCGGCTCGGAGATTCCGGCCTTGGGCAAATGGGGCGTGATTGTGCCGATGTTTTTGCTGATGTCGTGTAATTCATTCATCATGCCCAATTCGATGGCCATTGCGCAGGCTTACGACCACATGCGTCCCGGCGCCGTGGCCGCCGTCAGCGGGTCGTTGACCACCGCATGCGGCGCGCTGGTGGCCATCCTGTCCAGCGTCACGTTCGATGGCACCGCCGTGCCGATGACCATGGTGATCCTCGGCGCGCTGCTGGTGGCGCTCGTGCTGCGGCTCACCGCCACCCCGCCCCAACCGCTCGCCCCGACAGGGTAAGCCCTAAGCCGCATTGACGCGCCCGCGCCCGGCTTTAAGGGTGTCGCCCTATTTTACCGAGTACCTTGATGACAGACGAGAAACGCACCTTTACCGACGAAGAAGCGCTGGCGTTTCACCGCCTGCCGCAGCCCGGCAAACTGTCGGTCACGCCGACCAAGCCGATGGCCACGCAACGCGATCTCTCGCTGGCTTATTCGCCAGGCGTCGCCGTACCGGTCCAGGCGATCGCGGACGATCCGGAGAAGGCCTACGATTACACCTCCAAGGGGAATCTGGTCGCCGTCATTTCCAACGGTACGGCGATCCTGGGCATGGGCAATCTCGGCGCGCTCGCCTCCAAGCCGGTGATGGAAGGCAAGTCCGTCCTGTTCAAGCGCTTTGCCGACGTCGATTCGATCGACGTCGAAGTGACCACGCAGGACGTCGAGGAGCTGATCACGACCGTCCGTAATATCGGCCCGACTTTCGGCGGCATAAACCTGGAAGACATCAAGGCGCCGGAATGCTTCGTCATCGAAAGCCGGCTGCGCGACGAACTCGACATCCCGGTGTTTCACGACGACCAGCACGGCACGGCGATCATCGCCATCGCCGGACTGATGAACGCCTGCACGCTGACCAAGAGAAAGTTCGCCGACCTGAAAGTCGTCGTGAATGGCGCCGGCGCGGCAGGTCTTTCCTGCACCGCGCTGATGAAGATGATGGGCGTGAAGAACATCGTCGTGTGCGATAGCGCCGGCGTAGTCTATCGCGGGCGCGAGAAGGGCGTCGACCAGTTCAAGTCCGTGCATGCCGTCGATACGCCGCTGCGCACGCTGGCCGAAGCGATGAAGGGCGCGGATGTGTTCATGGGTCTGTCCGTCGCGCGGGCCGTGTCGCAGGACATGGTCAAGTCCATGGCCAAGAATCCGATCATTTTTGCGATGGCCAATCCCGATCCGGAAATCACGCCAGAGGAAGTCAAGGCGGTGCGCAAGGATGCGATCATCGCGACGGGGCGCTCCGACTATCCCAACCAGGTCAACAATGTGCTGGGCTTTCCCTACATCTTTCGCGGAGCGCTGGACGTGCGTGCGCGCACGATCAACGAAGAAATGAAGCTCGCCGCCGCCAAGGCGCTGGCTGCGCTGGCCAAGGAAGACGTGCCCGACGAAGTCGCCGCCGCCTACCAGGGCCAAAGGCTGAAGTTCGGTCCCGAATACATTATCCCCTCGCCGTTCGATCCGCGGCTGATCTCCACCGTGCCGCCTTATGTGGCGCAAGCGGCGATGGACACCGGCGTCGCCCGCCGCCCGATCGCCGACATGGACGCCTATCGCAACAGCCTCGCCCAGCGGCTCGATCCCACGGCAGCGGTTCTGCAACGCATTCAAAGCGCGGTGCGCGCCAACCCCAAGCGAATCGTGTTCTGCGAAGGCGAAGAGCCGAGCGTGATCCGTGCCGCGTACGCCTATGCCGAGCTTCGCCTCGGCCAGGCCATTCTCGTCGGGCGCGAGGAGCAGACGCGGCGCACCATGGCGCTTGTCGGCGTGCCGGAAAATGCACCGCTGACGATCATCAATTCGCGTCTGTCAGACAAGAACCCGCAATACACGGCGTATCTTTACAATCGCCTGCAGCGGTTCGGCTTCCTGCACCGGGACGCCCAACGCATGGTGAACCAGGACCGCAACGTGTTCAGCGCGTTGATGGTGGCGATGGGCGACGCCGACGGGATGGTGACGGGCGTTACGCGCTCATTCAACACGACACTGGCGGAAGTGCGCCGCGTGATCGATCCAGTGCGCGGCGGACGGATGATCGGCGCCTCGATCATTCTGGCCAAGGGCCGGGTGATCTTCATCGCCGACACCAACATAACCGAATTGCCCGACGCCGGCGAACTGGCGCAGATCGCGATTCAGGCCGCCCGCGCAGCGCGCCGTTTCGGCGTCGAGCCGAAACTCGCCTTCGTCTCCTATTCCACGTTTGGCAATCCGCCCGGAGAGCGCATGGAAAAGGTGCGCGACGCGGTGTCGATCCTCGATCGGCGGGAAGATGTCGATTTCGAGTATGAGGGCGAAATGAGCCCCGACTTGGCGCTTAACCCCGACGCCCGCGCGCTATACCCCTTCTCGCGTCTTTCCGAACCAGCGAACGTGCTGATCATGCCGGCGATCCATTCGGCGTCTATCGCGACCAAGCTGCTCGCCGCGTTAGGCGACGCCACGGTGATCGGCCCGCTGATGATTGGCTTGGAAGAAAGCGTGCAGATCGCGCCGCTGAACGCGGCCGTATCGGAGATCGTCACCTTCGCGGCGATGGCGGCGTACAATCTTTCGCCTAAGCCGGCGAAGTAGCGGCGACCCCAGTCTTGGCTTGACGCGCCGAAAGCATCAAGCAGAGCGCAAGCACCGGCACGCCAATCGACGCCGCATACAAGAAAAACAGTCCATACGCCGTCATTTGGTCGTGGCTTTGCGCCAGCGTATCGACGATCTTGCCGGAAAACCCCTTCAAGAACTTGCCCGCAAGCACGTAGGTTGAACTCAGGATCGCGTATTGCGTCGCGGTATAGCCGAGTGTGGTCAAACTTGACATGTAAGTGACGAGCGCAACGCCGGCGAAGCTAAGGCCGAAAGAATCGATCGCCATCACGATCGCGAACACGTTGTTCCCCGGGCCGACGAACGCTGGCCACGCGAAAATTCCAGTCGCGATCGCTTCCAGGATGATCCCCGCGATCAACCCGCGGATATAGCCGAAGCGCAGCGTAAACACGCCGCCGGCGGCGATGCCAAGCAGAGACGCCGGCAAGCCTATCGTAGTGCGAATAATTCCGACTTGATCCTTCGCCAGACCGAGGTCGTGATAAAATGGGGTCAGCATGGGACCCATCATGAAATTCGGCAGTTGATACAAGCTAATCATCGCCAGCATGAGGAGCGCCAGCATGCCGTGCGTTTTGAAGAACGCGATGAAGGGGCCGGCAACTGCATCAGCAAATCCGCGCGGCGTCCATATCGGCGCCGCTGTCGATTTTTCACGCAGCGTCGCGTCAGCCTGCTCGGGTTCGCTAACCACCAAGAACGTTGCGGCAAGCCCCGCAAGCATCAGGAGCGCCATGATAGAATAGGAAAGCTGCCAGCCGAGATGCTGCGCAAAGATCAGGATCAGCGCATCGGCGCATAGTAGCGCCGCGCGATAGCCAAGCTGACCGGCGGCCGAGAGTAACCCCAACTCGTCCTTGTCGGCCGCCGCTTCGATCCGCCATGCATCGATGACGATGTCCTGCGTCGAGGACGCGATCGCTAGCGCTAGCGCCAGCGCCACCAGTCCGCCGATCCCGGCCGGGCCGTGTGGCCCGGTCGCGGCCATCGCGAACAATGTCGCCGCCAAAACGATCTGCGTAAGCGCGATCCAGCCGCGCCGGCGGCCCATCGCGCCCAGCAACGGCGGGGGTAGCCGGTCGATCAGCGGCGCCCAGAGGAACTTCATCGAATACGCGATGCCGACCCACGACGCGAAACCGATCGCCGTCAGCGTTGTTCCTTCGTCGCGCAGCCAATACCCCAGCGTACCGGCGCTCAGCATGAACGGCAGCCCAGACGAGAACCCGAGCGCCAGCATCCCAACGACGCGCGGTTGGCTCAAAGAGGCAAGCACCGCCTTGAACCCGAGCTTTTTCGGCTTTGCTGCCGCTTCCGCCATGCGCGCCTCCTTCAGGAGACCGCGAGATTGGCCTCGTTCGTCTGGCCGGTAAAGCGCGCCAGCGCGTCGGCCAATTGCTGGGGACCGATCGGCTTGGTCACGAAGTCGTTCATACCGGCGGCCAGCGCTTCGGCGCGCTCGGCCTCGCCGGCGTTGGCGGTCAGTGCGATCAGCGGCGTGGCGCCGGCCGGGCCCGGCAGAGCGCGAATGCGGCGTGCGGCCGCGATGCCGCCCAGCACCGGCATGCGCAGATCGAGGAATACGAGATCGAAGCGTCCGGCCTGCAACGCATCGACCGCCGCTTGGCCGTCGTCCACTACCGTGACCACGCAGCCGGCGCGCTCCAGCCAGGTGCGGGCGATGAGCGCGTTGACGGCGTTGTCGTCGGCGACCAGCACACTTGTCCTGGCCCCGGCGTGCGACGGTGCGGCGACGGCCTCGCCGCCGATCGCCGCGCGCAGCCGGGCGACCAGCGCGCTGCGCCGCACGGGCTTTAGCACATAGTGCGCGATCCCGGCCTCGCGATAGGCCTCGATCAACGCGCGCTCTTCCTGTGGCGCGAGCACGACAATCGGGGCGCCTGATTGCGTGAATTGCGCCAGCGAACCCTGTGCGATCGCATGATCGAGCAAAATTGCATCGGCGGGCGGCGCCGGCTGACCTGGCGTCGCAAGGATCGCCCGCCCGCCAGCGTTCTCAACCGCCTCGGCCAGGCTTTGTCCCAGATATTCAGTCGGCGCCGCGATCAGCACCGACAGCCCGGCGAGCACGCCGCTGGGCGCCGCAGCCGAGACGAGTGCGCCCGCCGGCGCTTCCACCCAGAACAAGGCGCCGTGGCCGGGGGCGCTCTCCACGCCTGCCTCGCCGCCGAGCTTGCGCGCCAGCTTGCGCACGATCGCCAGCCCCAGCCCCGCGCCCCCGAACAGGCGCGCGTGGCTGGAATCGGCCTGCGCGAATTCCTCGAAGATGCGCAATTGCATGTCGGCGGGTACGCCGGGCCCGGTGTCGCGCACCTCGATCCGCAGCCGCCCCGGCTTGATCCACGACAGCACGACCATCACCGCGCCAGCGGGCGTGAATTTCACTGCATTGCCGACCAGATTGAACAAAATCTGACGCAGCCGCCGTTCGTCGGCCGAAACGCGCGCGGGCACGCCGCGATCGACCCGCACGCAGAGATCAACGCCCTTGGCCTGCGCCCTCGGGCTGAGTAATTCGGCGACGCTCTGGGCCAGTTCCTCCGGATCGAAGTCCGTGGGTTCGGGCGTGAAGGTTTCCGATTCCAGGCGCGCGTAATCGAGAATGTCGGTGACCAGTTCGAGCAGGTGTTCGCCGCTTTTCTGGATGGACTGGAGGAATTCGCGCTCCGACGGCGAGCGCATCGTCTGCGAGAGGATTTCGGCCATGCCGAGGACGCCGTTGAGCGGCGTGCGTAACTCGTGCGTGAGCGTTGCGAACAGTGTTGTGCGCGCGCGCGCCGCCTGATCGGCGGCTTCGGCGCGGGCGCTGACGTCGCGCCCGATGGCCAGGCGCGCGCCGTCCGCGAGCAGGCGCTCGCGCCATTCGTAGCGCCGCCCGTCCGGCGCGGCGGCCTCGAAACAGCGCTCGTTATCAGCGAAAGCGGGCGGCTGGACGCGGCCCCAGGGCGGCCGGGCGCTGGCGGCGGCGTGCGGGAAAGCCTTCTGGAAGACGGCGTTAATGCGCAGCCGCGCGCCATCGGCGGCGTGCAGGATCGCCGGGTCAGGCAGGCTTTCAAACAGATCGGCCGCTTCCGTCATGGCCGCAGGAGCGCAGGTTTCTTTTAAGAAACCCTCGCCATTGATGAAGGCGCGGGCTGAATCTGCGCCCAAACGCGCCGGAAACTTAACGCTTCGGCAATATGTACGCGCCGCACGGCGGCTGCGCCTTCAAGATCGGCGATCGTACGCGCCACGCGCAATGTGCGGTGATAGGCGCGCGCGGAGAGGCGCAGGCTCTCGGCGGCTTTGCTGAGCAGCGCCTGGCCCGGCAAATCCGGCAAGGCGATCTTTTCCAGCAGCGCGCCTTCGGCGCATGCGTTCAGCGCGCCGCGTTCGGTCTGCGCGGCGCGGGCGGCGGCGACGCGGGCGGCGACTTCCGCGCTTCCTTCGGCAGGCGGGGGCAACGCCAGATCGGCCGGCGTTACCGGGGGCACGTCGAGCTGGATATCGATCCGGTCAAGCAGCGGCCCGGAGAGACGGGCCTGATACTCCACCGCGCAACGCGCCCCGCGGCGGCAGCCGCCGATCGTGCCTTGCGCGCCGCCGCCGCAACGGCAGGGATTCATCGCTGCGACAAGTTGAAAGCGCGCCGGGTATTTAACGTGATGGTTCGCCCGCGCGATCGCCACTTCGCCGGTCTCCAGCGGCTGGCGTAGCGCGTCGAGCGCTTGCGGCGAAAATTCAGGAAGCTCGTCCAGGAATAAGACGCCGCGATGAGCGAGCGAGATTTCGCCGGGCCGCGCGCGCAGGCCGCCGCCGACGAGCGCGGCCATGCTGGCCGAATGGTGGGGCGCGCGGAATGGGCGTGCGCGCGTCAGCGCGCCGCGATCGATCAGCCCGGCGATCGAATGCACCATGCTGACTTCAAGCAATTCTTCAGCTTCCAACGGCGGCAGCACGCCGCAAAGGCGTTGGGCCAGCATGGATTTGCCCGATCCCGGCGGGCCGACGAACAGCAGATTGTGCGAGCCTGCGGCGGCGATTTCGAGCGCGCGCTTGGCCTGCTCCTGCCCTTTCACCTCGCGCAGATCGGCCACGCGGGGCGGCGGCGCCAGCATGCCGGCGACGGGCGGCTTCAAAGGCGCGCCGCCACGGAAATGATTGACGATCGCAATCAGGTTCGGCGCGACCAGAACATCCCCGCCCGCCCAGGCCGCTTCCGCGCCGGACGCGGTTCCGCACAGCAGCGTCAGGCCGAATTCATTGGCCGCCACCGCCGCCGGCAGCGCCCCGGGTGCAGGCGCGATCGAGCCATCGAGACCTAATTCGCCGAACGCCAGAATATTATCGAGCGCATCCTTCGGGATGACGCCGATCAGCGCCATCAGCGCCAGCGCAACGGCGAGATCGAAATGCGCGCCCTCTTTCGGCATATCGGCGGGCGCCAGGCTGGCAACGAGGCGATCGGGCGGTAGGGCAAGACCGAGGCTGGCGAAGGCGGCGCGGACGCGCTCGCGGCTTTCGTTGCACGCCTTGTCCGCCAGACCAACCACGACGAACGCGCCGAGACCGCCGACGAGCTGCACCTGCACGTCCACCCGGCGCGCCTCGACACCCGAAAACGTCACCGTCGTCACCCGCCCGGTCATGGCCCGCTCCCGCAACAGCTTTGGGTCGCGGGCCATTTATGCCGAAAAGAACAAACAGGCAACTCTATTTTGCGCCGATTTGAAAGATTCTCACATCGAGCTTTGCCGGCGCTATTTCGGCTTTGTGGACGTCGCTGGTTTGGGCTTCACGCTCAGGGCTACCGGCGTAACGGACGGCTTAACCGGCGGTTTTACGCTGGCCGCCTTAACAGAAGGCTTGATTGGCGGTTTTACGCTGGCGGTGATCGGAACGGCGCCCGGCGCGCTGCATTTCGCAAACTTGCCCGACGCATCCTTGCAGCGGGTCGGCGGCGCGGCGCTGGTTGGGCAGGCGATGAACTTGCCGCTGGCGTTACGGCATTGCTGCGCATTCGCGATTCCGGAAAACGAAGCCAGCGCCAAAGCCAAAGAAGCGCCGATAAAAATCGCACGGGACATTATTTCTCCTCCGCGGGCAAAGCCGCCGCGGAGGTTGGCGCCCAGACTCTGTCTGGCCCTAGGGGCCGGGGGTTACTTGCGTGTAAGACTGGCTCACAGCGGCCCGTCATCCAGCCGCCAGGCGCCGCGGACGTGCGCCAGATAGCGCCCCGGGCGCACGACCATAAGATCGAGCCGGATCGGCGCCGCGCCCATGCGCCAGTGCTTGCCCAGATGCTGGGCGGCGCGTAGCAGACGGTCGCGCTGGTAGCCGCCGACCGAGGTGAGCGCGGCTTCCCGTGTGGCGCGGTTCTTCACCTCCACGATCACCAGCACGCCAGCCTTCGTCGCCGCGATATCCACCTCGCCATAGGGCGTGCGAGCGCGGCGTGCGAGTACGCGATAGCCTTTAAACGTGAGCCAGAGCGCGGCCAGCGTTTCGGCGAAACGGCCGGCGCGCTCGGCAGTCCGGCGTTTGTTCACGCCTCGCCTTTCGACGATTGGCCCTTGAGAAACAAGGCGCGCTGATAGAGCGGACGGCGCGGCGCGGCGAGGACGGCCGCAACCTCCTGCACCGCTTCGCGCACCGGCAGGCGCGCCAGCGCCCGGCGCAATTCAGTATCGGCGCGGCCGGCTTCGATATCGGATTCCGTCACGCCCGCTTGCGGCGCTGGCGCCGCGACCACGACGACAATCTCGCCTTTTGGCGGCTCGGCGAGGGCGGCGGCTTTCGCCAGATCGGGCAGCGCGCCGCGGCGGAATTCCTCGAACATCTTGGTGAGTTCGCGCCCGATCACCGCTTCGCGCCCGCAAAATACCGCAGCCATGTCGGCGAGACTTTCGGCCAGGCGCGGGCCGCTTTCGAAAAACACCAGCGACGCCGGCACAGCGGCGAGCGCCGCGAAATCGTCGCGCCGTGCTTTCGATTTCGGCGGCGGGAAGCCGGCGAACAT
>DASZPV010000012.1:0-5904 GCA_035549875.1 Caulobacterales bacterium
CGGCGACGACGGGCGGCTCTATGCGATCAACCCCGAAGCGGGGTTCTTCGGCGTCGCCCCCGGCACTGGCGCCAAAACCAACAAGAGTGCGATCGATACGTTGGGCTCGAACACCGTGTTCACCAATGTCGCGCTGACCGACGATGGCGATGTGTGGTGGGAAGGGCTCAGCGACACGCCGCCGCCGGGCCTGACGGACTGGCAAGGCAATCGCTGGATGCCGGATTCGAAATTCCCGGCCGCGCATCCGAACTCCCGCTTCACCGTTCCGGCGGCCCAATGTCCGGTGATCGCCCCGGAATGGAACGATCCCAAGGGCGTGCCGATTTCCGCGATCCTGTTCGGCGGCCGCCGCGCGAGCGCCGTGCCGCTGGTTACCGAGGCGTTTGACTGGGAGCACGGCGTGTTCCTGGCTTCCAACGTGGCCTCGGAAGGCACCGCCGCGGCTGAGAATAAGGTCGGCGAATTGCGCCGCGATCCGTTCGCGATGCTGCCGTTCTGCGGCTACAATATGGGCGATTATTTCGCGCATTGGCTGAAAATCGGCCAGCGTCCGGGCGCCAAGCTGCCGAAAATCTATTTCGTCAACTGGTTCCGCAAGGACCAGGACGGCAAGTTCGTGTGGCCGGGTTTCGGCGAAAACAGCCGCGTACTGAAATGGGTAAGCGAGCGCCTCGCCGGTCGCGCGGAGGCTGTCGATACGCCAATAGGGCGTTTGCCCACGAAAGACTCGCTCGACCTGAGCGGGCTCGACATCACCGACGGCCAACTCGCCCTGCTGCTCTCGGTGGATGGCGAAGTATGGGCGGAAGAAGCGTCTCTGATTCCGCCGGCCTACGAGAAATTCGGCGCGCGCATGCCGCAGGCCTTGTGGGATCAGCACGCGGCGCTGGTGCAACGTCTGGAAGCCAGCAAGGGCTGAAGACGCCGCCCCTTTGATTCCGGATCGGCGCTTCGCTGTCTGGAATTACGCAAGTGAAGCTACCCCTGCTTTGGCTTTGGCGTCAGCAGCTTGCAGCGGCGCGCCGCGCAAGGGGCCAGGCGTCACGCGCGTTATCCTTCTAAACCTATCCGTTCTTGTTCAGAACACGCGCCGGCCGGCCTTGCGTTCCATTGAGGAGCGCGCCAAACGCTTGTTAAGCATTGCAAAGGCTTGCTCCCGCCATGGCCGACAGCCTCACCGAGACCCGACCTCGTCCAGTCCTGGCGAGCGCGCAGGCCAGCGTTGTTGTGATCATCGGGGCGACCGGCGATCTGGCCCAGCGCATGCTCTATCCGTCGTTGTACTTCCTCGATGCAGACGGGCTGCTGGCGCAGGATGTGCGCATCGTCGGCGCGGCGCGCTCAGCGCTCAGCCGCGAGGCGTTCGTAGAAAAGGCCTACGCCGTCGTGCGCGACCGCGCCGGAGCGGATTTCGACGAAGCCAAGTGGAAGCGCTTTGCTGCGCGGCTGGATTATCGCGCAGCTAACGTCGCCGATCCGGAAGGGCTGCGCCCGCTCGCGGAGCTAGTGCAGGGGTTGCAGTCGATTTTCTTTCTCGCCGTATCGCCGAGCCTGTATTCGCCGATCTGCCGGGCGCTGGCGGTGGCGGGGCTGGCCTGCGAGGATTGCCGGATCGTGCTGGAAAAACCGGTCGGCCGCGATCTGGAAAGCTCACGCAAGATCAACGCCGACGTGGCGGCCGTGTTCGATGAAAGCCGCGTGTTTCGCATCGACCATTATCTCGGCAAGGAGACCGTGCAGAATCTGCTCGCGCTGCGCTTTGCCAACACATTGTTCGAGCCGTTGTGGAACAACCTGACGATCGATCACGTGCAGATCACGGTGGCTGAAACGGCGGGCGTCGGCGATCGCGGCGGCTATTACGACGAATACGGCGCGCTGCGCGATATGGTTCAGAACCATATGCTCCAACTCCTCTGCCTTATCGCGATGGAGCCGCCGCCGGACGTGGACGCCGAGTCCATCCGCAACGAAAAAGTCAAAGTGCTGAAATCGCTGAAGCCGTTTTCGCATGCGACGGCGCAGCAAAACTCGGTGCGCGGGCAATACAAGGCCGGCGTCGTCGATGGCAAGGCGGTCAAGGCATATACCGAGGAGCTTGGCCGCGAGAGCGATACCGAGACGTTCGTCGCATTGCGCGCCGATATCGAAAACTGGCGCTGGGCGGGCGTGCCGTTCTTCCTGCGCACCGGCAAAAGCCTGCCCGACCGGCGCACGCAGATCGTGATCCAGTTCAAGCCGCTGCCGCATTCTATTTTCGGCGCCCAGACCGAGCAGGAAGTGCAGGCCAATCGCCTGGTGATCGATCTGCAGCCGAACGAAGATATTTCGCTGCTGCTGATGAACAAGAAACCGGGTCTGGCGCAGGATGGGCTGCACCTTCAGGCGCTGCCGCTTTCGCTCAACCTCAATGACGGCAAGCAGCGCCGAAGGATCGCATATGAGCGCCTGCTGCTCGACGCGCTGCACGGCAATCCGGCGCTGTTCGTGCGCCGGGACGAGGTGGAGTTGGCGTGGGCCTGGGTGGACGGCGTGGCCGATACGTGGAGTGCGCTGAAGATTGCGCCAAAGCCCTATGCGGCGGGCTCGTGGGGGCCGGCGGGCGCTTTTGCGTTGCTGGAGCGCTCCGGGCGCGCCTGGAATGAGTGAGCCGACGATCGAGATCGCAGCCAGCCGCACGGCGCTGGCGAAAAATGCCGCAGATATGATCGCCGCCGAATTACGCGCGGCGATCGATCAGCGCGGACAGGCGCATTTCGTCGCTGCCGGCGGGACGACGCCGGGCGAATGCTACAAGGCGCTGGCGAAAGAAGACATCGACTGGAACCGCGTCTTCATCACCCTCAGCGATGAGCGCTGGGTCGATACCATGGCGCCGCAGAGCAATGAATATGTGCTCCGCGAAACGCTGCTTGTCGGCCCCGCGGCGAATGCGCATTTCCTGACGCTGAAGGCGCGGCGCGGCGGGTTTGAGGATGGCGCCAAACGCGTGGACGCCGCGGTGCGCGATCTGGCGCCGTTTGATGTTGTGCTGCTCGGCATGGGCGAGGACGGGCATTTCGCCTCGCTGTTTCCGCGGCACGCCGCGTTGGCCGCTGGGCTGAACGCGCGGGCGGATCGTTATGTGATTGGGGTTGCGCCGGCATCGCCTGCGCCCGATGTCCCGCGGGTGAGTTTGACGCTCGCCGCCTTGTTGCACAGCCGGCTGATCATCGTGCTGATCGCGGGCGATGCGAAATGGAAGGTGGTGAACGAGGCGGCCGGGCGCGATCCGCACCAGACGCCCATTGCTGCGTTGTTCGATCAGCACGTGGCGCCCGTGCGCGTGCTTTGGGCGCCGTAATTGGGGGCGTCGTGAAGGAGAAGCCGATGCATCCCGTCGTCGTCGAGGTCACCGAGCGGATCGTGCAGCGGAGTCGCGAGGGGCGCGCTGACTATCTGGACCGCATGGAGGCGGCGCGGCAGGCAGGTCCCGGGCGTGCCAAGCTCTCCTGCGCGAATTTCGCGCACGCGTTCGCCGCCTCGCCGGATAATGACAAGGCGCAGATGCGCAATCCGACCGCGCCGAACGTGGCGATCGTGTCGGCGTATAACGATATGCTGTCGGCGCATCAGCCGCTCGAACGGTTTCCGGCGTTGATCAAGGCCGCGGCGCGCGAAGTGGGGGCGACGGCGCAGTTCGCTGGCGGCGTGCCGGCAATGTGCGATGGCGTCACGCAGGGCCGGCCGGGCATGGAGCTGTCGCTATTTTCGCGCGATGTGATCGCGATGAGCACGGCGGTGGCGCTGACGCATGATGCGTTCGATTCGGCGCTGATGCTGGGCATTTGCGACAAGATCGTGCCGGGTCTGATGATCGGCGCGCTGAGCTTCGGCCAATTGCCGGCGATTTTCGTGCCCGGCGGGCCGATGGAATCGGGGATTTCCAATGCCGAGAAGGCGCGCACGCGCGCGCTGTTCGCCGAGGGCAAGGCCAGCCGCGAGGAATTGCTCGACAGCGAGATGAAATCCTATCACGGGCCGGGCACGTGTACGTTTTACGGCACCGCCAATTCCAATCAGATGATGATGGAAATGATGGGCCTGCACCTGCCGGGCTCGGCGTTCGTGCATCCCAACACGCCGCTGCGCGATGCGCTGGTCGGCGCAGCGGCGAAACGCGCCGTGGAGATCGGCGCGCACGGCAACGATTATCGTCCGATATCGCGCGTGGCGGACGAAAAGAGCTTCGTCAACGCCATCGCTGGCCTGATGTCGACGGGCGGGTCGACCAATCATACGCTGCATCTGCTGGCGATGGCCGCCGCCGCCGGGATCGTGTTGACCTGGGAGGATTTCGACGACCTCTCGCGCGTGACGCCGCTGATTGCGCGGGTCTATCCCAACGGCACGGAGGACGTAAACGCGTTCCACGCAGCCGGCGGCATGGCGTTCGTGATCCGGCAATTGCTCGACGCGGGGCTGGCGCACGCGGATATCGTCGCCGTTTCGGGGGAGGGCCTACGCTCTTATCAGCAGGAGCCGTTTCTGGTCGACGGCGCGCTTTCATGGCGCGATGGCGCCGCCGAGACGCTGAACCGCGATATTCTGCGGCCTGTGACCGATCCGTTTGACAGCGAAGGCGGCATTCGCCTGCTGAAAGGCAATCTGGGCCGCGCGGTGATGAAGACGTCCGCCGTAAAACCGGCGCATCGCGTGGTCGAGGCGCCGGCGATTGTGTTCCACGAGCAGGAAGAGCTGATCGCGGCGTTCCAGCGCGGCGAACTGGACCGCGATTTCGTAGCGGTCGTGCGCTTCCAGGGGCCAGGCGCGAACGGGATGCCGGAGCTGCACAACCTGACGCCCACGCTCGGCGTGTTGCTTGATCGCGGGCACAAGGTGGCGCTGGTGACCGATGGGCGGATGTCCGGCGCTTCGGGCAAAGTCCCCGCCGCGATTCACGTGACGCCGGAGGCGACGCATGGCGGGCCTATCGCGCGGATCAAGGATGGCGACATCATTCGTGTCGATGCGCATGAAGGCGTGCTGGAGGCGCGGGCCGAACTGATGGCGCGCGAGCCGGCGCGCAGCGCGGGACATGATCATGCGCATGGCTATGGCCGCGACCTGTTCGGCTGGATGCGCGCCGCGGCGTCGCCGGCTGACCAGGGCGCCTGCGCGTTGTTTGCCCAGGCCAAGACAGGACAAGCGGCATGACCGCGGAGGAAATTCTCGCCCTCGCGCCGGTGATTCCGGTGTTGACGATCGAGCGCGCCGAAGACGCCGTGCCGCTCGCGCGGGCGCTGGTGGCTGGCGGGCTGCCGGTGCTGGAAGTGACGTTGCGTACGCCGGCGGCGCTTGCCGCGATGAAGGCGATCGCGGCGCAGGTTCCCGAAGCGCTGCTCGGCGCGGGCACGCTGCTTAATCAAAGCGATTACCAATCGGCGGTCGCTGCTGGCGCGCGCTTTGCGCTCAGCCCAGGCTATATCGACGGCCTGAAAGCGACTTCGGACGCGCCGTTTATCCCCGGCATCGCCACCGCCACCGAATTGATGCGAGGTTTGGACGCTGGCTATGCTACGTTCAAATTCTTCCCGGCGGCGCCTCTTGGCGGGCCGGCGGCGCTTTCGGCGCTGAGCGGTCCGCTGCCGATGGCGAAATTCTGCCCTACGGGCGGAATTACTCTGAAAAACGCGCCAGACTATCTGGCATTGGCCAATGTTCTCTGCGTTGGCGGCTCCTGGGTGGCGCCGCTCGACGCAATCCGCGCCGGCGATTGGGCGCGCATAGAGACGCTGGCGCGAGAGGCTTCCGCGCTCCGCGGCGGCTGAAAAGCTTGAGCTAAAATCGAGATGCGGGCGCGCCATTAGAAAAAATGGCGGCGGCCGATGCACCCAAAATCGATTCACCGCGTTGGTGAAG
>DASZPV010000013.1:0-60019 GCA_035549875.1 Caulobacterales bacterium
GCCTGTTCATCCGCAAGACCGTTGAGCAGATGCATGCCGAGCATGCGGCGGGCGAACTGAAGAAGTCGCTCGGTGCGCTGAACTTGGTTCTTCTCGGCATCGGCTGCATTATCGGCACCGGGATATTTGTGCTGACCGGGCGCGCGGCTGCGAACTTCGCCGGGCCGGCGATCGTGATCTCGTTTATTATCACCGGCACGCTCTGTGCGCTGGTGGCGCTGGCCTACGCCGAACTGGCGTCGGCGATCCCCGTTTCAGGCTCGGCGTATTCTTATTCTTACGCGTCGATGGGCGAGCTTGTGGCGTGGATCATGGGCTTGCTGCTTGTGCTTGAGTATGGGCTGGCGGCTTCAACCGTGGCGGTGGGTTGGTCGGGTTACGTCGTCAGCCTGCTGCATGATTTCGGCGTGAGCATCCCGGCGGCTTTGCAGGCGGCGCCGGGCGTGCCGGTGAAGGATCACGTCACCGGCGTCGTGATTGGCGTTGGTGCGATGAATCTGCCGGCAATCCTCGCCATCGGCGCGGTGACATCGTTGCTCGTGCTCGGCGTTTCGGAATCCGCCAAGGTCAACAATGTCGTTGTGGCGATCAAAGTGACGGTGGTGATCGCGTTCATCGTGATCGGCCTGCCGCACGTAAATCCGGATTTATGGCAGCCGCTGGTGCCGCCGCAACAGCCGCCGCCGCCGGCGGGGTCGGACATGTCGCTTGGCGGGCAGATTCTGCGCGCCATGGGCGATGTCGTGACGGGGCAGAACAACACGCGTTACGGAATCGGCGGCATGATCGCAGGAGCGGCGACGATCTTCTTCGCGTATATCGGCTTTGAGGCGGTTTCCACCGCCGGGGCCGAATCGAAAAATCCCAAACGCGATATGCCGATCGGCATAATTGGGTCGCTCGCGGTATGTACGCTGCTCTACATTCTGACATCAGCCGTGCTGGTCGGGATCGTGCCTTATGCCCAACTCGACGTGCCGGCGCCGATTGCGCTGGCGGTGGACCGCATCGGCCTGCCGTGGTTTTCGCTGGTGGTGAAGGTCGGCGCGATTTGCGGGCTCTCTTCGGTGATGCTGGTGCTGCTGTATGGGCAGACACGGATTTTCTACACGATGTCGCGCGACGGGCTGATTCCGCCGATCTTCGCCAAAGTGCACAGCAAGTTCAGAACGCCGTGGGTCAATACGATCGTCGTCGGCGCGCTGGCTGCGGGTTTTGCCGGCTTCATGTCGCTCGATGCGCTGGCGGACCTTACCAATGTCGGCACGCTTGCGGCGTTCGCCATGGTGTGCGTCACGGTCGTTTACCTGCGCTACGCGCGCCCTGACATGCCCCGCTCGTTCAAGGCGCCGCTTTCGCCCTATCTGCCTATTCTGGGCGCGCTGATGTGCCTGTTCCTGCTCATGTCGCTGATGGCGAAGACGGACACGCGCAATTTCTTCCTGATCTATCTGGCAGCCGGTTTCGTGCTTTATTTCATCTACGGCATACGCAATTCGAAACTGGGTAAGGGCGAGGTCGTGCTTGGCCACGAACGTGTGCCTGATCTCGGCGTCAGCGAAAATCGTGAGCCGTGACCCGGCCCGCCAAAATCGGCGCGGCCGAAGCGCTGAAGCAATTGGCAGGCTGGAGCGCCGCCGAAGGGCGCGATGCGATCAGCAAGAGCTACAAATTCGCCGACTTCAAAGCCGCATTTGCGTTCATGACGCGCGCGGCGCTGAAGGGCGAACAGATGGATCACCACCCGGAATGGTTCAACGTGTATAACAAAGTGGACGTGACGCTCTCGACCCATGATGCCGGCGGCGTTACCGCCCTGGACGTGGAATTGGCTAAATTCCTCGATCAGATCGCGTCTTGATCGAGCGCAACGACGCGCCGAGATAGAAGCAATAACGGAGGACATTATGCGCCGTGGCTTTGGCATTCTTGTGATCGCGCTGACCTTGGCCGCCTGCGGCCCGAGCGCGCAAAAAGCCGCCACGTCCGCCGCGCCGGGCGCCTCGGTCGCGCCTGCCGCCGCCGCCAAGCCGAACCCTTTTCCGCAATGGCTGCAGCTCGCAAATCAGGCGGGCGGCGGGGCGATCTATTATCATCCCGCCTCCATCGTGCGCGCGGCGGACGGCTCGACCGGGGATATCTGGGTGCAGGTGCTCTACGGCTCAGAGCAGACATACGTTGTCGAGGACAAGACCACGCGCCAGACGATCACCTACACGCGCGAGCGCATCCTGTTTCGCTTCGACTGCAACAAATACAAATATGCCGTACTGGAACGGCGTCTGATGGGCGCGGGCGAGGACGTGGCCGAGACGTTCAAATCGCCGATCAAATCCGATCGCGACTGGCATGACGTGCATGATGGCGGGGTGTCGGCGGTGACGTTGGGGCCGGCCTGTCAGGCCGTGATCAAGGCGCCGTAACTCTACCGCCCGCGCTGGACCATGACATTGGCCAGCAGCACTCTGGCGCCGGCCACGCCAAGCGTGCGGTCGGCGGCCTGTTGCAACATCGCCTCGATACGGTCCGGATCGGGCGCGCCGCCGGGGCGGAACCGGGCATAAGTGTAATCGGCCAGCGCCGAGCGCATGGCGTCTGTCAGTTTCGGTTGCAGCACGCCCACGCGCGACCGCAGTTTGGCGTCGGGCACGTCGAACCCGAGATCGACCACCAAAAGCCCGGCAAACACATAATTTGCGGTAATCGGCGCCGAGAGCGCCGGTGCGGTCACGTATGTCTCGGCAGAGGTGATGCGCCGCTGTTCCTTGCCCTTATCCGGTTCTTCCGAAGCCAGGGCGGGGCCGGCGAGGACGATCAGGGCGAGGGCGGCGAAAGCGGCGCGCATGAGGCCAGTCGAGCACGCACCGCTTAAGGGAGCGTTTACGGTGTGGCTTCGTTCGATGCGGGCGGCGTCAGTTCGCGCCCGTCCAGGGCGTCTTCACCGCCCTGGAACATTCGGCGCAGGTTGACGGTCGAGCGTTTGCCGAGGTCCTCGTAATGGGTCTCAAGCCAGGTCTCCGCAGCCTCGCCGCCTTTGTCGCGCAGCATCTCAAGGAATGGCCATTCGGTAAGGAACTTGGAGCTTTCGCTAACCGAATTCATCAGTTCGTCGTCGCCCACGATGTGGATGCGCACGTCATTGTATGCAGTGCCGTCGAGCCGGCCGGCGCGGAACAGGCGCTGCACGAAATCGATCGCGCGGAACTCACGCAGAAGGCTGGCGTTGAACGTGATTTCGTTGAGCCGGCCGATGATCTCCCGCGTGGTATGCGGCACGCCTTTGCGCTCGATCGGGTTGATCTTGACGATAAGGATGTCGTTGGATTCCGTGCTGTCGAACAGCGGCCAGAGCGATGGATTGCCCATATAGCCGCCATCCCAATACGGAACGCCGTCGATAATCACGGCCTGATAGAGGTTCGGAAGGCAGGCCGAGGCCATGATGTGATCGGCGGTCAATTGTTCGCGCCTGAACACGCGCGGCTGGCCGGTCTCGACATTTGTAGCGGTGACGAACAATTGAAGAGTGTCGATCTCCCGTAACTGGGTGAAATCGACTTGATCGACGAGGATCTCGCGCAGCGGGTTGTAGTTTAGCGGATTGAGATCGTAGGGGCTGGCGAACGTGGAAAGCAAGTCCAGCCAGGCGAGGAACGGAGACTGATCGAGGCTCCACGCGCCGGTCCAGGCCTGAAACGGCGTGCGGCGGAGGAACGAGCCGCGCGTGGCGTCTGAGAGCGCGCGCCAGAATTGCGCAAGCGCGGCGCGCGCGCCGTCACGCCCGCCGTGGGCCATGCCAAAGGCCATCACTGTGGCGTTGATCGCCCCGGCGGAAGTGCCGGAAATCGCCTCGATGTCGATGCGTTCGTCGGCCAGCAGCCGATCGAGCACGCCCCATGTAAACGCGCCGTGCGAGCCGCCTCCCTGCAAGGCAAGGTCGATCCGTTTGCGCATTTTCATGTCAGGCCGCTTTGACTGATGGTTTGACGCAGGGCCGGGGTTTCTTCCGTGGCCGTGCGCCACACGGCCAGCGAATCGATACCGAAATAGCCGTGAACGATACGGTTTCGCATGCCGCGAATTTGCGCCCAGGGCGCGTCGGGCATTTTCGCGAGCGTGGCGTCGGAGATGTAATTGGCTGCTTCGCCGATCGTCTGAAGCGCATGCAGGACGGCGTGGCGCTTGACTTCGTCGGCGAGGAACTCTTCGTAGGAGAGGCCGCGCAGGGCTTTTTCGATGATTGCTATTTCATCAAGAATATCGAGTAGCCGATCGCTGTCCGGCCGATCAGGCATCGACCGCCTCAACCTCAATGCGCGCGCGCACGCGCGGCTTTAATCCCTCGGTCGTTGCGAGATCGACGCGCGCGCCGAGGCGGGCAGCCAATTCCTGCTCCAGCCCAATAAGCTCAAGTAGGCTGGGCGGCACATGGAAATCAGCGACGAGATCGACGTCGCTTTCGGCGGTCGCTTCGTTGCGGGCGTGAGAGCCGAACAGTCGCAAGCGTGTGACGCCGCGCTCCCGAAGCCATGGCCGAAGGCGCTCAAGCCGCGCTAAGAGAGTCTGCCGCGTCATTTAGTTGATTGTTTCACTCGTTCGGCGGCACGGCAAGCGCCCTATTGCGCTGTCCAGCCGCCGTCGATCGAGAGCGCGGTTCCGTTGATCTGGTTGGCGGCGGGGCTGAGCAGGAAGCGCACGAAATCGCCAATCTCCTCGGCCTTGACGAATTCCTTGGTCGGCTGGGCGGCGAGCAGCACGTCGTTGATGACCTGCTCGCGCGTCATGTTGCGCGCCTTCATCGTGTCGGGAATTTGCGCATCGACCAGCGGCGTATGAACATAACCGGGGCAGATGGCGTTGCAGCGCACGTTGAAGGTCGCCCCTTCCAGCGCCACGGTTCTCGTCAGGCCCAACAGGCCGTGCTTGGCCGAGACGTAGGCGCTTTTGAACGGCGAGGCCACGAGCGCGTGGGCCGAGGCGATGTTGATGATCCGGCCGTATTGGCGCGCCTTCATGCCGGCCATTGCGGTGCGGATGGTGTGAAACGCCGCCGAAAGGTTGAGCGCGATGATCGCGTTCCACTTGTCGATCGGGAAGTCCTCGATCGGCGAAACGTGCTGGATGCCGGCATTGTTCACCAGCACGTCCACGGCGCCGAAGGCGGCTTCGGCGGCCTTGACCAGCGCCGCGCAGTCTTCCCCCTTGGTCAGGTCGCCGCCCTGAAAGGCGACCTTGCCGGCGCCCTTTGCCTCAAGGCCCGCGCGGATATTTTCGATCTCGGCGGGGTCGCCGAACCCGTTCAGCATGACATTGTGGCCGTCCTCGGCCAGGGCGGTGGCGATGGCCAGCCCGATGCCGCTGGTCGAGCCGGTGACGATTGCGCTTTTCTGTTCGGCCATAATCGTGCTCCTAATCGTCCCGTCGGATCGGCTTGACGCACGCGCGCGCGAAAAGCTAGGCCCCGGCGCCTGGGAGGGGGATGCATGGATTTATCGGCGGTTCAATCCTTCGTTTCGGGGTTCGACGATTTTCTGATCCACCTTGGCGTGGCGTTGGGCTTATTCGTCGGCGCGCTGGTGGTTTATGTGCTGCTCACGCCCCACAAGGAGCTGCGGCTGATCCGCGACGGCAACCCATCGGCGGCGGTGGCGTTCGGCGGCGTGGTGGTGGGGTTGGCGATTCCGCTCGGCGCCTGCCTGGCAAATTCGTCGGACGTGCTTGAGATTCTGATCTGGGGCGTGGTGACGCTGCTGGTGCAGTTGATCGCGTTCCGGATTACCGACGCCATCCTGCACGGCCTGCCGCGCCGCATCGCCGAGGGCGATGTCGCGGCGGCGCTTATGGTGATGAGCATCAAGATCGGGCTCGCGTTGATCCTGGCCGGCGCGATGACCGATCCGTTTGCGAACAGGCTCGGCTGATGCGGCTGCCGGACTGGCTCATCTACGTGCTTGCGCTGACCGGTTTCGTGCTGGCCCTGCGGTTCGTGGACGAGAAGGCCGACGCACCGCCGGCGCCGCCGGCGGAGAACGAAGAGCCTGCCGGCGCGCTGTTGCCGCCGCCTTCCGATTTCGATCCTGAAGTGCTGGTCGAGGTGGGGCCGGTCTCCTCCGGCGTGGGCAGCGCGTTTTCGATCATGCGCGAGGGCTGGTGGCTGACGGCGCGCCATGTGGTGGATGCCTGCGACAAGGTCGGCATCGTGGTGGGACGCGGCTCGGCGATCGCCGCCGAAGAAGTGTTCGAAGCGCGCAACGCCGATATTGCGCTGGTGCGCACGGTCGGCGCGCCCAAGCCGATCTCACTCGATCTCGATGAAACGACGTTCAGGCTTGGCCAGACCGCCTTCCATTTCGGCTATCCCCAAGGCCGCCCCGGCGAGGTCGCCACGCGCCTGATGGGCCGCGAAAAGCTCGTCGCTCACGGTCGCTATTCGCTGAACGAGCCGATCCTGACCTGGGCCGAAATCGGCCGGACAGGCGGGCTGCGCGGCACGCTCGCCGGGATGAGCGGCGGGCCCGTGCTCGATACGCAAGGCAGAGTGGTCGGGATCACGATAGCGGAATCCGTGCGCCGCGGGCGCCTCTATACGGCTGCGCCGGCGACAATCGCCGAACTCCTGAAAGATCATGGCGTGAAGCCCGAAGGCGCCGCCGTGGGTCGTCTTACCACCGCCAATTATGGCCCCCAGGCCGATAAGACGCGCCGCGACCTTTCCGTCGCGCAGGTCGTGTGCGTGGCGCCTGGCTCATAATGATCGGATTTGCCGACCGCGCGATCGACAAATTGCGCGCGCGCGGCAATCCGCTTTGCATTGGGCTCGATCCGAATCCGGAGTTGATACCGCCGCTATTCGGCGACGCGCGCGGCGATGTTGACGCGGTTGAGAAATTCTTTCGCGAGATCCTGCCGCTCGCCGCCAGGCATGCGGTCGCGGTCAAGCCGCAGATGGGATTTTTCGAACCGTACGGCGAACAGGGCTATGGCCTCGCGCGCGCGCTCAGCGCCGAAGCGCAGAGCCTCGGTCTGATCTGCATTCTGGATGCAAAGCGCGGCGATATCGGCTCGACCGCCGAAGGCTATGCGCGCGCCGCGTTTGGCGCCGCGCCGGGTTTTGACGCCGATGCGCTGACGGTAAATCCGTATCTCGGCCGCGACTCGCTGGAGCCTTTTCTGTCGACTGCGGAAAAACGCGGTCGCGGCCTGGCGGTGCTGGTGCGCACGTCCAATCCCGGCGCGCGCGATCTGCAGGATCTGCCGGTGAACGGTGCGCCACTCTGGCAGCGGGTGGCGGAAATGATCGCGCCGGAAACGGTTCGCCTAAAAGGGGAAACCGGCTGGTCCGGGGTCATGGCGGTTTGCGGCGCCACCTATCCCGACGAAGCGCGCAGGCTGCGCGCGCTTTTGCCGGATGCGCTTTTCCTGGTGCCGGGCTTTGGCGCGCAAGGCGCGGGCGCGCGCGACGCCGTCGCCGGCTTTGTTCGGGGCCCGAACGGCCTCGAGGGCGGTTTTGTCTCTTCCTCGCGCGCCGCGCTTTATCCTCAGCCAGCCGCAGACGCGAAAACCCTCGCGGCATGGCGCGAAGCCATTGATAACGCGATGGATGAGGCGGCGCGCGCGCTGCGCGCTGCTGTAAAGGCCTGAGTCTGCTCGCGGCCATGGCGCAAAGAGGCTATGGTAAATAGGGCTGGGACGGGCGCCGAGGAGGGACAGATGCGCATTCTATCTGCGATTGCGGCTGGCGCGGCGCTCCTAGCGGCGAGCGCCGCCGCGTTTGCTGACGGGCCTGACAAACCGCTCACCCGCACCGAAACCAAGGCCGCCACCGGCGTCACGCAGACGTCCAGTCTCGGCGACGGATCGATGCATCTCGATCTGACCAAGGGCTATGTCTATATCCCGCCGCAGGACGTGCCGCCGCTGCTGAAAACGCTCGGTGTGTCTGCGCCCGCGGCGCAATCGCTCGGCGCCGTGGCGCCAGCGGGCAAGAAAGCTGGTGCGGCGGATTATTGGGCTGCTTTCGTGAGCTACGATCCGATCGGCCACGTGCCGGAAACTGGCGCTGATGAATTGGGCGCGATCACCTTCATCGACAGCGTGAAGGCCGCGCGTCCGGCTGAGCCGGCGCTGGACTCATTCGCCGCAGCTCCCGTCTACGATCCGCTGGCCAAGACTCTGACGTGGGGCGAGCAATATGCCGCCAAGAGCAAAAGCGCCAATTCGCTGCGTCACGAAACACGTGTGCTCGGCCGTTCGGGCGTCGCCGGCATCACCGTCGTGGCGCGGCCGTCCATGCTTGAGAAAGTAAAAGCCGAAGCCAAAAATGTGCGCGGCATGATCGCGTTCAATGACGGTCAGCGTTACGGCGATTTCGCCGACGCGACCGACCGCGTCTCGCAATACAATTTGCCCGGCCTGATCGACGGCAAAGTGCGCGCTGCGCCAGTTGTGGAAACGCCGCCCGCGCCTGCCTCGCGGCCTTTCGCCTTTGCCGACGTTCTGCCGGGCGGGCGGTATGGCTGGGCCTCGTATCTGGCGGGCGGGCTGGCGCTGCTGATGGCCGTCGGCGCGATTGGCCGCGCGGTTACGCGCCGGTCAGGCGGCGGTCCCCCGCGAAGCGCCTAACAGCACGATTCCGTTCTCGACCGAGATCGCTTCGCGCTTCAGAGCCGTTCCCAGCGCTGGGCCGCCAACGCAGGCGCCATCGCGAATGCGGAACGATGCGCCGTGCATGGCGCAGATCAGATAGGGTTTGCGCACAATCATCACGCCATCGAACCGCTCGAGCGGCGCGCGCATGTGCGGACATTCGTTTTCGTAGGCGTGGACGCCGTATTCGTCGCGGGCGACGATGACGGAATACAGGCAATCGCCGGCCCGGAAATCGAGCGCTATGGCGCCGGGGCATTTGATCTTGTCAAGCGCGACCAGCGCCGTGCCTGGCGCCGGGCGGGCGGGATTGATCTCGCTCATCGCCCCTCGGCGCGGAAGGGACGGGAAAGCAGCGCGCCGATCGCTTCCTCGACGCTGAGCCGCCCGGCGAGCACCGCATCGATCGCTTCGCAGATTGGCATTTCGACGCCGAATTTCTTCGCCAGCGCCGCTACGGCAGGCGCGGTCGCTACGCCCTCTGCGACGGAGCGGCGGCCGGAGAGAATCTCCGTCGCCGATTTGCCTTCGCCCAGTTCGATGCCGAACGAAGTGTTGCGTGACGTGCGCGAGACGCAGGTGAGCACCAGATCGCCAAGGCCGCAGAGGCCGTTCAGCGTCTCGGCTTTCGCGCCCATCGCCAGGCCAAGGCGGCTCATTTCGGTAAAGCCGCGCGTGATCAGCGCAGCGCGCGCGCCTTCGCCCAGCTTGCGCCCTTCGGCGACGCCGCAGGCGATGGCGATGACGTTCTTCACCGCCCCGCCGATCTGCGCGCCGATAAGGTCGTCCGTCAGATAGGGCCGGAACGACGGCATGCCGATCGTGGCGACGAGGCGTGCGCCGAGCGCTGCATCGGCGCAGGCGATGGTGGTGGCGGTCGGCAGCATGCGGGCGACGTCGACGGCAAAGCCAGGCCCTGAAAGCACCGCCGCGGGCGCGTCGGGCGCCGCTTCGGCAAGCACTTCGCTCATCAGCGCCAGTGATTTCTGCTCCACGCCCTTGGCGCAAAGGACGACGGGAGCGCCGTTCAAAAGCGGCGTGAGGCGGGCCAGGCTTGCGCGCATATGCTGCGCCGGCGGGACGGCAAGGATCACATCGCACGCGGCGAGAGCTGAGAGGTCGCTGGTGGCGTTGATCGCGGGGTTGAGCGCGCGGTCAGGCAGGTAGAGCGCGTTGACGTGATTGGCGTTGATCGCCGTCGCCAGGTCCGGCTCGAACGCCCATACTGTCACTTCACGGCCCGCGCCTGCGGCCACCTGGGCCAGCGCCGTGCCCCATGCGCCGGCGCCTAAAACGCCCACGTGTTGAAGCGGTAATGCGGCGACTGAATCATTCATTGAATATTCAGCCCCGCATCCTTATCGTCGCGTCATGGATCAGAAGGTCGATACGCGTGACCGCATCCTTCATGCGGCCACCGAGCGCATCAAGCACTACGGCTACAACAAGACAACCATGGCGGAAATCGCCGCCGATTGCCGGATGTCGCCGGGCAACATCTATCGGTTTTTCGAGGCGAAGATCGACATTGCCGAAGCCATGGCCCGCCAGCACGCGATGGAGCAGAACGGGCGTCTTTCCGCGATCGCCAGGCGCAAGAGCGCGCCCGCCGACCAGCGGCTGCGGGACATCCTCACCGCTCAGATGCGGGAGAATTACGGGCTGGTGGAGCGAAACGCCAAGATCATCGAGCTTGCCGAAGTCCTGAAGCGAGAGCGCCCGCTTAACCACAGCGAGCAATTGGCGCTACAGCGCGTGTTCCTGGCTGAAGTGCTCAAGGATGGCGTCGAGGCCGGCCTGTTTCGGCCGTTGGACATCGAGTTCACCGCAGAAATGATTCAAGCTGCGGTCCAGAAATTCTCCTTCCCGCACCTGTTCACGCAACTGGCGCTGCCAAGGCTGGAGCGTGAACTCGACGGCGTCCTGACTTTGCTGCTGAATGGGCTCTATCGCCCCGATTACAGTCACGGCGCAGTCGCCAACGAGCAGTAAAGCGGCGCGCCAGAACTCACCGCATCCGAGAGTTTTTCAAAATCAGCGCACCATCCGAGCCCGGACGCTGCAAACTCCAGCTATGCGTTTGATAGGATATAGATTTTGCGCGTCGGGCGCATTTCGGCTCTTTGGCTCGTGGTGATTGAACAGTACGAATAATATTTATTCTCGAAGTAGATTTGGCGCATCAAATGATGGTTGTCACTGATCGAGCGCGCGGCATGACTTGCCCCGCGGATCATCCACCGTATTGCTGCCATGCACCGTCTGCGGCTCCTCGGTCCTGGTTAGCCAGCCGAACATTGCAACTGTCCGCGCAGGTCACAGGGCTAAAGCCCAAGCGGTCCAAGGCGGGGCAGGCTCCGCGGTTCGCCTACTTGCTGCATTGCAAAAAATTTATGATCCAGATACGCCCAGATTTTATGACACACCGTCAACTTCCATGCAAAAATGCAGGGTAGCCGGCAAAAACAAAGGGTTTCCCCATTCCGGCTAGCGCTCCATCTTCTGGTTAAGATGTTCGCAGGTGCAACATCGATGAGATGGAGACTACGATGGCTCACGTTATGGGTGTGCGGTTGCGCATTGCCAGCGTCGTCGCGGCCGTGGCGGTCACGGCTGCGGCGGCGGCGCCTATTCTGTATCTGGCGGCCAGGATTATCCTGTAAGGCGGCGGCCCACTCAGGCCTTGGCTCCTTTCCGGCCAGGGACGTGAGTGGGCCGTTCGCTCGCCGCCGCTTGATCCAGAGGCCAGCGTGCGCGCGGCGCAGCGCATAATTGATCGCTGAATCCTCTATTTAATCGTTCTAGCCCAGCGAGTGCGATCATCGCCGCGTTGTCGGTGCAAAAGCGCTGTGGCGGGGCGGCGAAGCGGTAGCCGCGCCGTTCAGCCAGCGCGCTGAGGCGTAGCCGGAGCGGGCCATTCGCGGCGACGCCGCCGGCTGCCACGAAAAGCGCGCCTTCGGCGCCAAGCGCCTCGTATTGGTCGATAGCGTTACCGGCCCGGTCGGCGATCACATCCAACACCGCAGCCTGAAAGCTCGCCGCGAGGTCATCGCGATCGCGGGCGCTCTCGGCGTGCTCCGCCAGCCGCGACAATGCCGATTTAAGGCCGGCGAACGACATATCGCTGCCGGCCCGGCCAAGAAGCGGACGCGGCAGTGCAAAACGAGCCGGATCGCCCCGCGCCGCGGCCTCTTCAACCGCGGGCCCGCCGGGAAACCCGAGGCCAAGGAGCTTCGCCGCCTTGTCAAAGGCCTCGCCGGCGGCATCGTCGATGGTCGTGCCGAGGCGCGTGTAGAGTCCCAGCTCCCGCACGGCGATAAACTGGCAATGCCCGCCCGAGGCCAGCAGCAGCAGGTAGGGAAAGGCGGCCTCGCCGGTAAGACGCGGCGAAAGGGCGTGCCCCTCCAGGTGGTTGATCGCCACGAAGGGCAGGCCGCGCGCCAGGGCGATCGCCTTTCCCGCCGTCAGCCCCACCATGACGCCGCCGATCAGCCCCGGCCCCGCCGTCGCGGCCACGCCGGCCAGATCGCCGAAGCCGAGGCTCGCGTCCCGCATCGCCTGCGCGATCGCCACGTCGGTCTTCTCTACGTGAGCGCGCGCGGCGATTTCCGGCACCACGCCGGCATAGGGCGCGTGCGCCTCGTTCTGGCTCCAGATCACGTCGGCAAGGATTTCCGGCCTGCCGCCGACAAGGCGCACGATCGCCGCCGCGGTTTCATCGCAACTGGTTTCGATGCCGAGGACCGGGCCGTAGTCTCGGTCGTAGTCTGGGGCGAAATCGGGTTTGTCGTTCACTGGCGCGCCTGATAGGTCGCGCTTGTTAGCTCATGAGCGTGATTTTTCGCATAGGCGCGCGCGGTTCGCCGCTTTCGATGACGCAGTCGCGGGGCTTGCAGGCCCGGCTCGGCGCGCTCCTCGGCGTGCCGGCAGGGGGGCTCGATGATCGCCTGCCCATCACCGCGATCACCACGACCGGCGACAAGATACAGGATCGGCCGCTCGCCGAGTCGGGCGGCAAAGGTCTTTTCACCAAGGAACTGGACGAAGCTTTGATCGGCGGGCGCATCGATCTGGCAGTGCATTCGGCCAAAGACCTGCCGACGCGGCTGCCCGATGAGATCGCACTAGCGTGCGTTCCTGAGCGCGAGGACGCGCGCGATGCGTTCATCTCGCTGAAGGCGAAATCGCCCGGCGATCTGGCCCCTGGCGCGACGGTTGGCAGCGCCAGCCTGCGGCGGCAGGCGCAGCTTTTGTACAAACGGCCCGATCTCCGCATGGCGATGCTGCGAGGCAATGTCGAGACGCGGCTGCGTAAGATCGAGACGGGCGAAGCGGACGCAACCTTTCTGGCGCTCGCGGGGCTAAAGCGTCTTGGGCTGGAGCGGCATGCGCGCTGCCTCGTCGATATCGACGACATGCCGCCCGCCGCCGCGCAGGGCGCACTGGCGATCACTGCGCGCATAGGCGATGCACGCACAGCCGCGGCGCTTGCGCCATTGAACGATACCGAAGCGTGGATCGCGGTTGCGGCTGAGCGCGCGTTCCTGCTGGAACTCGATGGATCGTGCCGTACGCCGATCGCCGCCCATGCCGCGCGCGGCGCCGCCGGCTGGCGCATGATCGGCGAAGTGCTCTCGACCGACGGCAGGCAGCGCGTTCGCGAAATTCGCAGTGTGGGCGACTTGCCGACGGAGCATGCCGCCGCTGCGTTTGGGCTCGATGTCGCGCGCGCGATCAAACAGGCGGCAGGCGCCGCGCTCGCCGCGATGAAATGACCCGCGTACTGATCACGCGCGCTGCGCCCGAGGCCGAGGCGACTGCGTCGCGCGTCGCGCGCATGGGCCATACGCCGATCGTTTCGCCGGCGCTGGTGATCGAGGCGCTTCCCTTCCAGTTTGATCCGAACGGCGTGCAGGCGCTTTTATTCACAAGCGCCGCCGGCGTGCGCGCACTCGGCAAGCGCGACCTGCCAGCGCTGGCGGTGGGCGAGGGCACGGCGGAAGCGGCGCGCGCACTAGGGTATCAGGATGTGCGTTCGGCCGATGGCGCGGCTGTCGATCTGATCGAACTCGCCAAAGGGCTGGATCCTCGCCGCGGCGCAATGGTGCATGTTAGCGGCGAGGACATCGCGACGAATGTCGCCGAAGCGATCACGGACGCCGGGTTCGCCGCGGCGCGCCTGATCGTCTATCGCGCCCGCGCCGCGACGGCGCTGACTCCGCAAGCGCTCAACTTGCTCACAGGAGTTTCGCCGGGCGATTCGGTAATGTTTCACAGCGCGCGCGGTGCCGAATCGTTCTGCCGCCTCGCGGCTGCGGCGGGCATGCATTCACAGGCCGCGCGGCTGATTGCGCTGTGCCTGGGCGGACGTTCGGCGGAAACGGCTGCGGCGTTTGATTTCAGGCGCATTCTTGTAGCCTCAGCGCCGCGCGAGAAAGCGCTGCTCAGCTTGCTTGAGAAGGTCGCCGCCGATCGCGCTTGAGCCGAGTCAGGGCGCACCGTACGATTCGCATAATTCAGCCGAACTGATTCGCGTTCGGCTTGGCGAATCGCGAGGGAAGTCTCATGGCCGCGAACGATCACGCTGAGCGCGGGCGCGCCGAGCCGATCGACGCCGATTTTGAACCGGCGCATGGCTCAAGCGGCATTGGCATGGGCACGGCGGTGGCGCTGGCCTGTGTTTCGGCGTTAGGCGGCGGCGCTCTGGGCGCCCTGGCGCCGCGCACGCCGGCGCTGGCGCCGCTGCTGGACGCCACCGCGCCCGACGAACTCACCCAGACGCGGCTAATCCAGGCGCAGGCGGCGGCGAATCTCGCCGAAGCCAAACTGAAACTGGCCGCGATCGATGCGGCGGGCGGCGTGTCGCCGCAATTCAAGGCCGATTATCTGCAGCTCAAAGCCGATGTCGCCGCCGCGCAGAAGAAGCTCGTGAATATCGATGTCGGCCTGAAACTGTTTCCCAACGGCCCGGAAGAAACGGCGGCTTTGCGCCAGCGTTTCGCCGCGCTGGAGGCGCTGCCGCAAGATCCGACTGCCGCGACGGATGCGCAGCTTGCGCGCGCCACCGCAAGCTTGCAGGCGCGCGTCGGCGAGCTGGAAAAGCGCGCCGGCAAGGTGCTTTCGTTCGAGGCCGCCGCTGGCGTTAATCCGGCCGATATGATGGCGCAGATACGCACGCTGCAAGCACAGAACAAGGCGCTTGAGACGAAACTTAACAGCGATGTCGGCGCGGTCGCCACGCGCGTCGGCGCGCTGCAGGGACAGTTCGAAGACGTGGCGAAAGGCGCGAAAGACGCCACCGATGCGGCGCGCGCTTCCTACGCCGTCGCGGCTGCTACCGATGCGGCCCGCTCGTCCGGCCCGTTCGAACCGGCTTACGCGGCGCTGGCCGGCGTCCTGCCCGATGATCCCAACGTGATCGCGCTCGCGCCGCTGTCGAAGAAGGGCGCGCCAACGCGAGAGCAATTGCGCGATCAGTACGCGAAGATCGAGCTGGATATCGTGCGCGCGGCGCGTATCGGCAATCAGACGGGCGGCGCTTGGGGGCAGGTGCAGGCGAGCCTTGCCCAATTCATCGTGGTTCGGAGGATCGACGATCAGGACGTCAGCAACGATGTCGTCGAGAATGCTTCGGCGAAGATCAAGGCTAACGATCTGGAAGGCGCCGTCGATCAGCTTTCAAAGTTGAAGGGCGATGCGGCCAGGATGGTCGCGCCTTGGCTGGAAAAGGCGCGCACGCGCGTGGAAATCGATCGACGGCTGGCGGCGATCCGCTCGCAATTGTCGAAGAGGAGTTAGGCCGACATGCTCCGCATCGCGATCATTCTCGTCCTGCTCGTTTTCGCCGCGCTTGTCGGCGTGTCGATGGCCAGCCATCCCGGTCAAGTGATGATCGAGTGGTTCGGCACGCGGATCGAAACCACCGCGTTTTTCGGCGCCGCGGTGATGATCCTGCTCCTGGCTTTCCTGCTGCCGGTGGTGAATTTCCTGATCCTGTTGCTGGACGCGCCGGGCCGCATCGGCAAGGCCGCGGAGCGGGCGCGGCGCAAGAAGGGGCAAGAGGCGCTCGCGCTCGGCCTGATCGCCGCGGAAGCTGGCGAATTTGAGGATGCGCGCAAACATGCCGGCCGTGCGGAAAACCTGATCGAGGAACCGCGTCTGGCCAATCTGCTCGAAGCGCGCGCCGCTGAGGTTGCGGGCGATATCGCCGGCGCCGAGCGCGCCTATTCCGGCATGCTCGCCAACGAGGACACCGAATTGCTCGGCCGTAAGGGGCTGCTCGCTTCGGCGCTGAAGCGCGGCGACCGGCAGGCGGCGATGAGCCATGCCGAAGCGGCGTTGAAATTGTCGAAGACATCGACCTGGCCGTTCACGACCCTGTTCGATCTGAAAGTGCAGGCCGGCGAATGGGACGGCGCGATCGCCGCGCTCGACGAAGGCGAAAAGCGCAAACTGGTCGAGCCGCGCATCGCCGCGCGCCGCAAGGCTGTGCTGCTGACCGCCGCCGCCGCGCGCGAGGATCGCGACGGGCGCCTCGATCGCGCGATCGATAATGTCGAAAAAGCAGTGCGTCTGTCGCCCGGTTTTGCGCCCGCGGCGGCGTTTGCTTCGCGGCTGATGCTGGAAGACGGCAAGATATGGAAGGCGGCGAGCATTCTGGAAGAGGCGTGGGCCAGCGGCCCACACCCGGCGATTGCGCACGCCTATCGCGACATCAAGAGCGACGAGACGGCGGCCGAGCGCGCCAAACGCATGGCCACGCTCGTGGATCTGAAACCCGACCACCGCGAAAGCAAGATTCTCTCCGCCGAACTGGCGATCGACCGCAAGGATTGGAACAGCGGCTGGGCGGCGCTCGAAGAAGCGTTTCGGGAAAATCCTTCCTCGCGCATCGCGGCGTTGTTTGCGGTCGTGTGCCGCGGCAAGGGCGATGAGGTCGGTGCGCGCAATTGGCTGGCGCAGGCGGCCGTCGCCCCCCGCGAGCCCGATTGGTCGGACCTCGATCCGGAAGGCCCGAGCTTCCTTTATGACGACGCCGATTGGGCGCGGTTAGTCTATGTCTACGGCGATGCGGGCCAATTAATCCATCCGCGCATGGAGCGCGGCGGCAAGGATGCAAGCTCCGGCGCGGTGCTGGCCCTGCCGCCTACCGGCGGGCGTGGAGATTCGGCGAGCATCGTTGACGCTTCGTCAGGGCCGACATTGCGGGCGGCGCAGATCGGCCCGGTTCCCCCAGCAGCCGCGCGCCAAGCCTGACGGTTCATGCTTAAATTCGGCGCATGACGGACAACGCGCCCTATTTCTTTTGCGGCGTCGGCGGCAGCGGCATGCTGCCGCTGGCGCTTATCTTGCGGGGCCAGGGGCTCACGGTCGAAGGCTCGGACCGGTCGCACGATCAGGGCCGCACGCCGGAGAAGTTCGATTTCCTGCGCGCGCAAGGCGTCAGGTTGTTTCCGCAGGACGGCAGCGGCGTGACGCGCGCCGATCAGCGCGTCGTGATTTCGGCGGCGGTGGAAGAAACCGTGCCGGACGTGCAGGCCGCCCGCCGCGTCGGCGCCAGCCTGGTCAAGCGCGCGGAATTGCTGGCGGATTTGTTCAACGCCGCGCCGCGTGCGATCGCCGTCGGCGGCACAAGCGGCAAATCCACGACCACCGGCATGATTGGCTGGATCCTGACCGAGGCCGGCCTCGATCCCACGATCATGAACGGCGCGGTGATGAAGAATTTCGTGCGCGCCGATGCGCTGTTTGCTTCGGCGCGTGTGGGCAAGGGCGACATTTTCGTTTCAGAGGTCGATGAGAGCGATGGCTCGATCGCGCTCTATCGTCCGCGCATCGCGGTGCTGAACAATCTCGCGCTCGACCACAAGAGCCTCAACGAATTGCGCACCCTGTTCTCCGATTTCATAGGCAAGGGCGAAACGGTGGTGTTGAATCTCGACAATGCGGATGTGGCGGCCTTGGCGCCGAGCGCGCCCGGCAAGAGGCTGACCTATAGCCTGGATAATCCGGCGGCCAATTTTCTGGCCGCGCATATAATGCCGCAGCCAGACGGGATTTTGTTTGAGGTGCGCGAGCGCGATGGCGACGTTGTGGACGTTCGCCTGCGTACGCCCGGCCGTCATAATGTGTCGAACGCGCTCGCGGCGATCGCGGCGGCGCGCGCAATTGGCGTTCCGCTTTCTCAGGCGGTAGAGTCGCTGAAGCGGTTTTCGGGTATTCGCCGGCGCCTTGAGTTCGTTGGTTCGCGCGGCGGCGTGACGGTGTTCGACGATTTCGCGCATAACCCGGACAAGATCGAAGCCACGCTGAAAACGCTGCACGATTTTCCCGGCCGCCTGCTGATCATGTTCCAGCCGCATGGCTTCGGGCCGCTGAAACACATGAAAGACGCGCTGATCGATTGTTTCGCGCGCAATTTGGCGGTGGAAGATGTGCTGCTGATGCCCGAGCCGGTCTATTTCGGCGGCACGGTGGATCGCAGCGTCGGCAGCGCGGAGATCGTTTCTGGAATCGCCGCCGCCGGCCGCACGGCTTTGGCGCTGCCCGATCGCGCGGCGTGCGGCGAAGAACTGCTGAAGCTCGCAAAGCCTGGCGACCGCATCATCATAATGGGCGCGCGCGACGACACGCTTTCACAGTTCGCGGCAGATATTCTAGCGCGGGTTGCCGGCTAAACTGTCAATCGCGCCGTGCTTTCACTGACATCGAGAGCGCAGGGCGCGCAGAGCGCCAGTGGTTTGTTATCTGCACCGTGGCCCACTGGCATGTCGGTTGCGATCGGAATGCTTGGAAAATGCAGCGCGGCGATCTGCTCCACCGTCTTGCCCCACGGAATCTCGTTGTCTTCGTTGTCGGTGAAGCTGCCGAGAGCAATGCCTTTAATGCTTATCGCAAGATCTGAATGCGCCAGACGCCAGAATAGTCGGTCGATGGCGTAGTAATATTCGCCAACATCTTCGACACATAGGATCGTGCTAGGCCAATACGGTTGGAACGCCGTGCCCAGGAGTGTCGCCAGCACATGCAGATTGCCTGGCACTAACACCCCGTGCGTCGTTCCAGGACGGACGGGGATGAGATCGAATATGCGGGGTGCTGGAGTACCGGCCAGCATTTCGCCGCAGAAATGGAACGCGCGCTCAATATTATCGGCGCGGTCTTCATGGCGCAGATCGAACGGCATCGCCGCATGCACGGCCTGCACGGGCGAGCCGAGCGCGCGCTGATGCAACGCCGTCATGTCGCTATAGCCGACAAGCAATTTCTTGCGCGGGGCGGCCTTGAACTCAACCTTGTCTAGCAAGCGCGGCGCGCCATAGCCGCCGCGCGCGCACCAGATTATATCTACGTGCGGGTCCGCGATCGCCTGGTTCAGCGCGGCGGCGCGCGTGGCGTCATCGCCAGCGAGTTGGCCGTCGCGAATTGTGCATTGCGGCGCGATCTCGACTTTCGCGCCAGCGGCGTTGGCGAGCACGCTGAAGCGCTGGAGGATTTGTTCCTCCACCCAGCGGGCGGGCGCGACAACGCGGATCGTGCGGCCGGAGAGATCAGCCATCGGCTCTGGCTCTCGCGAATTCGGCGAAGCGGCGCGCGCGGTCCTGATAAGTGGCGCCAGGTTCGCTGGTGGCGCCGGCGGGCGAAAACAGGATCACTTCGCATGGTTCGCTGTCGGCGAAAGCGGCGGTTAGCGCCTCGTCGAGCGAATTGACGACGGCGGCGCGTTTCAGTTGCGAGGCGAAGCGCGGGATCGAGTCGCCATAGGCGTACACCGAAACATCAGCCCGACTGTTCACGTAGTCGATCAATGTCGTAAAGTCCTGTTCGCGATTGCGCCCGCCCATGATGAGGCGCACCGGCCGGTCTGGCCAGCGCTGAAGCGCGGCCATCGTGGCCTGCGGGATGGTCGCCAGCGCGTCATCGATCCAGAAGCGGCCCGCAAATTCCCCGATCAGGTTCTGACGCGAGGGCAGGCCGGACCAAACAGCAAGCGCTTCGTCCGCCGCGGCGCACAGCAAGGACAAATCCTCCTTGCTGGCGATGGCCGCGGTAGCCAGCGCCATTGCGAAATTGTGCGCGAGCAGCGGGTTGGCGCTTAGGCGCTTCGCCGAAGGTTCAGACAGCGTCGCCCGCGCGACCGCTGGGCCGACGCGCAAGGTTACGACGGCTTCCGCAACGGTGACCGTGTCGTCGGCAAACACAAAGCTATTGGGCAGATGCGCGACGTGCGCGGCCAGGCCCCGCGGAATCACGCCGATACAGGCAGGGTCAATAGCGAACGGGCGCAGTTTTGCGGTGAGGTAATTGGCAAAGCCGCCGTGCCAGTCGAGATGTTCGGGATAGAGCGTCGTCAGTGCGTGTACCGGCGCGGCGGCGGGAATGTCGTGCAATTGATAGGAGGATGTCTCGAACACCCAGCGTTCGCCGCGCGGCGGCGCCTCGGGCACAACGCCGATATTGCCGCCGGCGCGGACATTGATGTTCGCGTGCTCTAGGATGGAGGCGCAAAGCGCCGTCGTCGTGCTCTTGCCTTTGCTGCCGGTAATCGTCGCTAGAACGGCGCGCCGATGACGGGCGAGCCAATAACCGAGATAGGTCGTGACCTCGGCGCCGTTTTCACCCAGCGCAACGAGAAAAGCGTGGCGCGGCGGCATGCCGGGCGCGCGCAAGAACAGAGTTTCGCGATAGTCGCGGTCATTATCGGGTAAGGGCGCTACGCCGTGCGCGGCCGCGAAGGCGCGCGCTTTTTCGGCGTTGTCGTCATACACGAGCAGCGGCGTCTGCGGCGCCGTTTCATGAAAATAAGCACTCGCGGCTTGCGCCTCGCGGCCGGCGCCGATGAGCACGATCCGGCGCGGCATCAAACGTTTTCCGGCACGGCGATGAAGCTCATGGCGGGCGGAAGGAAACCTGGGCCGAACGTTGAAAGCGACGCGTTGAAATGCGCCGTGAGCGCCGCCGTACTCACGCGGTCGCGCAGTTTCGGCGCCAGCGTGCGCACGATAAGCGCATCGCGCCAGTCCGGCTCGTCGAGCAGATGCGACAAGGCGGCGGAGACCTCCTCTATCGTGCCGACGCATTCCCAGGGTTTGGCGTCAGTGAAGCCGGCGAGTTCCTCGGCGAGCGGCAAATTGGCCGGGTTGTCCAGTACGTCCGAGCCGAACAGCGATACGCTCTGCGCGCGCCGCAAGAACGGCGCCATGATCAGGGCGGTGAAGACGCATTTGGCGCATTGCCCGCACCAGCGCCCGACGGCAAGCGCCTTCGATCTGTCGGAAAACACGAAATTGCGGTTGCAGGAACGGAAGCGCGCCAGCGGGCCCGGCAGGCGCGCCAGTTGCTGTGCGATCCAGAGTTCGCTGACCGGGCGGAGCGCGGAGAAATAATCCGGCCCGTTAGGAGAAGCGGCGAACACGGCCTCGCGGATGAGTTTTTCGGCGCGGAAGGTTTTGCTGAACTGATGATTCACGTCGTGGCCATCGACGGTAAGGGTGGCTTCATCGGCCGAGCGTTCGTTAGCGAACACAACCCAATCGGCGCCGGTGAAACAGGCGTGCAGAATCAGGATCAGCGAATTGATCGCGGTGACCGGAATGTGGCCGTTGAGCGCGCCGGCCTTGTTCGCAGCGAGCAGGCGCGGGTCGAGCGTGCGGTCTATGAAGGTCACGGGCGCGTCAGTGCAATCTTCGATCACGCGCTTGATTTTGTCAGATAGCGCGACAGTGGCGAGATCGGCGGCAACGCCCGCGCGCTGGACGAGCGACAGCGCGACGTGGCTGTCCATGCCGCCACCGAACGCCACGACGGCGCGCGCGGGCGGGCGCGAGGCGCCGGTCAAGGCGGGCGCGCTGCGCGGCGTTGGCGCATCCGGCGTGAACTTCAGGCGAGGCGGATAGGGCAAATTGTTGCGGACGTAGAACTCGCCGAGGCCTTCGCTGTAGAGCGCGTGCGCCAGATCGCGCGCCGCGGCGCTGGCGAATGGCGCTGCGAGCCCGATGGTCCCGCTGGCATTGGCCTTGTAATAAGACACCCCGATCGCGACGGCGGCGAGATCCAGCAGGCGGGCCTGTATGGGCGTCGGCGCAGCCGCGCGCGGGAAGCGCAAAACCTCCTCGAATGCGCCGAACCGCGTGCAGCGATAGCTGAACGCAAAACCGCCGGGCTCGCCGGACGGCCGCCAGCCCAGGACCTGGAAGCTGGCCTCGGTCATAACTGGCAAGCGCTCTTGGCCGCCGGGGCGTGGAGCGCACAAATTGTCCGGCGGGGGCAAATCACCTCGTTAATATAGGCGGCCCCTTGGGCCCGGGATACGCCCTGGCGGCCAAGCGGCGTGGAAAAGCCAATGCAAACAGCCGCCGGCCCGCGCGATAGGGGCGGGGCAGTTGGGATTGTAGCCGGGGACGGAATTTAGTAGGCCAACCCCCCGCTGGCCAAAACCGGCGCCGCCTTAGCTCAGCCGGTAGAGCACCGCATTCGTAATGCGGGGGTCGCGTGTTCGAGTCACGCAGGCGGCACCATCACCCCATTTCCGGCCATTTCAGCACACTGTCTCAGGCCGTCTCAAATCGTCTCAAAATAATTGATTTAAAAGAGTTTATCGCGGATTTGGCGGTGGCGATTGCTGTCGCGCGCCGACCCGGCGCGTCTCATTGATTTCACCCGGTTGTTGGGGAACGTTGGGAAGAAATTCGGCCCCTGCGGTTTTCCCAACAAAACGAGTCATGGCCAGCAAGTTTTCCAATCATCTCAAGGATTCCGTGTTGGGAAAATCGCGCAGAAGGCTGACGGGGAAGCTGTGACTCGATCACCCCTACGCATAAGCCGCTTCGCAACACGCTCGGCGGACACATCGCGATCGCGTGCTGGCGCGCGATGTACCGATGCCGGATGGGCCGGGCCGCTTCGCGCAAGAGTTCGAGCAAAGGCAGCGGCTCTTCCTGATCGAGCAGGGCTTGATGGGCTGCACCGATATGGCGCTGTCGCCGGATGCGCTCGACCGGCTTGCGTCGCGCGAACTTCAATCCATGGCGCACCGGCTGGAAAAAGAACTTGGACGACCGATCCTCACGCAACTTGGCGCGCATTTCGACGGCGTGTATGCGCGCCGTCGACCTGTTTCAGGGACGCTACGCGCTCCTCTGGGAGCGCGAGACGGCGCAGCTTGTCCCTTGGCGGCCACGCTGGAGCATTTCGCGGGGCGGCATGTGCAAGGCTTCGTGCGCGGACAATTGATCTCGTGGGGTCTATGGCGCGGAAGCACGGTGGGGCTGCCGCCGATGTAACGGCGCGCTCTACGGTGTATTTGCGCCATTGGCTCATGATATCAAGCGGCGCAGCAGAGTGCTGGCGGGCCGCCGATGGCATAATATCAGCAGGGGATTTGTAGGATGACGGGACGCCGTCCGTTTTCAGATTTGACACAGGGCTGGAGCCCTAAACGAATCGCGCGGAACAAGACCAATAAGGCCGCGTTCGCGACCGAATTTGGCATTCCCTATCGACCGTCCGCATTGACCGACGCCGTGGAGGAAAGCTTCCCCGCGCCAACGGACGCCAAATCAGATGTTGCGCCCGGAATTCGTCGATGACGACCAACATTGAGGTTTTGATCAAAGACATCGGCAACGCCGACCGCGTTCCTGACGCGGCGCTGACCGCGCTCATGCCTTACGCCGCCGAATTGATGTCGCGTCTTGAGGCGCTCGCGCGCCGGCGCATGGAGGGGGATTGGCTCTTTCCGACCGAGGACAATCTCCTCTTCTATGGTCTCTTCGTTCTCGCCGTGGCCAAGGAGCGCCGCTTCTGGCCGACATGGCTGGAGATGCTCAGCGTTTCTGATGACGGATTGGAAGGCCTGTTCGGCGACGGGGCGATCATGTCCATCCGCGCCATTACGCTCGGCCTTGTGGGGAGCGATGGGGAAGCTGTCGCGGAACTGGCCGCAAGCGTCGATCTCGCAAGTGACGCGCGCGCCGGCCTCGTCGAGGCGCTGGCGCGGCTCATGTGCGAGGGAAGATACCCGCGCGAGAAATTCGTTGCCTTGATTGATAGGCTCGCGACGCTTGAAGGGACCGACAACGATGACGGCTGCAAATGGTGCGTCCAAGAAGCGATCGTGCTCGGCGGCATCGGCGAGCGGGCCGACCTGCTGGACAGCCTGTGGCGCACGGAAGCTTTCTCCGTCTGGAACGACGCCGACAAGGCCGAGGCGCGCGAATTGCTGGCGGCGGCCGTCGCAAACCCCGCCGATCTGACACGCTTCGAAGAGGGTGGAATCGCCGCGCCGAAGGCGCCAACCGATGCGCTGCGTTGGCTTAAAGCTATACAGCAGCACAACCGTGATTCAGATCGCATCGCTGGTCTCACATGGCGCGAGCGGGAATGGCTTGCCGGCATTCTGCAGAAAACAGACCCGCCGGACGAAGCCATGAGCTTCGAGGAGCTTGATGGTTTCTTCCACGCTCTCATCATCGGACCAGACATGGTGATGCCGTCCGAATATTTGCGCGAGATCTGGGGCGAAGGGCCGGTGTTCGACAGCGATGCGCAGGTGCGCGAGGTGATGGGCCTCATCCAGCGGCATTGGAATGCGATCGCTGGACGAACCGCGGCGAGCGCGCCGCCAGTGATGTGGCTGGAGCCGTCTGAGGAAGACCCGCCAGGAACCCGCTGGGCATGTGGCTTCGCGCGCGGCGTGGCCCTGCGGGCGCAATCATGGGAAGGTGTCGCCGAGGAAGAGGTGGCCGTCATGGCGCTCGACTGCATCCTGGCGCTTGAATCTGGCGAGATAGAGCCATGGGAGCGCAGTGAGTTCCTGCACATGCTGGCCGATCACTTCACCATGCTCGCGGAGTTTTGGCGCGAGCATCGATCGCCACGCATCCCTCTGCGCACCAACAAGGTCGGCCGCAACGAGCCGTGTCCGTGTGGCTCAGGAAAGAAATGGAAGAAATGCTGCGGCGCTGTCCCGCCGACGACGATGCATTGACGATTTGAATCAATGGGCTTTGCGTGCGCGAACTGGGCGCTTGGCTGAGCAGGGGGAAATGCCGCGTTGTCCGTACCGCGCCCGAAACGGTTTGCCGAGGTCGCGCTCGCTGTAGAGCGCCGTGATGACGGCGCGCTGGTGCTTGAAAACAAGCTCCAGCTCGGCCCTTACCCGGCGACGATTATCGAGCCGCTCCGAAAATGGGCGCGCCAGACCCCAGAGGCGCCTTTCCTGACGGAGGGTGGCGGGGCGAAGGGCGCGATCGGCTATGCCGAATTCCTGCGCCGCGCCGAAGATCGCGCGGACAGGATTCTGGCGATGGGCTGCACGCCCGATAGGCCGTTGCTGATCCTGTCGCAAAACTCGATCGAACACGCGATCACAGCCATGGCGGCGATGATCGTCGGCGTGCCGGTCTCGCCGGTTTCGCCGACGTACGGAACAGCCGCGCCGTTCGAGCGGCTCGGCCAGCTCATTTCAATTCTGCGGCCCGGCGGCGTTTATCTGGGCGATCCCAAATCCTTTGCGCGCGCCATCCCGGCAATCAAGGAGTCCGGCGCCGGCCCCATTGTTTCGCATCGTGCGGAAGTGGGGGTGCTTGGGCTCGAAGCCATTGCTCCGGCGAGCGCGACAGATGCCAAAGCCGCCCGGGCGCGCGTGAATGCCGATACGGTCGCTAAGATATTGTTCACGTCGGGCTCAACCGGCGTGCCGAAGGGCGTCGTCAACACGCATCGAATGATGTGTTCCAATCAGGTCGCGCTCGTGCAGCTCTGGCCGTTTCTCGAAGCCAGTCCGCCGGTCCTGGTGGATTGGCTGCCCTGGAGCCACACGTTCGGCGGCAATGTCTGCTTCAACGTCGCGCTCTTCCACGGCGGCGTGATGCATATCGATGACGGCAAGCCCACGCCCGCGCTGATCGGGCGGACGGTGGAAAACCTGAAGCTAAATCCGCCGACCGTGTTCTTCAACGTGCCTGCCGGGATCGAAGCGCTGTTGCCGCAGTTCGATGCCGACGAGGCGTTCGCGAAGACATTCTTCGGCCATACGCAGATAATTTTCGTTGCCGCCGCCGCTTTGCCACAGCGCGCGCGAGAGCGCCTCGCGGCGATCGCATTAAAGGCGACGGGCCGCAGGCCCACGTTGCTCGCCGGCTGGGGATCGACGGAAACGGGGCCGTTCGCGACGTGCGTCTACTTCGAGACCGAAAGCGCCGCCAATCTCGGCCTGCCGATGCCGGGCACGGCGATCAAGATGGCGCCGAGCGAAGACAAGACGGCGCTTCTGGTCAAAGGCCCGAACGTCACGCCAGGCTATTGGCGCAACCCGCAAGCCACGCGCGCGGCGTTCGACGCCGAGGGATTCTACAACATGGGCGATGCAGGGCGCCTGCTCGACGCCGCCGCGCCCGAGAAAGGCATCGCCTTCGACGGACGGCTGTCGGAGAATTTCAAGCTGACGTCGGGCGCCTGGGTCAATGTCGGCATGCTGCGCGTCGCGCTAGTGGATCAGTTGCGCCCCCTGTGCCTCGATCTCGTCGTCGCCGGTGAAAACCGCGACGAGATCGGCGTGCTGCTCGTGCCGAACTTTGCGCATGCGGCCGAAATCGCCGGCGCGGCGCCTGAAGCGCTTTGCCCGGAAAGCATGGCGGGCTGTGCGTTTGGCGAAAAGATCGCGGCGGCCATCGCGGAATACAACGGGCGACAATCCGGGAGCAGCACGCGCGTCAAACACGCGGCGATCCTGCCGCGCGCGCCCGATATTAGCCGCAGTGAAATAACCGACAAGGGCTACATCAATCAGCGCGCCATGCTGACGAGTTATGCAAGCCTGGTGGAAGCCATGTACGCCGCGACGGCGGACAGCGACCGGGCGTTGGGAATCTTTCGCTTTTGAGCGCCACGCCTGTGGGCGATCACGAGCGGACGGGGTGGCGAATAGTTTTTCGCAACAACGGAAAAAAGGCCCCGCTAGCGCACAAAAGAGCGGATTCGCATGGGGAGATTCGCGAAAAGGGAGGCGCCGATTGCGGGCAACCTTCCGCTGCGATATAGCGATTGACAACCAAATTGGCGAGCGAATTGGCGACGAGGGACGCGCCGACGGTTCTCTCCCGATAGCGCAAATGTGCGCCAATGAAGAGTCTATCTAGGGAGGGGAAACCCATGGCCGTCATCAGTCAAGCGCCGAGCCGGCGCGCGCATTTGTTTCTGTCCGGCGTCGCATTCGCCGCGTTGACCCTGTCGGGAGAAATGGCTTTTGCGCAAGAGGCGCCGACCAGCGACGCGGAGATCATCGTCACCGGCACCAGCATTCGCGGCGTTGCCCCCACCGGCTCCAATCTGATCAGCATGTCGCGCGAAGCGATCGTCACCACCAGTGCGGCGACGACTACTGATTTGTTCCGCAAAATTCCCGCGCTCAGCGGCCTCAACTCGGCGCCGTCGATTCGCGCCGACGCAATGGATTCGATCAACCTGCCGAGCATTCACGGCTTGCCCGGCGCCGGCCTCGTCCTGGTGCTGTTCGATGGCTACCGCGCCGTCGGCTCGGGCATCGATGCGACCTCGCCTGATCCGTCCTCCATCGCGCCCGCCGCGATCGAGCGGATCGAAGTCATTCCGGACGGCGCTTCAGCCACTTACGGTTCGGACGCCGTCACCGGCGTCATCAACCTCGTGATGCGCCGCAGTCTGAACGGTATAGAAGCGCAAGCGCGCTATGGCTTTGCGGACAGCTACAGCCGCTACGATGCAAGCTTTGGCGCCGGCCGTACATGGGATGGCGGGCATGTGCTGCTATCCTACCAGTACACGCACAACACCAAGCTTATGGGCCGTGACCGCAGCGACTTCTATGGGCTCAACCAATCGGCCCGGGTCCAGGACGACGGCACGCCCGGAACGGATTGGCGCAAGACGACCTGCGATCCTGGCACCGTTTACGTCGGCGCCGTCAGCTATGCCGCGGCGGGGGGCGGGCTGCCGTTCGGCGCGGCGGGAAGCAAGCGTCTGTGCGATTATGTCGGGGATAATTCTCTCATTCCGAAAGACACTCGCAATAACATCGTGGTGACGGCGCACCAGGATCTCGCCCCGAACGTCGAGCTTTGGGGGCAAGCGTTCTATGCCCTTCACGAGGCGCAAAAAGATTCGATGTATATTGGTTACACGGGTCTGACGATCAACAACACCAATCCCTACTTCCAGGCGCCCCCCGGAACCGGCGCGACCTCCGAAACGCTCGATTTTTCGGCGCGTAACATTCTTGGCGGTCAGTCCTTACACGACGATCTTCGGTATCGCACCATCAGCGGCCGCGCTGGCGTGACCTGGAAGATCAATTCCAATTGGCAGGCCAAGTTCACCGGCACCACCGGCGAGGAAAAAGATCTGCTGAAGGGCCAGAAACAGAACAACGATGCGTTCCTGGCCGCTTTAGCTGGAACTACTCTCACCACCGCGCTCAATCCCTTTGGCCCGAATAATCCGGCCGTGGTCACGGCGTTGGGCAATTACAAGAGCGAAAATTACGACATCACACAAAAGCTGCATGAGGGGCTCATCAACGTCGACGGTTCGCTGTTCCACATCGCCGGCGGCGACGTGAAACTCGCGTTCGGCGGCTCGCTGCGCAAGGAAACGTTTCAGGGCGAGTTCACCGGTGGAACCGCCACATCGCGGTTCACCGTCGCCAAGGCCAGTAACGAACGGACCATTACCGCCGAGTATGCGGAACTGTTCGTGCCGCTGGTCGGCGCCGATAACGCCATGCCCGGCATACGCCGGTTGGAATTGGCAGCTTCCGTTCGTCACGACGATTACGACGACGTCGGCTCAACGACCAATCCGAAATATGGGATCAACTGGGAGCCCGTCGGAGGGCTAACCCTGCGCGGCTCCTACTCGACGTCGTTCCACGCTCCGAGCATCGCCGATAATACCAACCAGTCGATCGACGCGCACGCACAGGCGTTCTGCTGCATCTTCGGGCCGCCCAGCGATCCGACGCCGGTCTATACCGTCATCAAGAACGGCGGCAATTCGAGCCTGAAGCCTGAAACGTCGAAGAATTACACCTTCGGCTTTGATGCGGCGCCAGAAGCCGTCAAGGGGCTGCGTTTCGGCGCCAGCTACTTCCATGTCGCGTTCGTGAATCAGATCGGTTATCTGCCGCCGCCGGCTCTCTATACGCCGGCCGCGTCGGCTTATTACGTCTTTCATCCCACCCGCCAGCAAGAGCTGGATTTCATCTCCGGCTATCCGATCACGGTGAACGATATTAATGGCGGCGCATTGCCTGGCCTGTTGCTCGATCTGCGCCGCAACAATCTCGGTAAGGTGACGTTCGCGGGCGTGGATTTCAACGCGAGCTACACCATGCCGCTTCACGGCGGCGACTTCACGATCGGCCTCGATGGCACGCGCCTCACCAAATACGAGACCGTGGCGCTCACCGGCTCGCCGCCGATCAACGAATTGGGCACCGGCACCGGCCTGTTGGTACACCCGATCCGGTGGCAGGGGCGCGGTAATGTCGGCTGGAGCAACGCCCTGATTCAGGCGCAGGTTTACCTGAATTTCACGGGTTATTACCGGTTCTACGCGAACAACGTTTATCACCCGGTGCGCGCGTTTACGCCGATTGATCTCCACTTTGGCGTCACGCCGTTCAAGGACGCGAAGCTGAAGAACACCCAGTTCACGCTGGACGTAGACAACGTGTTCGACCAGTCGCCGCCATACGTCAACGAAGGCACAGACGGCGACAATGCTGGCAACGGCTACGACAAGCGCGCCGCAAATCCGCTCGGACGCGTGATCACCTTCGGGGTCCGTTCGGCCTTCTGACTTTGGCAATGCTGCAACGTTCACCGGCCCTCCTCGTGACGGGGAGGGCCGGTTTTCGTTTGCGCGGCCTCTCGCCGCGATTTCGCTAATGATCAGGCGAGGCGAGGTTCATGAGGCGCGCCCTCGGCGGCCCGAAAGCAAGCGTCGAGGCGAAGGCGGCCACAAGCAAGATCGCCAGCACAACAAGAATTTTGACGATAAGCGGGCGCGCCATGTCTGAGCCCTTCAATCGAGCCATTGATGTTCGAGAATTTTGAGGCGCGTGGTCACGCCGAACAGAAAGGTCGTCGACCAGGCGAACAGGATCACGCCGTTGGCCCCCTCGATGGAGGACAAGAGCCGCCAGCGCGGCGACAGCACGACGTCGCCGTACCCAACCGAGGAGAAGGTCACGGTCGAAAAGTAGAGCGCTTCTTCAAAGCCGTGCGTTTCGCCTAGAAAAAGATACACCGCGGCGTAGAGCCAGATCTCCACCGTGTGTACCGCGAAGAGTCCAAACACGACGAACAGCAGAAGAAGGGTTGATCCCATACGGCTTTCGTGCGGCCGCAGGCGCGCGCCATGCGTCCCCATGATCCAGGTCAGGCTGATCAACCCCCAGAAATGGACCAGAACGGTCACCGCGACCATGATCGTCGCGAGGATCAGGTTGGATAGCATTGCCGCTAATGCTTACGCCGCCATGGCCTCAAGCGCCCGTCTGTCTCGAAACGTCACGCATCGCGCGCCGGCCAGCGCGATCGCGCGTTCGCCCGCCAGTTTGGAAAAACAGCGCGACACCGTTTCGATCGTGAGCCCGAGATAGTCGGCGATGTCGGTGCGCGACATTGGCAGGGTCACGGCCGCGCCGGGCGTTTGGCGGGCGGCCATGTCGAGCAGGAACGATACCACCCGCTCGGCCGCGCCCTTGCGGCCAAGGACCATCGCATGGTCGCATACGCGGCCAAGCTGCCGCGCGGTCAGGGACCACAATTCCCGGGCTGCTTCGCCGCTCTGTTCGGCCGCCCGCTCGATGGCGGAGCGGGAGGCGGCGATGACTTCGCTCTCGACGATCGCCTCGGCCGCATAGCGATGGGCTGCGCCCGATTCGAACCCGAATACGTCGCCGGGAAGGTGGAACGCGTCGATCTGACGGCGGCCGTCCTCGGTGATTGTGTAGGTCCGCACCGCGCCGGACACTACTTTGTAGAGGTATTGGGCGGGCTCCTGCTGGCCATAGATTTCCTCATCGCGGTCAAAGCGCAGGCTGAAGGCGCTCACGGGAACTGAGTCCGAGAATGTTCCGCAAATGGCGCCTTTGGCGATCTGACTTCTGCTTGTCGTACATTGCATGACCGAACTCCGCATTTCCGCAACAAGCGGTAAGCCGAAGCGCCTTTCACTAGAATTCAGATATTGCCCCTAAGGGGTTTCCCTTAAGCCATGGGTTTGGAGGGGGCGGCGCTTGCCGCATGCGAGCGCCTCGATTACTTCAGGCGGCTTCCATGGCAGATCATCAAACAGCTTTTTTCCGCACCATTCTCGACACTCTGCCGGACGCGCTGATTGTCATCAATGAGCGCGGCCTGATCGAGTTTTTCAGTCCGATGGCGGAAAAGACGTTCGGGTGTTCGGCGGAGGATGCGCACGGCAAGAACATCAAGGCATTCATGCCGCAGCCTTATCGTGACGGCCACGACGGATATCTGGATCATTATAACCGCACGGGCGAGCACAAGATCATCGGTACGGGCCGCGTCGTCGTCGGCGAGCGACAGGATGGGTCAACGTTTCCGATGGAACTGGCCATCGGTGAGATGCTTATGCCGTCCGGGCGTTATTTCGTGGGGCTTGTGCGCGATCTTACCGCGCGGCAAATGACCGAGACCCGCCTGCATGAATTGCAGGCCGAATTGGTCCACATTTCAAGGCTGAGCACGATGGGCAATATGGCCTCGGCGTTGGCGCACGAGCTGAATCAGCCGCTCTCGGCGATTACTAATTACCTTAAGGGATCGCGCCGATTGCTGGACCAGAAAGGCGTCGATGCGGAAGGTTTGCGTGACGCCATCGACAAGGCCGCCGACCAGGCCCTGCGTGCTGGCGACATCATCAGGCGTCTACGCGATTTCGTGTCGCACAGCCCGGCCGACCTTGGCGCAGAGTCACTCGCCAAGCTCATAGAGGAGGCCAGTGCGCTGGCGATGGTCGGCGCGAGCGGGGTTCGCTTGCGGCTGGACCTGGCGCCGGACGCCGATTTCGTGCTGGCCGACCGCGTCGAGATTCAGCAGGTTCTGGTCAATCTGCTGCGCAATGGGCTGGAGGCGATGGCCGAGAGCGATCGGCCCGAGCTGATCATCAAAACGCGGCGACGGACCCCGGACGAGGTTGTAGTTTCGGTCGCCGATACCGGGTCCGGCATTGCGCCCGACGTAGCGGCGAATCTGTTTAAGCCGTTCCTGACCACGAAAAGCCAGGGTATGGGCGTCGGGCTATCTATATCGCGCACGATCGTCGAGGCCCACGGCGGAGAAATCTGGGCCGAAAATGCGCCGGGCGGCGGCGCCGTGTTCAGCTTTACGCTTCCCCTGCTCAAGGCGCAGGAACAATGACCGAGCGGCGCGTCTACGTGATCGACGATGACGAGGCGATGCGCGAATCGCTGTCGTTTCTGTTGCAGGCGCATGATTTTTCGGTGCAGGCCTACGATTCCGCCGTGTCGTTTCTTCGTGTTGCGCCGGCCCTGGCGCCGGGCTGCATCATAACCGATCTGCGCATGCCGGAAATGACCGGCCTGCAGCTCGCGCGGGTGCTGAGGGAGGGCGGGATGGCGCTGCCGGTGATCGTCATTACCGGTCACGGCGATGTGCCGCTGGCGGTTGAAGCCATGAAGGCCGGCGTGATCGATTTTCTCGAAAAGCCGTTCTCCGACGATCTGATTTTCGCCACGTTGAATACCGCGTTTCACCGGCTCGATCATCAGTCCGAAGCCGAGGCGGAGCGTGCGGCGATACTCGCGCGGCTCGGCGAACTGACCGCGCGTGAGCGGGATGTGATGACCGGCCTTGTCGCTGGCCGCGCGAACAAGGTGATCGCCGACGACCTGGGCATCAGCCCGCGAACCGTGGAAATCTACCGCGCCAATGTCATGACGAAGATGCAAGCCCGTAGCCTGTCTGAGCTGGTGCGCATGGCGATCGCGAGCGGGGCGTTCTAGCGCTTGCGCCAGATCAAGGCGCCGCGGCGGCGGCGATGTTACCGGCCAGTATGGCTGTTTCAGTTATCGGAGATGCGCGCGCTTCCGCCATGGCGATTCCAGTCGTCCTGGTGGAAGACGATGACGATCTGCGCGCCGCAATAACCTTCTCCCTGGATGTCGAAGGCATGGCCGTGGTGGCCTTCAAAACCGCTGAGAGCTTGCTGCACGCGCGGCCGCCACAATGCGCTTGCTTCGTGATCGATTACTGGCTGCCGGGGATAAATGGCCTTGCGCTCCTGTCGCGGCTTCGTCTGCTGGGAGTCCGCGCGCCCGCTTTGCTCGTCACGTCAAATCCGAGCGCCTTCCTGCGCGCGCGCGCCGATGCCGCGGGCGCCCGGATAATCGAAAAGCCGCTCACGGGCGACGCCGTTGCCGTCGCCGTTCGCGGCCTCACGGAATTCTAGGCCGCTTGATCGAGCGCAATGCGCCGCCGGCGGCTTTGGTCCCAAACTCAAAAATCGGAGGTTGGCATGTTGATTTACGACTTTTTTGTCTGGGGCGCGGTTGTGGCGGGCGGTGTATTTCTCGGCACGCTCGCAGTCGTTGCCTGGATTAGTCGCGCCCCGTGACAATACGCTCCAGCCATTTTCGCGCGCTGATGTGCGTAGTCGGGTTGGTGTTGGCCGGGTGCGCGCAAGCGCGCGCCGGCGAAGAGCAGGAAGCTTCAATCGCCGACGGCCGCGAAGTTGCGCGCGCCAATTGCGCTTCATGCCATGCGGTTGAAATGCGAGGCGCAAGTCCGCTGGCGCAGGCGCCGCCGTTTCGTGAAATCGGCCGCCGCTACCGGTTTCCAGTTCTTGAGGAGGAACTGATCGCCGGGATCGGCGTCGGCCACCCGCCCATGCCGAAGTTTCAGCTATCGCCCCGCGGCGTGGACGCGCTGCTCCTCTACATGCGTCACATTCAGGCGAGGGATCGCGGCGCGCGGTGAGCGCGCAAAAAAAGCGGCCCTCCGACGAGAGGGCCGCTTTCTGGGGCTGCTGCCAATCAATACGTGTAGTTCAAGCGCAAGCCGTAAGTTCTCGGAGCGCCGGGCGTTCCAATCGCGAACGTATCCATGCGGAGAGACGAGAAATATTGCTTGTCAGTGATGTTGTTGCCCCACAACGCCATGTCCCAATGACCGCCTGCCAGCGTGTAGCCGATTTGCATATTGTAGATGCTGAACGGCGCCCGGCGCGACAGCGGATGGTTCGAAGGGTCGAAATACGTAGCCGATGTGTATTGGGTCGTGCCCTTGATATAGAGGCCATCGCCGTTCGCGAGATCGAAATCCTTCTGCGCAGAGAACACCGCCGATACCTTCGGCGTATTAGGAAGGCGATTTCCTGAAGCGTCATATGTGTTGGCCAAGGCGTTTTCTCTCGGATCCTTGGCCTGTATCAGCAATTGCTTGACGATGTTGCCGGCCTGTCCGGTCTTGAACTCCAGATATTTTGCCTCAGGCAGCATTGTGGCGCTGGCCGTGAAGGTCAGCCCGTCAAGCGGCTTGGCCGTGACGTCGAATTCATATCCGGTCAGCCTTGCCTGCGCCGCGTTGGCTGCAATTTGAATCGTCACGACCGACTCGGGCACAACAAGGCCGGCATTGACCTGCAAATCCTGCCAGTCGTTTCGGAATGCAGCTACGTTGACCCGCAGGCGCTTGTCGAACCAATCGGTTTTCGCCCCGATCTCATAGGTCTTGATTTTTTCCGGATTGAAATAGGCGCCGAAATCATTGCGCGCGGTAAAGTTGAAGCCACCGCTTTTGAAGCCCTTTGTCGCTGACGCATACAAGAAAGCATTCGGCGTGGCCTGAAATTCGACGCCAATTTTCGGCGTGAACGCGTTGGAATCTCTTTCCAAGGCTGGGATCGCCGTCCCATAGCCCTTCACATAAGGGAAAACGACGAGCGTTCGGGGGTCCGGTCCGCCTGAAGGGGCGGAATTCACGTAGTCGCCGCTCGCGGTCCTCGCAAAGGAGCCCGTGTAATAGTCGCCATTATAGACATAAGACGTATTGTAGGTGTCGAGTTCCTTATGCTCAGCCGTATAGCGTGCGCCGACCGTAATCGCCAGCTCCGGTGTAAAGTGGTAGGTCTCGGAGATGAACGCTGCCTTCGATGTCGTCGGAAAGCGCGTGTCCTGATAGGAGGAGCCATTGGACAGCGCGGTTCTGACAGGCGGCGCATAGGCAGTTATGCCGCGCGTCGTGTTGCGCTCGTAGTCGTAGAAATAGTATACGCCGGCAACGCCGCTCAGCGCTCCAAAACTGTGCTCTAAATTCAGTTCGTCGCTGATCGTGTGCGTGCGATAATATCCAGGCGTTATGCCTGTCGCGTATTCGGTATTGTTGCCAGGCCGAATATTTACGCTCTTATCGGTACGATACGCGGCCAGATTTTTGATCGTCAGATGCTCGTTTACTTCCCACGTCAATTCATCATTGATGCCGTAAGATTGCTCCATCAGGTGCGGCGTCTGGAAGTTTGCGAACTTCGTCAGATCGCCGACAGCCGAATTCGTGAGCGGCGCGGCGTAACCGCTGAAAGTGCAAACTCCCGCAGTGGTGCAGCTCAATACGCGGGGATCGTTCGTCTTGAGCAGTAGGGTTTCGTTTGTGGCCCAGTCTTCATCGGTATAGATGTAATCGGCGCGCACCAGATTGGTGATCTTGTCGGTCAGTTCATAGCGCAACTGAAAGCGCACATTTTTACGGTCTGCGGCGGCGCCGTTAGGCTGGCCGGGCACTACGTTGTCGAGATAACCTTCGCGCTTGACTAAGCCGACCGAAAGGCTTGCCTGCATCCTGTCGGTGAGCGGGCCGCCGATCGAGAAAGCCTCGTCGATCAGGGTGAAATTGCCGACGTTAAGGGTGTTTTCAAACTTGAAGGTTTTCGGCGGCTGCTTTGATATGAAGTTGATCGCGCCGCCGACGGTGTTGCGTCCGAAAAGCGTGCCCTGCGGTCCCTTGACCACTTCGATGCGTTCAAGGTCGTTGAAATTGCTCCCGGTCGCGATCGAGGTGCGGCCCAGGTAAACGCCGTCCTGATAGATGCCGACGTCGGGTTCGTTGTTGCCCGGATAGCCGCCGATGCCGCGAATGTAGACAACCGGATTGGCGTTGGCCTGGACGACCTTCAGCGCCGGCACCGCCGACGGCAGGTCCCGCAGCGTTACAACGCGGGCCTTTTCCAGATCGTCGCCGCCTACAACGGCAACCGAAAGGGGCGTTTTCTGCAGATTCGTCACGCCCATCTTGGTGGCCGTCACGACCACTTCTCCGATAGACCCGACCGCAGACGATTGCTGAGCGTAAGCCTCAATCGCTGGCGCGAACACCAAAGCGCCAATGCCGACACCAGCTAACAGATTAATTTTATGCATATTTTACTCCCCCAGATGAGGCGCAAGAGTTGGCCCCTTCGCACACGCGATTAGGCTGAATGGCCTAAGATGCATTGCCGAGTCTGGACAGGTTTGGTGGTGACTTTTGATTGTAAACTTTTCTTGAGTTGTTCGCTTTTTGCGCCGTCGTTGCTAAAACGACTCAGTCGGTCGCTTGGCTAACGCCGCCAAGCGAGGCCGATCATGGCGCGGCGCGGCGCGGCTAGGCTTTCGATTCCGTCTGCCGTTTGCGCAGTCTCGACCTTTACGTCCGTTACATTTTCGACCGCGACAAATAATTTTACGGCGTCAGTCAGCGCCCATTCGGCACTGGCGTTCGCTGTTAGCGCCGGCGCCAGCCCCCTGGTGTTCTGGTCGTCGTCCCAGCGCTGGCTTTCGTAATGCATGTCCAGCGCGACGTTCAGCTTCGCGGCCATGCGCCAATCGGCGCCGGCTGAGGCGGTGAAGCGCGGCGTCTGCGCCGGGCGCAGGCCCGTTAGCTGCGGGGCGACGGCGCCGCCATCGACTTCGGCATGCGTGAGCGTGGCGGCGGCGTGAAGCCCGAAACTGTCGCTGATCTTCTGTGCGATCTCGGCTTCAAGCCCGTAAGCCTCAATGCTTCCGGCGTTCTGACGCTGACGCAACACGCCGCCGGCGGGAATCACGCCGGCGATCGGATATGTTCCCGGCCCGCCAATGGTCACGTTGGTGATCGCGTCATCGAGCTGGTTGTAGAACACGTTAGCGCTCCAGGTCGTTGCGCCGCTCTGGCGCCCCAGCCCCGCCTCGGCGCCCGCGAGCGTTTCAGGCTTCAGCAGCGGATTGGCTTCGGTGACGTCGTTGCCGACGCGGAAGGGGCGGTGCAATTCGTTGAGCGTCGCCGGACGAAAACTGGCATAGGCGCCGGCGCGGGCGAAATACCCTTCGCCGAAATCCCGCCTGACCGCCGCCCGGCCCGTCGGCACGACGCCGTCCGCGTCGGGCGCATGGCTGTTGAGCGTCACGGCGCCGGTTGCACGATCGGTCTCGAAGCGCTTTGCGTCCGTTGAGCGCCAGCTATCCACGCGCACGCCGCCGGTCAGCAGCCAGGGGCCGGTGGTCCAACTGGTTTCGCCATAAACCCCGCCGACGAGCGTTTTGCCTCCGGCGATGCGGTTGCGGGTGAACGCTCCGGAGATGACGCGAAACAGTTCACGATCTTCGCCCTCGGTCGTTCGTATGTCCGCGCCAAGTTCAAACGAGCGTTGCGCGGAGGCCCAGCGCATCGCGGCGTTGAGGCCGTAGCCGTCGGCAGGCGTGTCGTATTGATTATTCGCCGGCGTGGTAGTCGTCCGGCCGGCCGCTACGGCGACGGACGTATTGTGAAGATTGGAATGGCGCCACCAGGCCTGCATGCGCCAGCCGGGGGCATTGTCCGTTGGCGCGGCCGCGGCGGCGAAGCTCGCCGATACGCCGCGCGCCTCCGATTCGGCGCCGACCAGTCCGGAATTACGGCTTTCATCGAACGCGCCGAGGCGCGCTGAAACGGTGGTGCGGCCGATATCGGCCGAAGCGCGCGTGGCCAGGGTCCAGTCGCGCAGCGAGAGGGCGGCGTCGGCGGCGCCGCGCCCGGTGCGCACCGGAATCCAGCTCCCGCCATTCTCGCTGGCGGCGCTGAAAAACAGGCGCGTGGGTCCGAGATCGGTTTGGCCCAAAGCGGCGAGCCGGCCATATCCGTTTTCGCCGGCCGCGGCGCTGGCCGCGAAACCGCCGGGCACGGCGACGCGCTCGTCAAGCGAGATCACGCCGGTCAGGGCGCCGGCGCCATAGGGACCTGCGCCCGCGCCGCGCACGATGGTCGCGCGTTCGAGCGATTCAGGCGGCAGCGCGCTCCAGATCACCCAGCCGCCGAACGGGTCGTTTTGCGGTGCGCCGTCGAGCGTCACGAGCGCGCGCCCGGCGCCGGAGCCAGCAATGCCGCGCACCGAAATGCCTTGCGTCGTCGGATTGGCGCCGGCGCTGGAATTGCGCCGGAACAATTGGACGCCGGGCGTGTCGGTGAGTGCTGCGTCGAGACGAGCGCTGGATTGCAATTTCTGCTCGTCGATCACCACGGTTGAAAGCGCCTTGTCGCCAGCGGCGGGCGGAAGGCGCGCGGCGTGGACGACGATCTCATCGCCGGTTTGCGCCGCCGCCGAGCCGCCCAAAAGCAGACCGGCGAAGGATGCCGATACGAGTGCGGTGCGCGCCGCGCGTGAGCGAAAAGCCTGTTCGCCACATTGCCCGCGTGAATGCTGCATTTTTGACCCCTATCGCCCCTAACGCTGCTTATCAGCAACGGCGCCGGCCAGCAACTTTGCGCATGGCGCGCCGTCTCAAAGCCCGCCATATTCGGTCTGGAAAGCCGTCGCGAATTGGCGAGATTGAAGCGTGAAAAGGGAAGCATCCATTTCATACCGCCCCCAAAACGGGAAGGCGGCTTCGCGCAGGATCACGAAATTGCGATTGGCAGCGTGCATAGCGCTTGCATGGTTTTGCGCGGGCGCGGCGGCGGCTGAGGCGCCGCGTCCGCGGCGGATCGTCTCGTTGAACCTCTGCACCGACCAGATTCTTATCCGTCTTGTGGATGCCAGCCGCATCGCGTCGCTTACGTTCCTGTCGTTTGAGCGCGGCGCGACGGCGCCGGGCTACCGTTCCGCGCTAGGGCATGTGAAGGCCAATCATGGGCTCGCCGAAGAAGTCCTGCTGCTGAAGCCCGATCTCGTTGTCGCCGGCGTTTACACCGCCCAGCCAACAGTCGCGCTGCTGCGCAGGGTCGGTCAGCGTGTTGTGGTGTTTCAGCCCGAAAACAGCTTTGAAGATATGCGCGCCAATATTCGGCGGATGGGCGAAGCTGTGGGGGAGCCTCGGCGCGCCGCGCAAATCATCTCTGCATTTGATGCCGAACTTGCTGCGCTTACGGCGCAGATACCGCCGGGTGAAGCGCCGGTCTACGCCGATATCGGCGTGAACTACTGGATGGCGGGAAAGGGCACGCTATATGGCGCCGTCGTCAACGCCGGCGGATTCCGCACCGTGGGCGATGTCATGGGATTTTCCGGCCACCGCAGCGTGCCCTTGGAAACGCTGCTTCAGATCAAACCGGCGCTTGTCTCAACCGACACGCAGTACGATCGTCCGCCATCGTTGTCGATACAGGCCCTGCATCATCCGCTATTGCGGCGCATGGCCGCCGAAATGCCGACGCTAAGCATTCCGCCGCGCTACACAGTGTGTGCGACGCCAGAATCATTACAGGCGGTTCACATGCTGGTCGATGCGCGCAAGGCGCTAGACGCCCGCCGCGTCGCGCATTGATGATCGGCCGGGCGATTTCCTATCCAGTTCTGCTGGCGCTGCTGGGTCTGCTCGTCGGGCTCCTGGCTTTCGTATCGATGCTGATCGGGCCGGCGGCGGCGGGCACGTTTGAACTGCTGCAGATCATGCAGCACGGGCAGACCGATATTGCGTGGATGATCATGCGCGAGGTGCGCCTGCCGCGTATGCTTCTCGCCGCGCTTGAAGGCGCCACGCTTGGTCTTGCCGGCGCGAGTTTGCAGGGCCTGCTGCGCAATCCGCTCGCCGATCCTGGCATTGTCGGCGTGTCCTCCGGGGCGTCCTTGTTTGCGGTGCTGGCGCTTTACACCGGCCTGTCGGCGGCGTTTCCGCTGGCTTTGCCGCTGGCGGCTATTGCTGGCGCGTTCATCTGCGTGGCCATCCTGCAAGGGTTGGCTGGACGGGGAGGAATGCTGACGCTGATTCTCGCCGGCGTCGCGATATCCTATTTCTCCGTCGCGATCGCGCAATTGGTGCTGAACCTTTCACCCAATCCCTACGCCGCTACCGAAATCATGTTCTGGATGATGGGATCGGTCAGCGACCGAAGCCTCGATCACGTGGCGCTCGCCGCGCCGTTCATGGCCGCCGGCTGGGTGCTGTTGATGGCTGCGGCGCGGGCGCTGGATGCGCTAAGCCTCGGCGAACAGGCTGCTGCAAGTCTTGGCGTTGATTTGCGCCGCACCCGCACGATGATCGTCACCGGCTGCGCCATGGCGGTCGGCGCGGGCACGGCGGTCACTGGCGGCATCGGATTTGTCGGCCTGGTTGTGCCGCATCTCCTGCGGCCGCTGGTCGGCTACAAGCCAAGCCTGCTTTTGCCGGCAAGCGCATTAGGCGGCGCGGCGCTTCTGCTTGCCGCCGATATATTGGTGCGCCTGATACCGACGGGGGTGGAATTGCATCTCGGCGTCGTCACGGCGCTGATCGGGGCGCCGTTCTTCATGGGGCTGATCTTTCACGCGCGCGCGGAGCCGGATTCGTGAAGTTGGAAGCGCGGGGCCTTTTCGTTTCTGCCGGCGACGCCAGGATCGTCGAAAACGCGTCTCTGCATGTTGCGAGCGGTGAACTGGTCGGCCTGATCGGTCCCAATGGCGCCGGCAAATCCACGCTGCTGAAAGCGCTGCTCGGCCTGCAGCCGCGCACCGCTGGCGAGGTGCTGCTCGATGGCGCGGCGTTCGATCGGATGCCGCCGATCGAACGCGCCAGATGCGTGGCCTTCCTGCCGCAGGAGCGGCGTGTGGAATGGCGTCTGCGCGTTCGCGATGTCGTTATGCTGGGCCGCTATCCGCACCAGACCGGGTATGGCGCGCCCACGAAGGCAAGCGAGCGGGCCGTCGATAGCGCGCTGCGGCTCGTGGAAGCCGAGGCGATCGCCGATCGTTCCGTCGCCACGCTGTCGAGCGGGGAGCGTACGCTTGTGCTGCTGGCGCGCGCGCTGGCCGTCGAAGCGCCCTTCCTGCTGGTAGACGAACCGACAACGGCGCTGGACCCTTACCACCAGCTCCATGTCATGGAGACGCTGTCTGCGCTGGCGCGCCGCGGCGTTGGCGTGCTCGCCGTCATCCATGATCTGGCGGCGGCGCGCTTCATGGATCGCATCGTGCTGATGAGCGCCGGCGCCATCGCCGGCGATGGGACGCCCGCCGAAACACTCACGGACGAAAACCTGTCGGCGATCTATCAGATCGAGGCCGTGCGCGGCATGAAGGATCAGCGCCAGTGGATCGTGCCATGGTCGCGAAGGCAAACGCCATCGCCGTGACAGCGGCGATATTCCGCGCTAATGCAAAGACGGCGCACGGGCGGATCGAGCCAAAAGAAGCGCAACATTGGGGGTATTGATGTCCGGGCATGTCTCCGCGAATGACAAAGTTCGGGCCGGCTTATCGAGACGGCTCGCGTTGTCGCTGCCGCTTTTCGCTTTCATGTCGGTGTTGCTTCCCGCTCGTGCGCGGGGCGCGACAGCGCAGCCCGATACCGATTGGCTCCACTACGCGGGCGATTTGGCCAGCACGCGTTATTCCCCGCTCGATCAGATCGGACCGGCCAATTTCAAGGATATGGAAGTGGCGTGGCGTTTCGCCACCAGCCCCTACGGTCCGGCGCCTGAATTTCTCCTTCAGTGCACGCCGCTGGTGGCGAAAGGCCGGATGTTTTTTACCGCCGGCACGCGCCGCAGCGTCGTGTCGATCGATGCAGCCACTGGCGAGGTGCTCTGGGTCCACCGTGAGGATGAGGGCGAGCGGGCGGCCAAGACGCCGCGTCCCCTTTCAGGCCGGGGCCTGGCCTATTGGACCGACGGAAAAGAAGAACGCATCCTTTACGTCACGCTCGGCTATCAACTCGTCGCGCTCGACGCCAAGACCGGCGCCCGCGTACAGAGTTTTGGCGATAGCGGGATCGTCGATTTGAAGTTGAACGACGATCAGGACGTGGACCTGATCAACGCCGATTTCGGCTATCATGCAGCGCCCGCGATCGGCAACGATGTAATCGTGATAGGCGCCGCGCACACTGGCGGCGCCGCGCCCGTCACGCACAATAATGTAAGGGGTTACGTGCGCGGGTTCGATGTGCGCACCGGCAAACGCCTATGGATATTCCACACCATCCCGCAAAAGGGCGAGTTCGGCTACGACACCTGGCTCGATGGAACGGACAACGTCGGCAACGCCGGCGTGTGGGCCCAGATATCGATCGATGAGGAATTGAACCTCGCCTATCTCGGCGTCGAATTGCCGACGGGCGATTTCAACGGCCAGTATCGGCGCGGCAACGCCTTGTTCGGCGAAAGCATCGTCGCGGTCGATCTTAAAACCGGCGTGCGCAGATGGCACTACCAGCTCGTCCATCACGGGCTGTGGGATCTGGATATTCCGTGCGCGGCGATCCTGTGCGATATTCCGGTCAACGGGAAAATCGTCAAGGCGCTGGCGCAGCCGACCAAGCAATCGTTTCTGTATGTGCTCAATCGCGAGACCGGCAAGCCGATCTGGCCGATCGTGGAGAAGAAGGTTCCGAGGGGCGATGTTCCCGGCGAATGGTATTCGCCTATGCAACCGTTTCCGACCAAGCCGCCTGCCTACGATCTTCAAGGCATTGGCCCGAAAGATTTGATCGATTTCACGCCGGCGCTGCACGACGAAGCGCTGCGCCTGATCAAAAATTACGTCACCGGTCCGATATTCACGCCGCCTTCGGTTTACAGGCGCGAGGGCACGTGGGGCACGCTCGTCGTGCCCAGCGCCACCGGCGGCACCAATTGGGCCGGCGGCGCCTACGACCCCGAAACGCATACCGTCTTCGTGTATTCGAAGACTGAAACAGGCCCCACCGTTACGGTGCTGCACAACACCGACAAGTCGTTTTCCGATATGGAGTGGATCGCCGCGCGCGCGATGCCGGCGTCGGAGAAGGACGTCGTCCGCGATGGGTTCAAGCCCAGACAGATCACCGTCCAGGGCCTGCCGCTGCTCAAACCGCCCTATGGGCGCCTTACCGCGATCGATCTGACCAAGGGCGATATTAGCTGGCAGGTGGCGCACGGCGAAACGCCCGATCAAATTCGTAACCATCCCGCGCTCAAGGGTGTCAAAATTCCAAGGACCGGCCAGGCCGGCAGGCTTGGGCCGCTCGTGACAAAGACGATGCTGGTCTGCGGCGATGCGATGAACACGACGGCGCCGTCCGGCCAGCGCGGCGCCATGCTGCGCGCCTATGACAAGAAAACCGGCGAGGAAAAAGGCGCCGTCATGATGCCTGGTCCGCAGGTCGGCGCGCCGATGACTTACATGCTGAACGGATCGCAATACATCGTGCTGGCGATCGGCGGCGGCAGCGTTCGTGCCGAACTGATTGCGTTCCGTCTGCCGAGAGCAGCCGGTCCCGCGCGCAGGGCGGTGAGCGAAGAATAAGTGTAGGGCGCGCCTTACCCGCGCGGCGCAGGCACGTTCACGCCGCCCACGGGCTTGCCGCGCAAGCCTTCGCGCCGAAAGCGGAACAATTGCGCGGGCCTGCCGCCGGTCTGCGGTTCAAATTTTCCGGCGCCTTCGACCAGTTCGCCGTGTTCAACCAGGCGGCGGAAATTCTGTTTGTGCAATTCTAGTCCGGAGATGGCTTCAACGACGCGTTGCAATTGCAGCAGGGTGAACGTCTCTGGCATCAGTTCGAACACCACCGGGCGGTATTTTATTTTCGCGCGCAGGCGCCCAAGCGCAGTCGCCAAAATGCGGCGGTGATCCGATTGCATCGGGTCGCCGAAGCCCGGCGCGCTCGCGAGCGGTGCGCTTTCGCGGCCCTCCAGGCGGGCCCGGTCGCGCGCCGCTTCCGGGGCGAGGCCCGCTTCGTAGAGCAATTCGTAGCGGTCGAGCGCGCGTTCTTCGTTCCAGCCGGCGCCTTCGAGCGCGAAAGCGAGCGCGGCGCGTTCGCGGCGCTGGCTGGATTTTGCGCACCACGCTTGCAGCGCGGGTGCGATGGTTTCGTCGATCACCGCCGGGCGGCCGCCGCGCCAGTCTTCCCATGGAAAGAAGCGATACCAATCGCGCCAATCGCCGGCGCCGAGCGCGGCGCGGTTGGGCGTCAGCGCCAGGTAGCCGACGGAAAGGATGCGGTCGGCGCCGGGCGCCTGTTCGGGTAAAGGCGATTCACGGCCGCGGTCGCCGAACGTATAGAGCTGCTCGACATAGCCGATCTCAAATCCGGTCTGCTCGCTCACCCATTTGCGCAGGGATAGCTCCAGCGTGCGGTCGCCGTCGGGATCGAAAGCGCCGAACGGGAGGCCGGCGACGGCGCCCTTGTCCTGGCGGGCCAGCACATAGGGCGCGTCTTCGGTGACCGCGACGACCACCGCCGACAGGCCGATCACAACGCGCGCGCTCATGAACTCGCGATTTTTGCCGGGCCGTAGAACGAGCGCAGGGCAAACGGTTCGGCTTCGCCGATTTCCGCCCAGGAGGCGCCGCGGCCGATCGATTCAATGGCGTGCAACATCCGGCCTCTGCGGCCAAGCGCGAGATCGGCGAGGTGCACGATGCGCCGGTTCGGCGTCGCGGTGGGGGAGGCCCCGCGCAATTCGCGCGCGATGATCATTTCATCGACATCGGGATTGTGCAGGCAGGCGGTGACGAACGCGGTAGCCGTGGAGCGCGAAATGCCGGCGTAGCAATGGATCAGGATCGGCCCCTTCTCGTCCCAGGCGGCGATGAATTTCAGCAGCTTGTCGATATGGGCTTCGGTCGGGTGGAGCCAGCCTTCCTGCGCCTCGACGATGTCGTGCATTTCAACGCGCAGATGCTTGTCGATATAGGCCGGGCCGGTTTCCGGAAACGCCATGGTCGGATCGAGCAGGCTGATCACCCGCGCCGGCTTTCGCTCGGCGATGACTTGCGGAACGCGCGACAGGGGCGAAACGAGAATGGTCAAAGTCAGCCTTTGTCGATCAGTGCGGCGAAGCGATCAAGGAACGCTGCCTGCGCCGCCGCCGTGGCGTGCGGACGCAGGGCCAATTTCACCCCGCGCGGGGGCGCGCCGAAGAACCGCTGCGCTTCGCGCGTGGTAAAGCCGGCAAGCTGTGTGGCTTCGAAATAGGCGCAAATGAGGTCGGCTCGCTTCAAAAGGGTCTTTACCGCCGTTGGGAGATTGGCCGGAAGCCCGAACCGCATGTGGATGGCGCCGGCCAGCTTGGCCTCGAAGGCTTTATAATCCAGGCCCAGAGCGGTCTTGAACGGGCTGATCATGTCGCCGATCACATATTCCGGCGCATCGTGCAGCAGCGCCGCCAGCCGCCAGCGCCGCTCCAGGCCCGGCTCCAACTGGGCGCACAAGCGCTCCACGACCACGGAATGTTCCGCCACGGAAAACGCGTGCTCGCCCTTGGTCTGCCCGTTCCAGCGCGCCACGCGCGCCAGGCCATGGGCGATGTCCTCGATTTCGACGTCCAGCGGGGAGGGATCGAGCAGATCGAGCCGCCGGCCTGACAGCATACGCTGCCAGGCGCGAGGGGCGGAGGCTGATGCTTTGCGGGCGGCGCTCATCGGTCTTAGGTGGCGCGGGCCGCATGCGGGCGCAAGTCACCGCCCTTGGGCGGCCCGGCGCAATCTGTCGTTAATCGCCGCGCCAAGGCCGGTATCTGGGATCGGCGCTACAGCGATGGCCGGCGCGCCCGCGGCGTCCAGTTCGCGCAGCAAGGCGTACAGATTGGCGGTGGCTTCAGTCAGATCGCCCGTGGCGGAAAGCGTGTTCGGGCCGGGGCCGAAGGAGATGAAAACTTCATCCGCCCTGGGCTGCTCGGCGTTGAGCCGCAGGCGCGCGCGCGGCGCATAGTGACGCGCCAGCATGCCGGGCGCTTCGATCGCGTCGCCCAGCGTCACGCGCTCCAGAGGACCGATTTCCGCTTCGATCACTTCGGCCGGAATCGCGCCGAGGCGTAACAGCCGCATGCGCCCGTCGGCGCTGAACCCGACGATGGTGGATTCCAGTCCCCACGTGCACGCGCCGCCATCAAGGATCAGATCGACGCCATCGCCGAGGTCCTCGGCGTGCGCCGCGCGCGTGGGGCTGACATGGCCGGAGCGGTTGGCGCTCGGCGCGGCGAGCGGAACGCCGGCCGCTTCGATTAGCGCGCGCGCGACGGGATGTGCCGGCGCGCGCAGGGCGATCGTGTCGAGCCCCGCGCGCGCCAAATCGCAGATCGGAGAGCCCTCGCGCAACGGCGCGACGACGGTCAGCGGGCCGGGCCAGAATTTGGCGATGAGCGCGCGGGCGCCTTCATTCAGTTGGGCGTGACGCGCGGCTTCGGTTTCGTTCAGCACATGCGCGATCAAAGGATTGAAATGCGGCCTGCCCTTCGCCGCGAACATACGCGCGATCGCGGCTGGGTTCGTCGCGTCCGCGGCGAGGCCGTACACCGTCTCCGTCGGCATCACGACAAGCCCGCCGGCGCGGATAATCTGCGCGGCGCGGGACAGGGCGTCTAGAGTTGGCGAAAGGGTTGGCGGCATTTGACAGCCTCGCCCCAACCGGGTCGCTGGCGGTGTCGTCGATAGGGACGTCACGTCGAGGGAGTCAAGGCCGTTGAAACGCGCGGGTCTTGGGGGGAGGTGCGCGAAAGCGCCCTTGCGGTGCGACTGCGCGATCAGAAATTCTATTGGTCGAGGCTTGGCTTGTCGTAACGGCTTCATGAGTTGGCGCCAGTTATCGCTCGGGGCTACACGTCCGGTTCAGGGCTCTTTCGGGCGTAAGTTTTCGCGATCAAGTCCGGCCGGCGAGGAGGCGAACCTGACCGATACAAAGCGTCAATCGCGGAGGCCCGGCGCCGCCTTCAATCGGGCGCTTGCCGCGCCGGTTCTTTGCTCAATTTTGTCGGCGTCATTGCTCTTGAGCCTTGCGCCGAAAGCCAATGCGGCCGAGGGGGCCGCAAGCAGCGCGACAGAGGGGTTGAGGCTGTTCGCGCAGCACTGCTCGAATTGCCACGCAACCGGCAGCGCCGGCCAACGTGCGCCCGATCTTGCCGCCTTGGAAAAGCTGCCGCAGGAGGAAATTCTAAGCGCCCTCGCCACTGGCTCCATGAGCGGGATCGCGCAGGGCCTGTCGGACGCCGACAAACGCCTCATCGCTCAAGCCATCAGCACCCAGCAGGCAGGCGCGGGCACGAGCGGCGAGGCCGCTTTGATGTCGCACCGCTGCGCCTCCAATCCGGCCCTTGCCGATCCATCCGCCGGCGCGCGCTGGAACGGCTGGGGCGTGGACTCCGCCAATACGCGTTTCCAGGACGCAAAGGATGCCGGAATATCCGCAGGCCAGGTCCCGCGCCTCAAGTTGAAATGGGCCTTCGGCTTTCCGAATGGGATCGCCTTCGGTCAGCCGACGATCGCTTCAGGCCGCGTATTCATTGGAAGCAACAACGGCTACGTCTACTCGCTCAATGCCGCCACGGGCTGCGTTTACTGGTCGTTTCAGGCTGGGCCGGGCATTCACACCGCGATCAGCCTTGGCCCCCTGAAAGGAAAAAGCCCGTCGGGGTTTGCGATCTACTTCGGGGATCGGAGAGCCAACGTCTTCGCGCTCGACGCCGCAAGCGGACGGCTCCTTTGGAAAACGAGCGTGGACGATCATCCCCTGGCCCGTATCACGGGCTCCCCCCAACTTTTTAAGGACGCGCTGTATGTCCCGGTGTCCTCTTCCGAGGAAGGCCGCGCCGCGGACATGAATTATCCCTGCTGCACCTTTCGCGGCAGCGTCGTGCGCTTGGACACGGCAACCGGAAGACGCGTGTGGAAGACCTATACGATTTCGCAGCCTCCCGCGCCGACGCGGAAAAACACCCTGGGAACCCAGCTTTGGGCCCCCGCGGGCGCGGCGGTCTGGAGCGCGCCCACAATCGATCCCAAACGTCACGCCCTGTATGTCGGCACCGGTGATGGCTATACCGAACCGGCGGCGGGGACCTCGGACTCGATCCTGGCGCTCGATATGAAAACCGGCCGCGTGCTGTGGTCCGTCCAGGATACCGAGGGGGACGCGTGGATCCTGGGTTGCGCATCCGGCGCATCGGATAACTGCCCCGAGCATCTGGGACCGGACTATGATTTCGGCAGCTCACCCATTTTGCGAACCTTGCCCAATGGCCGTCAGATTATCGTGGCGGCGCAGAAAAGCGGAAATGTCCTGGCCCATGATCCTGACCGGCGCGGGGCGGTATTGTGGAAGACGAACCTGGCGAATGCGCCGCCCCCCGGCGAGGGCGAGGGCATCATCGTCTTTGGCGGCGCCGCGGACCAGCGCAGCGCCTATTTCCCGTTGACCACAGGCGGCGCCGCGGCCGTCCAGCTATCGACCGGGGAGCGCCAATGGGTGACGCGGTTCGATGCGCCCGGGCCGGATTCCTTGGGCATGCCGCGTCCGTTCGGACAGACCGCAGCGGGGTCGGCCATCCCCGGCGTTTTTTTCACGGGCGGCTGGGACGGCGTTCTGCGCGCCCTTTCCACGGCCGATGGCGCGGTCATTTGGCAATACGACACGGTTAGAGCATTCGACACGGTCAATGGCGTGACCGGAACCGGCGGGTCGATGGGCGGCCCCGGCCCAGCCATTGCCGGCGGAATGCTCTTCGTAGGCTCGGGCTATCTTGCCAATCCAGGACCGGGCAAGGCTCACCCTGGGAATGTCCTTTTGGCGTTCGGGGCTGAATAGAACCGGCCGATCACCTAATGCTTTGGCCGGGCGGGAAGCAACGGGGTCTGACCTGCCTTCAGCTGTTGGTCGAAGGCGCCCAGTTCCAGGGCGGCCGCGGCATAGTTGGCGATCAGCTCAACCAAATCCACGGTCTCTTTTCGGCCGAATAAACGCAGGGCCTCAGCGAAGGTCGCCGAAGAAACTTTTCGCTGGCCGATCATCTCGCGTCCGAACGCGATAACGGCGCGCTCCTTCTCGCCCAGTCCGGTTGCCGGCTTGCCGTACTTGATCGTGTCGATGATGGCTGGGTCGATTTGGTGTGGATTGCTTAGATCGCGTGCGCGCGGTTCGTTCTGGGTCCACTCGAACTGGCTGTTCATTTCCCGGGCGGTCACCAGAATTGCGATCTCGACGATTTGAGGCGGCAGCGCCGTTTCAAAGTTCAGGTAGTGATCGGAGTCCTCCATCGATCGAGCCACGGGACTGTAGAGGCGGGTGGAATGGACGGTGGCGGGCAGCGGTTGGCCCGCGCCAAGTCCGTCGAGGATTTTTTTGCCGAATTCGTTCATGTCCTCGCGTTTGGGCAAAGGAAGGCGGTTCCGGGAGTCCGGATAGACGTCGGCGGGGAGCGCTGCGGCTGATCCTGGGCTGCTCGCGGGCGTCTCTGCTCGCGCTGCCGCGCCCAGGAAAAGCGCCGCCGATAGGATGATTCCCGCAGCTAACCGTATGTGCATGAGCATCTCCCAAACCCGCCTCATCTATCCCGCCAGACCTGACAACTTAAACAAGGCCGAGGTCGAGATCAGCGCCTCAAGCGCGCGTGGGGCCCCGATGGGGGCTCTATTGTCGGGCGGGAACGGCCGGCGTAGGAATTGGAAAATGCCGTCGCCGCGTCAGGCGCCGGGCCGATAACAATCCGGTTGGGGAGGGCGTTCGCATGTCTGGACTGCTGAACAAGAGAGAGCTTCTTTTTGCGGGCGTTGGCCTGGGCGCGATGAGTGCGGCTGGCGCGGCGCTGGCGCAGGCCTCCCCCGCGGCCGCGAAGGCGCCCGGAGTCATAAACCCGCCGCGCCGCCGCGTTCCGGTCCCGGTTCCGGTCCAGCAGGCCAAGACAAATCTGATGTGGCAAGTGCCGAAGGGGGCTCTCGGCCTGGTCGGGGCGCCGAACGCCATCGCGCTGGACGAGCGCGGCCGCGGCCTCTGGTACGGCGAAGAGAACGGCCCGCTGGGCGACCGCGAAAATTGCCCGGCAGTTCTGGTCGATTTCAACGGCAAGGAGATCAAGCGCCTGCACACGCCTTCATTCAACGTCAGCGGCATGGCGCAGGGCGGCGGCTATATCTGGATCGGCCACAAGCTGGGATTCTATCAGGTCGATATCGACACCAACGAAATCACCCACCGCGATCACCCGTTGACGCCCCCCGGCAATCCCAGCGGCAACACCCACGGCATGGCCTGGGACGACGATAACAAGAAATTGTGGCTGGCCGATCCGCAACTGGGCGTGCTCTTTCGTATCGATCCCAAGACTTTCGCGCCGGACCGCGCGATCAAGATCGACACGGCGTACTTCGCGCGTACGCATGGCATCGGCTATCGCGACGGATTTCTGTATCAGGCGGCGTGGCGCGACAACACGCCGGGCGTCGAATCAACGCGCTACGACATGGGCCTTGGCGGGATCATCAAGTACAATATCGATACCGGCCTGCCGGTCTTGTATATTGCGTTCGGGCCCAATTCGATCGATCCGCACGCCGTCGCGGTCGATAAGGCCGGCAAGATTTACATCTGCGATGCAGGCCTTCACCCCGGCATTCCGGAGCGCACGCCGCCTTATTCCGGCTATGTCGGCACGGTCACCTTACTGTAGGCGGCGTTAGCGCGAACGATCTCGTCGAACGGCGCCTTGGGGTAGCCAGCCACCGCGCCCCATTGGCGCGACAATTCGTAATCGCGCGGCGTGAACAGCCGGCTAAGGACAAGCGCAAAGCCGTGCCGCTGCACCGCGGCGCAGGCGCGCGCCATATGCGCGCCGGAAAAGCGCTTGCGAATGGCGATCGCATCGACGCCGCACACGTCCGCCAGCTTCACAATACGGAGCGGTGGCCATTCAGGCGCGTCGAGCAGGACGTGCCGCGCGGCCGCCAATTCGGTGTGCAGGCTGGTCGTCACCGATGGATCGATGCGCTTGATCGTTTGCGCCAGGCGCAACGAAAAACCATCGATCCAGAACTGGTCGCGGCAATGCTGCTGCATCGTTTCCACAAGCGTGCGCAACGCGATTTCAGCATCGCCGCGCCCCACCTTCAGCTCCAGAACGTAATGCTTGCCCGCGGCATGGCGGGCGAGGAGATCGTCAAGCGTGACGAGTTGCTTCGCACCTTTCTGCCTGTCGATTTCAGCGGTGGTGAGCGAATCCACCACGTAGCTGGGATGACGGAAATACAAATCGCGCCGCCCGGCCTCGAAATTCCAGCACACATCGCCTTCAAGCACCTGCGGGATTTCAGGATACGTCGCGATGTAGCGTTCGGCGCGATCGAGAGCGGCGAAGCTGTTCAGCGCGCGGTGGTGGATGTGGCCGTAAGGCGCGAGCCGCTGGAAAACCGCCGTCATGACGCTTTCGGCTTCGGCGCAAGCATCGCCGCGGCGTAGTCGATCAGCGAGTAGGCCGTCACCGCGGCGGCGATGCACAAAAGCGGCGTGACGAAGGGGCGAAGAAAGTCGAGTTGAAACGCGGCGACGCCGACGATGAACAATTGCGCCGCCGCCTGCGCCACCGCTTTGGCCTTGCCGCTGAACCGCGAAGCCACGGGCATAAGCTTGCTCATGGCGATGATCCGGCAATACGCAACGCCAACGTCGCGGATCACGAACACGGCCATCATCCAGGCGGGCATCCAACCGTTCTGCACGAAAGCCGCGAAGACGATCAGCCGGTACATGCTGTCGGCCATCGGGTCGAGAATCTTGCCGGCGTCGGTGACCGCGCCGATTGCCCGCGCGACAATGCCGTCCAGAAAATCTGTGAGTTCGGCGGCGATCATCAACGCGAAGGCAAGGGCAAGCCATGTGGGCGAGGTTGAGGCCAAAGGCGCAAGGCACAACACGCCGATAAGCACGCGCAGCAGCGTCAGCGCGTTAGGCCAGTTCAGCCATGCCGACTTTCCCTCGTTCATGGCGTTGCTTTCTTCCGCGCGCCGATCAGCATGGCGGCGAATTCAGCGAAGCCTTCGCCGCCGGGGCTGCGCGTCACGTATCGCGGCTTGGCGGCCATGGCGCCGAGAAAACCCCGAACGTTGGCGACGCCGACGCTGAGCGGCAGGGCCGCGAACAAGGGTTCGTCGTTGGGCGAGTCGCCGATGAAGGCGAAGCCGTCATCGGAAAGCGCCGCGCCGAACGCGTCGGCAAGAAAACGCTTGGTCATCGTCAGCTTGTCATACGCGCCAAACCACCCGTTCACATGGATCGAGCTTACCTTCGCCGTTGCGCCATGGCGCTCGAAAAGCTTCACGATCTTCAGCACCGCGGCGGCGTCCAGCGGCGCTACGTCTTCGCGAAAATCGATCGCCAGGTCGGCCACGCGGAAGGGCTGGTCGGCGGCGATCGCGGCGCCCGGGACTTCCTTGAGGATCACCGGCGCCAGAGCCATAAGACGCGCCCGCCGTTCGGCGCGCTCGGCATCGGCGCCTTCGTAAAGACGCAGCATGCGCCGGGCCTGCCTGTCGTAGCGATATGCGAACGCGCCGTTCTCGCCAACAATTCCGGCCACCGGCCAAAATCTCGCGATCATGTCGCACCAGCCGGCGGGCCGGCCGGTAAGCGGGATCGTGCGAAAGCCAGCCTGGTCCAGGCGTTCGAGCGCGGCGTAGGCGCGCGCGGGCAGCCGCCCGTCCGTTGTCAGCGTGTCATCGATGTCGGTGAGCACGGTATGCACACGCGCGAAAGCCGGCGCATCGGCGTCCGACAAATCGACGGGGGAATCTTTGGCGCTCAAGACGGCGCGCCCACGTCGGAGGGGCGCTTGCGCCGCGCTTGCGCGCGCACGATCACCGCGATGGCGGGCATGCAGGCCAGCGCAAACAGCACGAGCCCGATATCTCCCGAGAGCCGCGCGATATCCGGCGGGCGGCTGGGATCGAGGATCGCCGCGGCGCGCGCGCCGGCAAAGCAATACGCCGCCACATAAGGCGCCACGCCGATCGCGGTTGCAGCAAGAAAAGGGGCAAGGCGCGCGCCGAGCAAGGCCGGCACGATATTGGCGACGCAAAACGGGCAGACCGGTATGAACCGCAGCGTCAGCATGTAAAAGAACTGGTCCTTCTGGAACGCGCCGCCGACGCGATCGAGATAGCCGCGCGCGTGCCGGCGGTAGATTTCACCGATCGTGCTGCGGCCGATGAGGAACACGAGGCCGGCGCTGACGATCGCCGCCGCCCAGGATGCGGCGAACGCCCGCTCAAAACCGAACAACACGCCGCCCAGCACGATGATCCAGAGCTGCGCCGGAAACAGCAGCAGGGCGGCCATGATAAACAGCGCGATATATGCGGCGATCGCCAGAAGTGGATGGCGGAGCACGCCCTCGACCAGGGCGCCATGCGCCGCGACGGCCGCCGACCAGCTCAGCACGCCCTGCGATATCAGCCAGTAAACCGCACCGCTCGCGGCAAGCGCGAAGAACAGCCAGAGCGCGGCGCTGAGCGTCACGGAACGTTTTTTTTGCTGTTCGATCACGCCGCACCCCGGTCGCTGAAACAATAGTGACGCAATCCATCAAGGGCAACATGGGCCAGAAGGCGCGTCCGATCGCTGGGCGCCGGCGGCATGCGCGGCGAAGTTGTTTGCTCTTGCCTTTCCATTTTATGCGCCAGCTATAGTATCGACCTCCTCGCGTGGGGAAGCGAAAATGGATGGGGTATCTCAAGCGCTGCCGCTCGGGAGCGATTTGGCGCCGTTAATAGCGGCGTTCTTTGCCGGCATTGGAAGCGCCGCGCAGGCGTTTCACAAACAGCCGGTTCTCGGCGCGCTGTTCGCGCTCGCCAGTCTGGTCTTTATCCTGGTCGTGCTCGCGATCCAGAACCGGAACACCACCAAATATGTGCGTCAGTACAGGCACTATGAGATCGCGCTCATCATCCGCAACCGGCTAAGCGTGCATCGCCTGGTCGATTATCATCGCGGGATCGCCTGGCGCGATTTCGCCGCCATAAGCACCAGTTCCGGAATCGCCGGAGCGGCGCTGATGTTCAGCGGCGGCGCGTCTGGAGGCTTGAGCCTGCTGGGCGGCGCCAATGCTCAAGGCACGGCTTTGACGCAGGACGCCGCGATCATCCTGTTCGTTTCGATTGGGTTTCAGGTGGCCTCGGCCATCGTCATGATGATGTGCGACTTCGTGCACACCAACACCATTTCGCCGCTGGTGCCGCCGCTGCGCCGCCTGCAGATCGTCGGCGATGCGATCGTGCTCGGCGGCGGCGCGATGATCTTCAACATCGCGGCCCTGATTTCGTTCATGTCGATATTCAGTCCGTGGATTTCGGTGTTCTGCTCGCTGTTGTTTGTCTTCGTCACGTGGCGGCTGACGGCGCTCCGTTCGATCGAGGTGGATGAATTGCTGAAATGGCTGCGCATGGAGCGGGATGGCGAATGGGCCGAGATCGACGCCGCCGTGCGGCTGACCGGCAAGAAGCAGCGCGACCTCCTGTTTCGCAAATTCTATGACGAGTACTGGTCAAGGGATCACGAGGACCCGCGCACCACGCCCTGATCGCTTGGGTCGGCGCCGTTTAAGCGTGTCTTAAGGCCGCCCCGGCAGGGTGCCGCCATGACCGAGACCGCCGCCGCCGACGCGCCGCCGCTTGACCGCGCGCATTTCGAGATGATGACCGCGGGCGATTTGGCCCTGCAAAGCGAGGTCGCCGCCCTGTTTCGCGGGCAGGTGCGCGAATGGCGCGACGCGCTTTCCGATCCGGGGGCGGACTGGGCCGAAGCGCTGCACAAGCTGAAGGGATCGGCGCGCGGCATCGGGCTCGCCCAGCTTGCGGAAGCCTGCGAGGCGGCCGAGCGCGCGGGGCCGGCGCATGCGGCGGCATTTTCGGCGGATGTGCTGGCGGCGCTGGAAAATGCGCTGCTCGCGCTGGCTGCGTATTGACCCATTAAGGCCGCCCGCTGATAAGCCGCGGGGCCGCGATCATCAGGTGCAGTCTTGACACGCTACGCACTGCAATTTGGACAAACCCAGTCCGGCCTTACCTACATCGAACGGCAAGTGGTGTACGGCCTGTGCCCCCGCGCCGAGCAGATCGCCATCGTCCGCATCGGGGCCGCGGCGCCGTTTGAATATGATTTGCCCGGCGGCGGCGTGGAGGCCGATGAGGACGAAGCTGGCGCGCTCATGCGCGAATTCGGCGAGGAGACCGGGCTGACCGTATGGCCGGAGCGCATGATTGGCCGCGCCGGACAATATTGGATGCCGAAGGGCGAACCCCGGAATAATCTGGCGACGTTCTACGAGGTGGAATTATCCGCGTCGGACGGCAAACCTACCGAGCCTGATCATTGCCTGGTTTGGTCAAACCCCGCCGACGCGGCATTGAAGATGCGGCACGAGGCCCATGCCTGGGCGATCTTGCATTGGTTGCGGTCACGGCGCGGGGCGCCGCGAGACTGATCAGCCGGCCGTCGGCGCCGACAAATCGACCAGCCGGTAAACCACCGCATCGTCGCCGAAAGCCATCGCAGCGTCTTCCACCACGCGGACGCGGATGACCTCGGCCGGTTCGGCCGAAAGCGGCGCGAAAGTCACCTTTACCGGCGCCGGTTCCGGCGCCAGGTCCACCGGACTGACCATGGGGCCGCCTTGCGCGGTGGGAAGCTCTGAAGCCGGCGTCAGCGCCGCCTGGCGGGAGAGCAAGCCGTCGGAACTGGGCTGCAGGCCCGGCATGGTCGCCATCGTGGCCACCACCGCGAACCCGAACCCGCCAAGCGCGGCCAGCGGGCGCACTTCCTTGCGCAGCGGCAAGCGGCCGTTCGGCTGGCCCGTCTTGGCTTCGACGCGGGAAATCAATTCCTTCCACAGGCGCTTTTCGGCCTTCGGGTCTTCGATGTCAGAAAAATCCAGCGGCTCGACAGTGCTATCGACCGGCGACAGGACCGGTTCGATCATCACTTCGACCAACGCATTCCTTTTGTTGGCCGCCAACGCATAGTCCCGCACCCAGCGCGAAGTCGGCGCATCTTTTGTCCACAGGACGAGCGTGCAGGGGGCCGCCTCGGGCTCAAGCGCGCCGATCGCGATAAGCCCGCCATATTCGCGGTCCCAGGGGACGGTGAAGCCTTCGGCCTGCAAGCGACCGACAAAATCAGCAGCAACCTTGGTGGCGCGTAACGAGTGGATGACCACAATTTGGCGCATAGACCGCGGCGGCTCCTTTTCACGCGTCCTGAGAGCCGAATACGGCGGTCAGGGCACACGCTTCAGGGGAAGTTTAAGCTGATTGATGAACCTTACGCAATGCGACGCTGCTGTGAACCACGGCCTGTGACTTATTCGCCGCTCAGCCGATAAGAGACCCATGCGCCGACCGCCTTTCCTGCCTTTCCTGGCTGGCCCGCCGGAATTCGCCGTGGGCCTCAAGCCGCTTACCCCTGAGGCCTGGTTGCATCCCGACACCGAGGCCCACGCCTTGCCCGAAAAACGGGCGCTGCTCGCCGCGCATCATGCTGACGTGTTCGCCGAGACCGCGGGCGCCGAGGCGGCGCAGGCCGAGGTCGCCGCGCTTGTCGGCGGCGCCGATTTTCTTGCCGCCGCCGCCATGGTGTCGGACGATTTCTGCATCATGCAGCGGCGCGGATCGGAATGGGTGTTGAGCGCCGCCGTATTGTGTGCGCCGACATTTTGGTCGCTTGCCGCCAATATCGGAAAGTCCGTCGCCCATCTGCATGGGCCGGTGCCAGACACGTTAGGGCCTGCTGGCGCGCAGGGCCTGGCCGCGCGCATCGCCCGTGTGTTCGACGCCGTGGCGCCCGGCGTTATCATGGAGCGGTTCAACTGGACGGTTCAGGCTGGGCCAGAGCGCTTTACGCCCAGCCAGGCGCCGCTGATCGCGCGCGCAAATGCAACGCCGACCGCGCAGGCCGCAGACCTGCTGCATCTGCGCGTGGAGCGGCAGACGATTCAGAAATTACCGCAAACCGGCGCGGTGCTTTTCACGATCCGCATTTGCATTGATCCGCTGGTGAACGCGTTCGCCGTCGATGGCGCGCGGGACGCATTCGCAAGCGCCTGGTGCGGCGCGGCGGCGCACGTGCGCAGCTACAAGAAATGGGCGCCGCTGGAGCGTCATGTCGCGGCGCTCCTGGCTGAATAAACGATCCAATCGCGTGCTCGCGCGTATATGATTACATGAAGCCGATATTTCTTGCCGCCGCGGTTTTCGCCAGCGGCGTAGCCCATGCCGCGCCGCCGGTTAACCGCAGCGCCGAACCGCCGTTGACGGTCACGCCGATCGACATAAATCGTTACGCCGGCCTCTGGTACGAGATCGCCCGGTTTGAGAACGGTTTTGAGAAGAACTGCGCCGGCGTCACCGCGCGCTACGCGCCGCGCAAGGACGGCAAAGTCGATGTCCTGAACACCTGCCGTCAGGACACGCCGCAAGGTAAAGTGCGAACCGCGAAAGGGGTCGCGCGCATTGTCGACCGCGCTACAAACGCCAAGCTCAAGGTGTCGTTCTTCTGGCCGTTTGAAGGCGATTACTGGGTGCTGGACCGGGCGGCGGATTATGCCTGGGCGCTGGTCGGCGAGCCGGGCGGGCGATATTTGTGGATACTCGCGCGCAGCCCGAAAATCGACGCGGGCCTAAAGGCCGATCTGGTCGGCCGCCTGAAAGCGCGCGGCTACAATATCGAAGCCCTGCATTGGACCGCGCAGCATGGTTAGCCCGCGCTGAGATCAAGCCTTGCCGGCGAGCTTCTTGCAGGGCTCTTATCCCCCACGCTCCGGGTAGGCGGGGGCGCAGGCGAACAGGCTTAATGCGCAGTCTTGTTAAAATTCTGGCCCGTGGCGGGGTATCGGCGGCGGCGGTCGTCGGCGCTGACGCGCTGGCGTTCTTCTGCGCCGCCCCGTCCGCGCGCGCCGGAAGCGAGGATCCCGCCGCTGACGCCATCCTGATCCGCTATGCCGATCCCGGTGTCCGCGTTGTGATCCAGGACTCGAAATGGGGTCCGATCGGCCAGTTGCAGGCGGCGATTGACCGGCGCGCCGCGGGCTGCGGCGTCACGCCCGTGACGCTCGACGGCCGCTTCACCCGCGCCACGGCTGACGCCATGCGCGCGGTCGCGGCTTGCCGCGGCGCTTCGCTCGACGCCGGCGGCGGCCACGTCACCGTCGAAGCGTGGCAGGCGATCACCGGAGAGCGCCCGCCCAACGCGCTGGAGCGCGCCCAGACCTTGGCGCGCACGATGGAGGGCGGCGATTACGACCGGCTCGACTGGAACGTCTGCGTAAAATTCACCGGCGACCAGGGTTCGGTGCTGACCTGGGGGCCGTATGGCAAGACGCTGGGCTGGGGCGGCGAATTGCTCGGCGTGCTGAACCGGCTCGATCGGGCGACGGTGCTGGCTATTTTCGAGGCGAACGGCGCGAAGGGCGCGTCTGATCTGCTGGCGCTGAAAACGGCGCAGGAACTGGGCGTGGCGAGCAAACACAAATATCCCGGCGCCCGCGCGCTGATGGAAAGCATCTGCGCAAAACCCGGTCAGATGCAGGCCTGGTCGGCGGCGTTCGCGCAGCTCGGCGCGATGCAGGAAACCCAGGCCGCTTACGAAGAAGCCGCCTGGGGCGACAGCGCCTGGTTTCGCTATGTCGTCGAGCGGCTGGAACAATCGTGGCGTCTGGCCGGGCTCAGCCCCACCGAGATCGACTTTGCCTTCTTCCTTGACCGCTCGATCCATATGGGATGGGGCGAGCCGCGGTTCGAGGCCGTCGATGCGGCGCTGCAGGCGGCGCGGTATTGCCTGGCCCCCGAAGCATTCACCAATGCCCGCGCGCGCCTGACGATCGCCGATGCGGTCCGCGCCAAAGCGCGTCCGGAAGACCGGCTTGCGCGCGACGCGATGTTCCTGGTCGATTCCGAGGCGCAGCTTTCAGGCGCGATGTTCGGTTCGCGCACGTGGCCGAAAAACTGGCGTAAGCTTTGGTCCGCGCGCACGGGTATCGCCGCATCTGACGTAGGCCTTTCTGACGATCGCCCCGCGCCGCATTTTGGGGCGTCTCAACCGAGCTAATCGATATTCACAGCCTGTCTCCGCGTGCTAGGGAAAGGGCGGGAGATCGGCGAATATGGATAAAGTGCAGCCCATTATTGCGCAGGCCGCGACGGTATTGCGGGGATTGCTGGAGCTGATCAGTCCGCAGGTCGCGGCGATCGCGAAGGGCCTTCCGGATATGGCCGTGGTCGGCGGGGTCGCCGGCGCGGTTATCGTCGCGCTGATCATCCTGCTCACCCTGATCAATATGATCGGCGCGCTGTTCCGCCCGAAAGCAAAGAAAGAAAAAAGGGAGAAAGTGGAGCGCCGCGAGGCGCCGCCGCAGCGCGCCGCGCGTCCGGCGCCGGCCCCCGCGCCCCAGCGTGCGCCGCCAGCCCCCGCGCCGCAACGCGCGCCCGATCCGGTGCAAAAAATCAAGCGCGATGCGGAATCCGGCGTCGCGCGCGTCAAGCAGGACACCGAGCGGCTGGTCGAAACGCTGCTCGCCGAGCGCGACAAGGCGGTGCGGTCCGGCGCGCCTTTCGCGACGGAGATTCCGACGCGCGGGCTCCAGCTTCTCGCCCAGGCGCTTACGACATCGGATGCGCCCGCGCTCAGCGCGGCGCGGCGGCGGATCGTGTCCGGCGATATCGATGGCGCCCGCGCCGACCTGCGCCGCCACGCTCAGGAAACCGGCGGCCGCGAAGGCGCATGGCGCAATCTGGCCGTGCTCGATTGCATGCGCGATGTGTCGGCGACGATCGGCGCGCTGGAGCAGGCGCGCGCGGCCGACGGCAAGGATTTCGTCGCCCTGGTTATGTTGCGGCGGCTTTATTCCGGCGTGGGTCAGCCCCAGCAAGCCCATGACGCCGGCGTATCGGCGGTGGCTGCGGCGCGCGACGATCGCGAGCGCGCGATCGGGCTGGACGAGCTTGGCGTCGCCTGCATGCATCTCAAGGATGGCGCGGGCGCGCGCAAGGCGATGCTCGAATCGCTTGAGATCGTCGAACGCCTGGCCACCCGCGCGCCGAAGGATATCGAACGGCAGCGCGATGTGGCGGTGGGGCACTACAAGATCGCCACCCTCGGCGGCCCGGATTCGCGTGAGCGCTTGGTCTCCGCGATCGCCGGGTTCGAGCGTCT
>DASZPV010000014.1:0-16342 GCA_035549875.1 Caulobacterales bacterium
CATCGCCCCGCCTACAGGGCAAAGCCCGCTGATGATCGCCGCCGAGCAAGGCGATGCAGCCGCGGTCAAGGCGCTGCTCATGCACGGCGCCGATCCAAACGCACGCGAGACCGCCCACGGACAGACCGCGCTGATGTGGGCGGTTTCCCGTCGCCATAACGACGTCGTGAAATTACTGCTGGACGCTCACGCGGATGTGAAGGCGCGAACGAAGTCATGGACGCAGCGCATGTTGTTGTGCTGCCAGCTATACGGCGGCGACGAGGAGACCGCCGCCATGGTCGCCATGGGCGGCTTCACGCCGCTGCTGTTCGCCGCGCAATATGGCGATGTGGAGAGCGCCAAACTCCTCGTCGCAGCGGGCGCCGACGTCAACGAGGCCGCGGCGGACGGCGCGAGTGCGGTGGTCATCGCCGCGCATGTGGGGCAGTCGAACGTGGCCGCGATTCTGCTCGACGCGGGCGCCGATCCGAACGCCGCCGGCGCGGGCTATACCGCGCTGCACGTCGCCGCTGCGCGGGGCGATGGCCTCCTGGTGAAGGCCTTGCTTGAACACGGAGCCAATCCCAATGCGCGTCTGCAGAAGGGCACGCCCACCAAGCGCGTGCGCAGCGGACATGCGCTCGACCAAAGAATGATCGGCGCCACGCCGTTTGTCCTCGCCGCAGACTCCGGCCGGCTCGAAGTGATGAAGCTGCTTAGAGCTAAGGGCGCCGACCCTGCGCTTCCGTTGCGTGACGGCCGGACGGCGCTCACGGTGCTCGCGGGCCAGAAAACCACAGAGGGGCCGGACCTTCGCGACACCGAGACGGCGTCGGTAATCAGACTAGCTGTCCAACTCGGAACGCCCGTCAATCAGACTACGCCGCCGAATGGAGACACAGCCCTGCATGTGGCCGCCAAATGGCGGCGCGACGCGGTGGTGCAGGCGCTGGTCGATAGCGGTGCGGCGCTCAACACGCGTAATCGCGCCGGCGAAACGCCGCTGGCGGCGGCGATCAAGCCGCCTGATCGGCCGAAAGGCACGGTCGCCGCCGACGATTACGAAAACTTGGTCAAACACACCAGCACGGCCGATCTGCTTCGCAAGCTCGGCGCGAAGACCTGATCTCATCCGGTTCGTGGGTTAGGCGCGATGTCGGCGCGCCAGCCGGGCTTGGTCACGACGATGCGGCCGTCCGCCTCGTGCGGCGTCGGGCCGGCTGCGGCGTTGGCCCATATTGCAATAGTCTCGCTTTCATCCGGGCCGTGCGACACCTCTTCGGCTGCATAAGGCAATGTCGCGGCGAACCAGCGGTGAAACGCTGGTTCTGCATCGAATACATGGCCGTGAACCGGGTTTTCGTAGATCACGAACAGCCGCCGACTAGGTTCGGCCCTCGCCGCGAGGTTCGCACATAAGCGCGTCATCGAGGCTTCGCCGAACGGGTGATACAGAAAGAAGACGGCGTCGCCGGTCACCGGCGCCGGCGCGCTGGCGTCGCCGCAGACAATTTCTATCGGCGGTGCGCCGGGGCCGGCGCGGCGAATGATCGCCGCGTTGCGGCGGGCGGCCGCGACCAGCCGGGGATTCATCTCGACGCCCAATATCCGTGCGAACGGAAAGACTCGCGCGACAGCCAGAGCGCGGCCCTTGCCGCAGCCCAGATCGACAAAAGTCGCACCTTTAACGCTGCCTATGGCGCCAAGCGCACGCGTGAGGGCCGAAGGCACGCAGCCAAGATAGGCGGTCTGATCGCCCGCACGCCCATCCGGTCTCAAAAGCGACCCTGGCAGAACGCCGCCAGTGTCGATGCCGTGGCGCAGATCGAAGGGATGGCGCCGCCGCGGTCTGGACCGCAACTCGCAGGCCAGAATAGACAGCGGCTGCAGCGCCGGAGCGCTCGCGACGTTTCGGATCAGATCGCGAAGTCTGCGCATGTGAAACGCTCGCGTACGCTGCTGCTGCACGTCAGCGAAATCTCCCGGCAGGTGCGCGCGCGATCTTTGTTTCGCTCATCGCGCGACACAGGCGTGTATTGCGACATATGATCTCGCCCGCTGCGCGGCGCTTGGCGCGCCGTCACACCTGCGTTCGACAATTTTGCGGACGGAATGTGCTGTTTATCACATTCGGGGAAAAGAATGGCGTCCAAATCCAGCGCCTTCGACCGCGCGCGACGACAAAGCCGTTATAAACAAGCTTTTTTCCGGCGCATGGATGTCTCCGGAGACGCGCGCGCGACGCGAATCCATTTCGCCCAAATGGCGAGACGACTGGAGGAATTCCCCCCTCGGCCCATAGTCAGCGTGGGGAAAATGCATGGCGGATTCAGTATTTCTTGCGGCGCAGGAAATCAGCGTTGGCGAGGCGGACGGCCAGGTTCTGGTGACGTTCAAGCGCGCGGGAGATTTTTCCACGCCGGTCACCATAACCTATGGCGTCACCGACGATACGGCAACCAATGGCGTTGACTACACGGCGCCGGCGTTCGGCACGGCGACCATACCGATCGGCGCGGATCATGTATCGATTTCAATTCCCATAATAAACGATGCGCTAGGCGAAGCGACGGAATCGTTCGTCGTTTCGATAGTCGGCGTCGATCCTGACTTTCTGACCCACGGCATCATTCTGGCGCCGCGCACGGCGCGGGTCTCCATCCTGGACGATGAAAATCCGGTGACGCCGCCGGTCGATCCGCCGCTGGTGTCGAACTTCAACGTTACGCTTCAACCGGTTTCAACCGGCTACGAACTGCCGATAAAACTCGAATTCCTTCCCACCAACGCCAGCCAGGCCGTGGTCGGACAAAAGGACGGCTTGATCCAGGTCGTGGACATGGCGACCGGAACGCATCTGGGCGTTTTCCTTGATCTGCGCGGCGAAGTGAACGCCGTTCAGGATCGTGGCCTGATCGATATGGCGTTCAGCCCCGATCTTCAGCACAACCCGTATTTTTACGCCACGTTCGCCGTCGATCCGGCCGGTACGGCGGGCAATGGATTGAACGGGGTGGATGGCTCCGGTAATCGCTTCGTACATCTGGTGCGCTACACGCTCGACGCCGCCACCAATTACACCACGATCGTGGCCAACAGCGCCGTCACTCTGGTTGGCAATTCCGGGCAGACCTTCGCGGACATCAGCGGCGCTGGTCTGCAGGACTTTACCAACCCGACAAATTCCGCGCTCGTTTCGTCGGAAAAATACATCGCCGCCGGTCAGACGCCGAGCACCGTCGTCGATGGCTTCAAGCAGAATTACTGGAAGATTGATTCGCTGTCGCATATCGGCGGGGCGATCGCGTTCGGGGCGGATGGCAAACTCTACGTCTCCACTGGCGACGGCACGTCGTTCGATTACGCCGATCCGCGAACGCCCGACGTGCTGAACATAAATTCGCTGTCCGGCAAGGTGCTTCGTCTGGATCCAGTCACCGGCCAAGGCTTGGCGGATAACCCGTTTTACACAGCGGGCATGTCGCTCGACAGCAATGCGGCGAAGGTCTTTCAACTCGGACTGCGCAATCCGTTTGCGATGGGCTTTTCCCCCGACGGCCAGTTGTTCATTTCGAACACCGGCTGGAATTCCTGGGAGATGATCGAAAACGGGCCCGCCGGCGCCAATTTCGGCTGGCCGTATTTCGAGGGCGGCGACGGCGGCGTGCGAATCCAGACGCCGGTTTACAAAGACTTCCCGACTGCGTCGGCATTCTACACGCAGCTTGCGAACGGGCAGATTGTTGTGACGCCCGCTTATCGCGCTTTCGCGCACGACAGCGCGTTGCCCGGTTACCAGGTGCAGGCGATCACCGCCGGCGATGTCATCTATTCGGGCGACAAATACCCAGCCGAACTCACCAACGATTTCTTCTTCGCGGACGTGGTCGATGGCGAACTCTATACTGTCGATGTCTATAATCGGCAGGAGCTGCAATTCCTCTATAAAGGGGCCGATATCGGGATCACGGACTACAAGCAGGGGCCCGACGGATACGTTTATTATGTCGATCTCAGCCACGGAATCGTCGGAAGGCTCCTGATCACGCCGAAAGCCACGGGAGGCCTGCCGGCGATGACGGCCAGCGGCTCCGCCACCGCCATTCAGGGCTCGGCAGGTGAGTACACGATTACCAATGCGCTCGATCAGCTTGGCGGCTTGATGTCGAATGCGCGTATCGATCTCAGCCAGAATTTCGTGATCACGTTTGAGATGAATTTCGGCGCCAATGATTTCGGCGCGGATGGGCTCGGCTTTGTGCTGCACAACGATCCGCGCGGCGCTGCGACGATCGGATGGGGCGGGGCGAATCTGGGGCTGATGTCGATTGCCAATGGACTCGGCATCGCGTTCGACACCTTCCAGAACGCCGACCGCGGCGACATCGTCAGCGACAGCGCCAGTTTCGTCGATACCGACGCGTTGACGCAAACGGCGCGGATCGATCTCGGCAATATCGAAGACGGCGCCTACAAGACTATTGTTGTGTCGTGGAACGTTGCGACCCACACGTTCAGCTACTCATTGAACGGGGTGACGATCGGCACGATCACCGACGCCAATTTTGTCCAAACCAATTTCGGCGGCTCGAATTTCGCCTATTTCGGGTTCACCGGAGCCACCGGCGGCGCGTTCAACACCCAGTCCGTGCGAGTCGATAGCGTCGTCGCCACGTTCGAGGGGGCTGGCGGCAATCACGCCCCCGTTGCGGTGAACGACGTCGTCGGCGCGACGGTCAATACGGCGCTGGTGATCGCGCCAGCCACGCTGCTTGCCAACGACACGGATAGTGACAACAACCCGCTGACCCTGACCGCGGTTTCCGGCGCCACTGGCGGCGGCGTCGTGCTGGCGAACGGCCAGATCACCTTTACGCCGACGACTGGTTTCACCGGGGCGGCCTCGTTCCAATACACGGTGAGCGATGGCGTTGCCAACGCGGTCGGCACGGTGACGGTGAATGTGGGGGCGGCCTCGACGTTGCCGCAACTGACTGTCAGCGGCAACGCCACCAATCCGGCGGCCGATCAATATTTACTGACCAACGCGCTGAACCAGCTCGGCGGGGCGATGTCGGCGGTGCGGATCGACTTGCGGCAGAACTTCACCATCGGCTTCGACCTGAATTTCGGCGCCAATGCTGCGGGCGGCGACGGCATGGGCTTTGTGCTGCACAACGATCCGCGCGGCGCCGCGACGATCGGCTGGGGCGGGGCGAATTTGGGCTTGATGTCGATCGCAAACGGGCTCGGCATCGCATTCGATACCTATCAGAACGCAGACCGCGGCGACATCGTCAACGACAGCGCCAGCTTCGCCGATACCGACGCGCTGACGCAGACGGCGCGGATCGATCTCGGCAATGTCGAAGATGGCCTGGCGAAGCACATCGTGGTCTCCTGGAACGCGGCGACCCAGACGCTGAGCTACACGCTGAATGGCGTCGCGATCGGCACGGTGACGAACGCTGCCTTCGCGCAGACCTATTTCGGCGGGTCGAACTTCGCCTATTTTGGCTTCACCGGGGCAACCGGCGGCGCGTTCAACACGCAAACCGTAAAGCTCACCGATTTAACGGCGACGCTTGAGGGCGGCGCTCCAGGCGCAACGCCGGTAGCCGTTGCCGATACGTTTGCAACGAACGAGGATGCGGCGTTGCCCGTGTCTGCTACACGCAACGTGCTGACAAACGATACCGACGCCGACACGCCGAATGCAAATCTCACCGCGATCCTGGACACCACGACCGCACACGGCACGCTGGTTCTCAACGCGGCCGGGACATTTAGTTACACGCCCGTCGCCAATTACAACGGCGTCGATACGTTCACCTACCACGCCAGCGACGGCGCACATAGCTCCCCACCTGTGACCGTCACCATCAACCTCGCGCCCATCAACGATCCGCCGGTGGCTGTCGCGGATGCGCTTACCGCGCAATTAAACACGCCCCTGGCGACGCCCGTGGCGACGCTTTTGGCTAACGACACCGATATTGATGGCAACACGCTGACGCTAACGGCTGTTTCGAATGCGGTGAACGGGGCGGTCGCGCTGGCTGGGGGGCAGGTCACGTTCACGCCGACGACGGGTTTTGTCGGCGCTGCGTCGTTCCAGTACACGGTGAGCGACGGGGTTGCGGCTGCGCAGGGCACTGTTGCGGTGACGGTGCAGGCGGCGTCGGCGCTGCCGCAGCTCACGCTGAGCGGCAATGCGACAATGCCGGGCGCGGACCAATATCTGCTGACGCCTGCGCTGACCAATCAGCTGGGCGGAGCGATGTCGGCCGTCCGTCTCGACCTGCGGCAGAACTTTACGATCGGCTTCGACATGAATTTCGGCGCCAACGACGCGGGCGCAGACGGCATGGGCTTTGTGCTGCACAATGATCCGCGCGGGGCCGCGACCGTGGGCTGGGGGGGGGCGAACCTGGGGCTCATGTCGATCGCCAACGGTCTTGGGATCGCGTTCGACACCTATCAGAACGCTGACCGCGGGGACATTGCGGCCGATAGCGCAAGTTGGGTGGACACCGATGCGTTGACGCAGACGACGCGGATCAGCTTGGGCAACGTGGAAGACGGGTTGGCCAAGCACATCGTGGCGAGCTGGAATGCGGCGACGCAGACGCTGAGTTACACGCTGAATGGGACGGCGATCGGCACGCTGACCAACGCGACGTTCGCGGCGACCTATTTTGGCGGCTCCAACTTCGTATATTTTGGCTTCACGGGCGCGACGGGCGGGGCGTTCAACGCGCAGTCCGTAAAGCTGACGGACGTTATCGGTACGCTCGAGGGCGCGGCGCCGACTAACCATCCCCCGACGGTGGTGGGAGAGACGTTGGCGACGACGACGAACACCGCGCTTGTGGTAAGCGCGGCGAGCCTGCTGGCCAACGACAGTGACCCGGATGGCGATACGCTGACGCTGACGGCGGTGTCCGGACCGGTGAACGGCGTGGTGGCGCTGAACGCGGGGCAGGTGACGTTCACGCCGACGGTAGGCTTCAACGGCGCGGCCTCGTTCCAGTACACGGTTAGCGACGGCAAAGGCGGAAATACCAATGGCGCGGCGACGGTGAATGTCACTGCGCCGGCTTCTGGCGCGCCGGTCGCGGTAAATGACGCCTACACGGTGAACGAGGATCAAACCCTTGCTTCCTCTGCTGCTCGTAACGTGTTGACCAACGATACCGATCCGGACACGCCCAAAGTCAACCTTACTGCCGTGCTGGACACGACGACGGCGCACGGAACCCTTGTGCTGGCGGCTGGCGGCACGTTCACCTATACGCCGACGGCGAATTATTTCGGAACCGATACCTTCACCTATCACGTCGGCGACGGCGTGAATGTGAGCGCCCAGGCGACCGCGACGATCACGGTGGCGCCCGTGAACGATCCGCCGGTGATTACATACAATGGCGGCAACAACGCGACGCTTTCCGTTCTGGAAAACATGCAGCACATCGTTGCGCAGATCACCGTCACCGACGTTGATGGAACGATTCCGACTTATTCTCTGTCAGGCGTTGACGCCGGTGATTTCACCATTGGCGCCAATGGAGCGCTTCGCTTCGCAGCGCCGCCGAATTTCGAAGCGCCCGCCGACAGCGACGGGAACAACCAATACAATGTCACAGTCAAGGTGACCGACACAGCCGCCGCAACCGACACGATCAATCTGACGATCAACGTGCAGGACGTAGCCGAAGGCGCCGTGCTGCTCGGCACCGCCGGAAACGACACGAACTTCCGCGGCACGGCCGGGGCGGACATTATGCAGGCCGGCGCCGGGAATGATACGGTGCTTGGCCAGGGCGGCAACGATGTCTTCCTGGCGACCGTGGGCGACGGCAACGATTCCTACACGGGCGGCGGCGGCATCGACACGATCGATTTCAGCGCCATCACCGCCGCGGCCACGATCAACCTCAACACCGGCGCGGCCTCCAGCGCCCAGACTGGAACCGACACGCTTAATACAATTGAAAATGCGATTGGCGGGGCTGGGGCGGATACGCTTATCGGCACGTCGGCGGCGAACCGCCTCTCGGGCGGCGCCGGCGCGGACGTGCTGACTGGCGGCGGCGGCTCCGACTTGTTCGTGTTCGGCCCAGGCTTCGGCGCCGATCGCATTACCGATTTCGGCGACGTCAGCGGCAATCAGGACATGGTCAGCTTCGCCGGATTCCTATTCACCGATATGTCAGCCGTTGTGACGCACGCGGCGCAAGTCGGCGCCGATACTGTCATCGATTTCGGCGGCGGAGATATCCTCACGCTGACCAATTTCCAGCTCAGCGCGTTTGGGCCCGAGGACTATTTTATCTGACCTCGGGCGATCTTGGGTCCGCCTACGCTGGCGACGCAAGGCATCGCTGACCTTGGCGGGCCTCACCGACGCGAATATCGACGTGGACGCCTCTTGGTGTGAAGCCGTTCTAGCCGCTCGACGTGCGATGTGCGCGACGCGCCAGGCTCGCCGATGAAGGGCTTGAAGGCGGGTGCGAGAGGCGCGCCCGGAAGAACGCCGCCGCCACCTCATATGCGACGATCGCGAGCAACATGGCCACCGCGCGTGCGCCGAAGATATTCCACAGTGAGGCCTGGTGTGCGCCATCTAGCGTGTAGGCGAGCGTCTTGGCGGCCAGAACAATGCGAACGAGTTCCGGCCGCCGCATCGCGAAGGCGAAATAGGCGCTCACCCATCCGACATAGAGACCGAGCACAGCCATCGCCAAAGCGCCGAGCGCTATACCAAGCGTCAGAATGAAATAAGCTTCGGTGCCTGCGGTGTAGGTGACGGCGCCGCGCGAATTCAGAATGCTCGCCCACACGTCGTCCGGCGTGTAGAGCCGCATCATATAGAAGATGCCGTTGCCCTGCTCGAATGCCCGCTGATGGCCGTCCATCAGCCAGAGGCTGTCCAGCATCTGGCGCCATTGCCCCGGATCACCCTTCAACAGGCGCGCATCCGAGAACGCGGAGAACCACAACTCGCCCTGGGCGGCCGCGCGCGTCATAATTTTTTTCAGCGTGTACGCTGGCAGCGTGTTGCCGTAGTCGCTGTAGATATACCAGGTGGCGCAAATCGCACCCAGACCGAGAAGGGCGAAGGCAGTGTATGCGCCGGCGCTGAACCCCAGCTTGTTGCGCCTCAGCAGGATTGGGGCGCCGAAGACGCACGCCATCATCAAAAGGCTGAAGAATTTTTCGCTGAACAGGACCATCGAGCCGACGAAGCCGGCCATGGCGCAGGCCGCGACACCACGCGTAAGAGCGGTTCGTCCGTATGCGAAACACACGCCAAGCAGCGCCGGAAAGACGATCGCATTGCCGAGCACCCAATTGAACCAGTAGTCGTCCACCTGCAGCCGAAAGGCGAAGCGGTCGGTATGGGTGAACAACGGGAAGCCCTCACGTATGCCTTTTCCGATAAGGTAGAGCGCCGCCACTCCTGCGCTCGTGAGCGCCGCGGGGAAAATTGCCGATAGCGCCTTCGGATTTGACCGTGGCGCTGCGCCTGGAATTCGCGTCAGCCAACCAGAGAAGCGTCCGAACGTGAGCTCGGCCGAGAAATACATGACAAGTACGAACAGGAAAAAGGCGGCAGTCGCGTCGATAAAGCGCCCCTGGCGGCCGATCTCGGGCATGTAGGCGCCATACTCGATCGCGACCAAGGCGCCGAATATCGTCCATCGCCATACGGTGAAGGAGAGCATCGCAACCGCAAAGGCGAAGCGCTCTTTGAGCAACCGTGCGGAGTAGAGTGCAAACGCCAAGACAGCGGCAATCGAAGAGAGCGGCGAACCGCCCCAAAACCCGATCGCGAAAATAATCGCGGCGATGGAAAGCCAGCCGGCGGCGCGCATCTAAACGCTATCCTCATTGCGGTGAAGTGATCGACGGCAAGGGTTTGCCCTTGCCGCACGAAACGAAGATGGCGGCTTAGTCATACCGTGACCACCGGAGCGCCGAAGCGCGTCACTGCGGCCGGAACCGCGCCGAGACGCTGGGCTTCGAGGAAGCCGACAGACTCGCACGGGCCGATGAATCGCAGGCGCGGTAGCGCCCAGGGATTGTCGGCATGCGCCGGAAACAAATTGCCGACGCGCATGGTTGTGGCGCTGTGGTAGCCGGCGCGCTTGGCGAGGTCGAACTCGCGGGGCCCGCAGCTTCGCCGATCGCCGAACGGAAAAGCGAAGTGCTTGACCTCGCGTCCGAGCAAGGTCTCCAGGTCGGCCTTGTTGCGCGCGATGTCGGCGAACGCCACATTAGCGTCGAGTGTGCGCAGCGGCGCGTGGTTGTGGGTGTGACCGCCGACTTCGAGCAGCGGCTCGGATTGGGCGGCGCGGCGCAGCTCTTCGGGCGTGGCCATGTCGCGTTCGAGCGCGGTTTGTTCGCTGACGCCGTAGGCTTCGAATAGCGCATCTAACTGGTCCCGCTGGATCGTTCCTCGTTGCACGGCGTTCGACACCGTGGCGTAGGCCCGGCGTTTTGCGGCGAGCGTGTCAATTGGCAGGGCGCTCGGCAGGAAATCGGCCCGCAGCACTGAGGCGTCGCGGATCACATGGCGGAGCTGGCCCTGCCAATAATCCGCAACCCGCCGCTCGAGATGCGCGGAAGAGGCGTAGACTGTGAAGGGCGCGTTGTGCCGCTTAAAGGCCGACAGGGCGAGGGTCAGGTTGTCGCGATAGCCATCGTCGAAGGTGAAGCACAAGAAGCGCTCTTGCTCGCCCTGCCGCAGCCGCGCGAGTGCCTCCGAGAGCGTCACGATCGGGGCTTTGCCGGCGTAGTAGCCGAGCATCCGGTCTAGGAAGCTGACGCTGGTCTGCAGATTGTCCCGCGGCAACGGGTCGTCGTCGGCGACAAGGCTGTGCAGCGCGAAGATCGCGCCGACCCCACCGTAGCGCGAACTGAACGCGGAGGCCAGCCCCGAACCGTGGCAAGCATCGGCGCCGAAGCGCAGCAGGGCATTTCTCAGCGTCACGAGGCGTGATCTGCGACGATCGCGTCATACGCGCCGATCAGTTCGTCCAGGTGGGCGTCGAGCGAGTTTGGCTGGCGCCAGTACTGCTCATAGCTGAATTGGCTCATGGCTTTGACGCGGCCGTCGTCGTGCGCGAGTGAGGCGATCTTGGCGGCGAGGTCCGCGGCGTCGCCGCTGCGGAACAGGAGGCCGTTCATTCCTTCGACGACCATGTCACGCGCGGAGGTGGCATCTGACACAATGACCGGGACGCCGCAGGCCAAGGCTTCGTGCACCGACATGCCCTGGGTCTCGCGCGCGCGGGAAGGGAACACCAGTAGACGCGCGTTGGCCAATTCGGCTTGCACGCCGCTCCGCGGCAGCCAGCCGACCAAGGCCGCGCGCGGCCATTGCTTCTCGATACGGGCGCGATCATCGCCCTCGCCGACGATGCGTATGCTCTGGCCGGTTATCTGCCCCGCGTCGGCGAGCAGGTCGGCGCCTTTTTCCGGCGAGAGACGGCCGAGAAACAGGAGACAGGAGTTGGTTTCAGCCGGTACGCGTGGGCCGCGCGGCGCGTCGACGGCGTTGCGAACGAGATGCCATTGCGTCTGCTCAGCGAAATAGGGTTCGAGAATGCTGCGAGACGCCGCCGAGACGTAGATGACATGGCGCAGCGACTGCGGCGCGCCGGTGCGCTGCTCCATGATCTTTTGCCGCGCGACCCGCCAGAGCTTGTGGCTGAAGGAACGCGAATCGCAGTTCGACGCCACGCAACTGGCGCTCATCGCCTGCAAGCCGCAGGGGACCTGCTTCTGATAGTTGAAGAAGCCGCCGTTGGGGCACACCGAAAAATAATCGTGCAGCGTAACAACTGTGGCGACGCCAGAGCTTAGCGCCGCGTCAAGCACGCTGGCGGAAAGCGATTTCGTCCATCCGTGAATATGGATCAGCGAATCTGCGGGATCCAGCCCATTGAGGAGCTTGCCCAGCGCCACGGCCGAGCCACGTTTCCACAAGCCTGACACGGCCGCGCGGGCGAAATTCGGATCGCGAATGAACTCGGGATCGCCGAGGCACTCCACGCGTACGCCGGCGGCCGCCAGCGCGGGGTCGGGTGGGCCTACCGCGCAGAGGAAACGCACCCGCTTGCCACGCTGGGCAAGCCCGCACGCCGATCGGATCGCCACCTGTGTCGAGCCGCCCTCGATCGCGCCGTGATCGTGCACGACGATGATGTTACGCGGACGCCGGGGCGCCTGGGTTTCGTGGGCTTGCTCGCGCGGCGTCGGTGGCGCGACCATGCTCATGGCTGGTGTGTTATGCCGTGTACGGATAAAATACCGGAATAAGCGGCCAGAAGCTCGTCGAGATGCTGCTCTGGTGTTGCTGGATGGGCCCAATAGTTGGCGTATGCCGCTTCGCTCATCGCTTTGACGCGTGCGTCGTCCGCGAAGGCGGCGATTTTATCGGCCAGGTCGGCGGCGTCGCCACGCCGGAACAACAGCCCGTTTACGCCATCGATCACCGCGTCGCGCGCGGCCACGTCGTCGGCGACAATCACTGGCACGCCCCGCGCCAACGCCTCGTAGACGGATAAGCCCTGCGTCTCATACCAGAGCGAGGGGAATACCAGCGCGCGCGCCTCGGCCAGCTGGGCCATGGCTTTGTCCGGCGCCATCCAGCCCATCAACTTGGATTGCGGCCAGCGCTGTGCGATCGCCGCGCGCTCGCCGCCGTCGCCGACAAATCGCACCGGCGCACCGGCGCGCGCGCCGGCCTCTGCCAGGAGCAGCGCGCCTTTTTCCGGCGACAACCGCCCCAGAAATAGGAAGTCGCAGTTCTCCTCGGCTCGGACGCGCGGCGTGCGAACGACGTTGATCGGGTTGTGCACCATGCGCCATTGCGCATCGCCTGGCAGGTGCGCCTGCAGCACGCCGCGCGAGAACTCCGAGATATAGACCAGATGGCGCAGCCGGCCGGGAACGCCAGCGCCGTGTTGGGCAATCGCCTGGCGCGCGACGCGCCATAGCTTGTGGCCGTAGCCGCGCGAATCGCAGTGCGTGGCGATGCATTCCGCGCCCATCGGCCTGAGCGTGCAGGGGCTTTGGGTCTGATAGTTGTAGAGGCCGCCATTGGGGCAGGCGGTGAAATACTCGTGCAGGGTCACGACGGTCGGCATCGGCGTGCGAAGCGCCGCATCGAGGACGCTGGCGGAGAGCGCCTTCGTCCAGCCGTGGACGTGGATGATCGCGCCCTCGGCGTCGATGGTCGACAGCAGACGTCTGAACGCGCGCGCCGCCGCCGGATTCCACAACCCCTCCAAAAGAGCGCGCGGGACATCCGGCGCGTCGGCGAATGCGTCTTGATTCAAGCAGGTGACGCGCACGCCAGCTTCCGCGAGCGCTGGGTCAGGCGGCCCGACGGCGCAAAAATAGTCCACCGCCACGCCTCGGCGAGCCAATGCGATGGCGGACTGGATCGCCACGAGCGCCGCGCCGCCGTTCATAAAGCCGAAGTCGTAGACGATGACTACGCGTGTTGGTGGGCTCGCGAGACGCGGATGCGCCTCGAACGGCGGGCGTGTCGGTAGGAGGGAGTCCGTCACGGTCATTCGCAATGCCAGCGCAGCTGAGCCAAGACAACGAAGGCGGCGGCGCCATCGCTTGTGGCGACCTGCATGGCGAGCGCGAACGGGTGAGGCGCGAGTCGGCTCATCTAGCGCGATGAAGTATCAAGAAGGAGGGTAGGTCGCGCTATCATCGTATCACTTTTCGATCAGCCCCGAACACACGCGAGCATGTTTCACTTGTGACTTGTAGGTCCCCGCGCACGCGCGCTCCGAGGGGTAAATTGTTAGCGCAATTCTTCTGATAGCCGCATCAGATTCGGTTGGTAAGGGGTGTCGGCGCCAGGCAATCAACAAACGATGCGGGGTGATGTTTTCGCGACAGGCATCGCAAGAAACTTGGGCACTGATTTCGACATCGCCCGCAAGAATCTCCCAGCGAGGCGCGCAATTCGTCTGGTAGATGAATTGTGCGCAACGCCTTTCTCCAGATAAGCGTAATTGGCCGCGGGTTTGGCCGGCTTTGCGCCGCGGCAGTTTCTCTGTTTGTTGGACGTGAGTGCAGTCTGACATCGGCCGCGCACGGCGGTGTCCTCGCCCCTCAGGCGAACTCTATACACAAACGCAACATCACAAGCGTTTTTGATAGCGGAAGAGTTGAAGAATGGGTGAGGGCTATCGGTAGCGTCGTCGATGATCCGGAAAGCGGACGCAATCGCAAGGTACCGCGCAAATGTCAGCAAACGGGGAAGATTATCGTGCGTCGCTTACGGGCAAGCGCGCTTAGAGGGGCGCCGAGGCGGCAACGAGTCTTCGCTCGAAGTGCGGCGCGGGGATGTGTGCGGTCGGCCGGCTGTGACGCCCAGAAGTCACATAGGTAGGCGGGACATTGATCGCAGCGTCTTATTTGGTCAGGGTCGGGACAAAACGCCCTCATCTAGTGCCGCGAGAAGAGGATTTGTTTCGGGGCGCCGCGTTCGGATGTATTTGTCTCTGGTTGGGGGCCATCCGTCAGTGTCCGGAAAAGCACTTCGCGCCGCAGTGGGCAAATCGGTCGGCGGGGCCATGAATTATCAAGAGCGCGTCACACTGCGCCCACCGGTAAGACGAACGATTACCTTTTTCGCCTCCGGCGCCGTCGGGGGCGGATGCAATGTGCTGTTGACCCTGACTCTGCTGCGTCTGTTTAGCGGCGCGGAATACAAGACCATCGGGCTCTCTTTGTCGGCAAGTGTGTTCGCTTCAGCGCTCGCTTTCGAGTGGCTGCGCCTTTATGCCTTCCGCTTTTGGGCCGAGCAGGAAAAGTTCGGCTCGATCTATACCCTCTATGTGCTTTCGGCGCTGCTGCTGCTTTGTGGCGGCGGGGCGCTCCAGCTTTTGAGCCCGGGCGGCCCGGCGGGGGTCGCGGCATCGTTGGTTGCGGCGATCGCCATTGTCCAAGCGCTTGGCGATTTTTTGATTCTGCTGGGGCGGGCACGCAGTCTTTACCGCATGGTTGTGCTGGTTCAGGCGGGGCGCGGTATCGCGACGCTGCTGGTGTGCGCTGCGGTAGGCTACTTGACGCGCGATGCGCAGGTGACGCTCTGCGCGTTGGTGGCGACGCATGTCATCGTTTCATCGATCGCCCTGTTCACCTTTCGCCATCGCATCCCGCCAAGGACTCCATTTTCCTGGGACGCCGCTGGCCAAGTCTTGCGGTTCGGGCTTCCCTTGATGATTAGCGCCCTGGTCAATTCTTTGCTGTCGATGTCCGACCGCTGGATACTGTCGCTCAGCAATATGCACTTCACCGATGACCACATCGGCGGCTACATCGGCGTGTCCGATTTGTACGTTCGGGCGCTGTCGTTTTTCTCCGGCGTGCTGCTGGGCGCCTTCCTGCAGGACATCCTGTTCGATTTTGATTCCGAGTCCTCCGGCGCGGCGAACGCGCGCTACCGAACGATGATGTTGGCGTTCACCGCCGTGGTCGCCCCGATTCTGTTCGGTTCGGTCGTATTTGGCGGGGATTTGGCGGCGCTTATCATCCCCGGTGAAGCGGCGCGTCCTTCGGCCGCGTTGTTCGCGGCGATCGTGTTCGCCGTCAGCACGCACATCACCCGCAACGCCCTCATCGAAACGATTTTGCTTTTGGAAAAGCGAACGATCCTGGTGTTGGCAATCAACATAGGCTGTCTCGTACTCGCTGTCGGCGTCGGCCTGTCTCTGCTTCCCGTGCTTGGCATGGCTGCGGTGCCGATCGGCTTCATTGTAAGCGGGGTTGCGGGCTCAGTAGCGTCGCTCGTTTGCATGGCGCCGGCGACGCGCAAGCTAGTGTCCTCGCCAGAACCGTTGGCGCCGCTTGCGCTGGCCGGAGCCGCCGCGATCGGGAGCGAGGCCATCGGCCTGCTTGTCGGATGGAGTCCATTGGAGCGCATGGCGCTTTTTTCAATCGCCTACGGCGCGGGCGCGCTCATTTTTGGGTGGTGCCGCTATGGTAGCGAGCTGGTCGGTCAATCGAACAGGCCAAGTTGAACAAGCTTGGAGCAGAAGGGACGCGGTCTCAATATTGTGACGAAAGAGAGATGGATTTTCGAGCGCGCAACGGCGGCGCAAACGCGCCGCGAAGCCTTCGCGGATGGAAGGCTGGCGCCCGCGCGCGCACTTGTGGACGCGCATGCCGATCCGCGCGGACTCGGAAAGGCGCCAATGCGGTCCAAGCCGGCATTTTTGGTTCTGTCGGCGGATCCACCCTGGATCTATGCCTTGGCGGCGGGTCTTAGCGCCCATGGTCCGGTCACCTGCATGCGCTTTTTCACGTGGCTCCAATATCAGCA